>NZ_CP092418.1:2821388-3129444 GCF_023716485.1 Microbulbifer variabilis
CGAACTTCTGGTGCAGGCGAAAGCCGGTATCCTACTAGCTTCTGTAATCGCCGGAGTTGCCGGCTTCCTAGTTCTACGCAATGCACCTATCTCTGAAGAGCAAGAGGATGAATTCAAGGAAGCTGAGAACTCAAATTCTGGACTGCCGCCTCATTCCGTCTCGTAGCAGGGTAGATTTGTGGTAGGCCTAAAATTTCCGCTTTAAATCGTACAACCGGAGCCGAGTAACTATAATCAATAGTTACTCGGCTAAGATTTACTCACATAACAATTACTTAGATAACAGCACCGGCTAGCTTTGGTAGCGAGCAACTCAACTAACAACAACAAATAATTTCAGTGTCAATTAAATTCGCACTAAAGTTACATCACAATGAGCATAATTTACGATACTATTTGCTGTAGAGCCTATTAGAGAGCTTATACCTTTCTTAGAGTGAGTCCCGAGCACGATTAAATCTACACTTCTTTTTTCAGCTTCCTTGCAAATCACCTCATAGGGCTTACCTACTTTCAGGATTCTATTTTTCTTAGAGATACCGAAATCTGAAACTATCTCCTCAAACTTCGGAATAGCATCCTCTTTAAGCTCTCGCTGATAATCCTTAGGCAAAAAGCTGTAGGGAAGCACATTTAATACGATTAACTTACTTTCATGCTGGCTTGAAAGTTCTACAGCCCTTGAAAGCACAAAGCGCCCTTCTTTGGAAGCCTCTATAGCGCAAAGAATTGTTTTATACATCTAACCCCCTCCCCATATTATGATAACTAAACACTACTAAAAACAGCAGATCAACACAAAACTCCAACTGCTAGATTCATTGTCACACCGAAATCCCCCCTAAGCACCCACCAAAAATCCAAATACATCAATTTCCAGCCTACTCATTACGGCATCTCTGTATTTGTAACCAGATCCAAACCATTCAATCAGGAAGGTACTTAATTCATCAGGAATTGGGGCTAAAAGAAGCCGCCTTGGAACCAACTAAGTATCACTAGAGTACCCAAAATACAATAAGGATCCAATTCACTTTAAAATTTTTTACATTTCAACCTTCCATAGCCTTTAAAAATAAAGTGATCAGTTAACGCTCACCAGCATCAACAAGCGCTCGATAAATTCGGCCTGGATAATCGCCAATAATCCCATCTACACCCAATGATATACTACGCTCAATATGGTCTTCATTGTTCACTGTCCAAAGGTCCACAGCCACTCCTTTTTTCTGAAAAAAGCGTACATAGGGCTTGGTCGTAATACTATATGGCAATTGTGCAACATCAAACTTGGGCTGAAAAGCCCAGCCAAAACCCGTACTCCAAGCAAGACTTGCTTCGATAAGCTCACTTATAGTTGCGCTGGTTCTAACCTGACCCCCGCTAAGTTCACGGAAGTACTTCATGGCTTTACTATGCTGGCTAGCAACAGTAACTTGCTTCTCCATACGGTAATCTGCAATGACTTGCCAAAGAGCCTCAGAAAGAGTCTTATCATTGGGCTTAATCTCTATATTAAAATAGCCATCTGGGTAACGCTCAAACAATTCATTGAGAGTTAACAGAGTGAGTCCTTGCCCCCTAAAAGGGTAGCTACTGCCATTATCTAATGTGAATTCGTGACCAGCATCAAGGGTTTTAATTTCACCCAACGTCAAATCCGCAATTTTTTCAGGTATCCCAACATTATCCTTAAGATCTGAATCATGATTAATGATGACAAAATAGTCTTTCGACAGATGAACATCTAACTCTAGTATATCGGCACCTTGCTCCAATGCTCTATCAAACGCTAGCTCTGTACCTTGAGGATATTCACCAGATGCCCCCCTATGTGCGAGAATCTCAATAGAAAATGCCTGATTACAATATCCAACACACAAAACACAGAATGCCAATGCACGCATAAATATCTTCATCTTTCAAACCCATTTTATGTTAAAGGAGAAGCCTTTCAATAAATAGCCAAAATATCTTCATCGCAAGCAAACCAAACCGCCACCTTTCAAGGCAATCGTCAAGTTTCAATTAGGCTTTTATTTACGACCAATTCAGCAGAATTAGCTAAACAACAATTAAACATTTTCTAGCAAGCCTTATCAGCTAACTCACATCATTGTCATAAGCGATATAATTTTTTCCAAACCAGCCCCACCTTAACTCTCCTCGTTAAATTAGTACAACTACAACTTCTCCCAACAATAGGTACCAGCTCACAAGTTTCTATTTTCTAATACCGCCATACTACTTCAGGTAAAAATATTCGCCAAAATTGAGACATCAAATTAAACATGACGCCTAAGAAATCCGCCAGAAATAGATTATAGCGCCACTAAACTATCAACATTTTGATATGAGACAGAACGTATGGAGACATACCCGCAAATAAAGCGCTAACAACTGAGCAATAAAAATTTAAGAGCTTAAAGCCATACTGACAGCCCAGCAAGAGAGAAAAAGGTTTAAAAAGGAGCTCGCCCTCTTGGCACTCAACAAGAAGAATCGCACACGCTGAGAGACTGATTAGCTTGAAGCTAGCCCGCAAAGTGATTGAAGCATATCGGGCATACCGTTTCGAATATAGCAGAAAGAAAAACTCCTCTGAACTACCTAGAATGCAGCATCACTTCCAAGTCACTGAGCCCTTCTAACGCAGCCATAGCTCAGGAGAAAGCCACAAAATCGTCAATTTACCTTATCGACAGGGATATCAATCGTGAGTTTCAAAGTTAGACGGCAAGTGTGTGAGACCGGCTTGATATGCAAGTATTCCTAAATCTCATCAATACAGAAGCGAAATAATTGCGCACTTAGACACGCCAAATGAACTTAACCGCCAGTTTAATGCAGAGAAGCCCAATCAAAATTTAGCGCGTTGATACTACCTATATCTGGGCTTGGTTAAGACTGGTGTTGCCTAGCAACCACCATCGATTTGCATGCTCACATGCATCGTCAAATGGTCCCTCTCAAAGCAAGCAAATGCCACATTAACAACAAAGGCCTTGGTAATGGCCCGGGAATATCAAGAAATACCCAGTGGAGCTATGCTGCTCTTAGATCAAGGCAGGCTGTATACGAGCCTTTGATCATTCCTTAATGTATTACTACAACTGGAAGCGCCTCCTGGTCGAATATTTTGTTGATTCGATCCATCTCCTATATAGCCTCCCTTATTCTGAACAATTGCCCTGGTGGTAGTAATCTCGATATGCCCCATTCCTTCTTTCATAGAAAGTCACCCTGGACGGTTTAAATTCGCAATAATCTTTCCCCTCCCGATCGTACAATTACGAATGTCATCGATGGAGTAAGGAGACTGTATAACAGCTTTGCTGCTCTGTTGAAGTAAAGGGTAAATAAAGAAGCATTTATTAGTGGAGTAACAATATTAATTTACACTTAAGAACTTTTGCCCTCTCATTTAGATGAAAAGCAGGAAAACACAGTGAAGTATCGCATGATAGAGAAGCCTCCTAATAAGTTATTAAATTCGTCTTGGGGGCAAATGTCGTACCCTCTCGATGTAGCCTAAAATGCATTCTGGCTGCCATTTAAAATAATTATTTAATCTAGGAGTTTCCGAATGGTTGCTTTAAGAGGTTCTACAAAAATTCCACCTTATCAACTCACAGAACACGACGAAGACTTACAAGACAATCCACCAAGCACTGGGTTTGCCGCAAGAGGCAAAGAGGGCAAAGCTAGAGCACGTGCATTAGCGCGAATTAACGTTGCAACTGGCTTAAACCTAACAATAGATGACTTTGAGGTAACTATGACGGCTTCAGGCGATACTAGTCGATATACACCAGTTGAGTGGAAATGCTCACGAACGGTGGGGCATGGTACTCGGGAGCGCACCTGGTCTCTTATTATAGATATGGATGACATCCCACCAGGTGCCGCAAGTAATGGGCCCGACCGTCCTCACATTGGATATTCGTATTGGTGCAACGGTTACGATCCTATAGGAAGGGTTAACGGTCATATCTTTATCGAATACGTATCTGCATCAAGACTAACCGAGTGAATAAAGGGAGTGGCTTGAGCAGTCCAGCAAAACTCAAGTCACTCCCAAGGGAAATCTTCCCATCTAGCGATTCAAGTAGGCAATGTAAATACTTACCGCACATTCAATTTTCTCTGGACACCATTGTCCCCTATAAACAAAGAGCCACTGCTATTTTTTTGCTGATTCAACCCATCGTCTATATGGCTACTTCTACTCAGAAGCATTGTCCTGAAGTGAATTAAACCCAGTACACAACTCAATTGCCTGAGGCTACCGACACCTTTTGCGCTAAGATACAGTAGAAGATAGCCATAACCGAAACTTAGATTACAACAATTGTATAGTTAAATGTGATGAGGCTCTTTATTGGTTTTAATAACCTCTCTAACCGTTGCACCACCAATATCTCTGCAAGTTTGACCATTACTAAAATAAAGCTTGACAGCTTCACCCCTAACCACTGGGCGAACAAAACGCCAAGGCCAAAATCCGAAACGCTGAGAGCCGACATAATTTATTACTGCATTAGCTCCTAAGGCATCAGCCTTATCAGCAAATACCTGCAAAACATCAGTTACACTGCCATAAGAATTTTTACCTATTTTAATTCTTTGGATCTTTTCATATTTTATATCTGATGCTGGGTGCCCCGTAACTAAGCATATATCCAGTGAGTCACTCGCTGAAACTGGTACTGAAGCAAGCATTAAAGTTGCAATTAAGCCTAAATTTTTCATTATCACTCCCTAAAACTAATAAAACCAAGTGTACATAATTCCCAAATCGACCGCACCCAAAAAAATGATAAAATTAGACGATATAACACCAAAAAAGTACAATTTCTTGCCAGCTGCATTTTTTCAAGACAGAGTTCAAAATATTCCCTTTCAACTCCAAGATTCCCTCAAAACGGTAAAGCTAAGATCTGACCATTTCTGTGCGGATGGCTTACCGACTTAAAGCCTACAGAAAAATGTTAAATCAACCAATTAGACAAGGCTTCTACAAAGATATTTCAGAAGGAATAGATATGATAAAAACAGCTGTGCGGCGCTGCATCCACTGCCACTTCTTTGGCGTGTCCAACGCACAGACACCATCACACTTGGGGATTTTCTTGGCCGCGCGGTTGGCGAGCTTGACCAGGGTTTTACTGGGCGCAATACCCACACCCACGGACATACAGATATTACGTCAGAGGGTATTGCGGATCTTGCGGCCGTAGTCCTGCCAGTCCTCCTGCAGCCCGTGCAGGTCCAAAAACATCACGTCGATGCTGTAGACCTCCACGTTGGGACTGAACTCCCTCAGTATTGTCATTATCCGGTGGGAGATATCGCCATACAGAAGGTAATTGCTGGAGAAGCTAGCCACTCCATGCGCACGCAGCAGGTGCTGGACCTTATAGAAGGGCTCCAGGTCGCCTATACCTAATAACTTCGCCTCCTTGGAGCGCGCCACCACAAAGCCGTCGTTATTTGAGGGCACCACCACCGGGCTCCCGTGCAGATCGGGCTTGAATATCTGCTAACTGCAGTCCACCAATACCAGCATTCAGCGCGGCCGGTAGTAACAAACCGAAGCCTTTACCCCCCCTCCACAATCAATTCCTGCCCCTCCCAAATAGGGATCGGCGCGTAGTCATCATTCGCAGATAGCAGCCGCCCCTGCTGCTGGTCCAGCACCTTGCAGGTCAGCTGCCCATCCAGGGCCACCACCACATCGCCATGGGTAGGCTTTAGCGAGCGATCGACAATCAACTAATCCTTGTCAAAGATACCGAGCCCCATCATGGAATCCCCATTTGCCCACGCCATAAAGATCGCCGCCGGCTTGTTGTTCATGTGCTCATCCAGGCTGAGGGCCACCTCCTCACCAATCAGCTGCAGCAAGGCGGTGCGCGCATTCTGATTGGGGCAGCCAACCACCCATTCCAGGCCCGCACATAGATTATTAACGTGGTGAAGTTGTTGAACGTGAGCGGTCAAAGGCATGGTCTACCTCCTTGTAGGAACGACAAACCCTAACCACCAAAGGCACTGGCCCCGGTGGCTTACCCCCACCAAGGTCCGCTACTGATTTATCGGGGCTTTAGGCGATAAACACCGATCAAAAGCCTTGCCCCGTCGAACGGCATGACGAAAAACGAGGTACGCAACAGCATAGAACACTGCGATACACAAACCAGTATCGCTGGCCACCATATCCCAAAGCTTTGAACGCGAACCCGATTCCGTTAAAAGCAATACAGGAGCCGCGAACTGGAAGAAGAAATTGTGAGCAGTGTGGGCGATGGTGGCAACCCAGACTGATCCCGAGCGCATTCTGAGCTCGCTGAATACAAAGCTCATGGCGATAATACCGAGGCCATAGATCAACGCCATGAGCAACGTATAATCTGTCTGGTAGAAACCTCCGTAAGCAATGAGTGGAAGATGCCAGGACGCCCATACAAGTCCGCTGACGAGATAGGGGTTCTTAACACCACCACTTACCAACTTTGGCAATAGGAATCCGCGCCATCCGAGCTCTTCCCCAAATGCGCCGATCAGGCCAAGCACTAAGACGGACAGAAGAACAGGGCTGAGTTGGATCAGTTGCTCCAATGACACCAGCGAGAATTGCCGGATATCGATGGCTGCAGATACCAGACCCGTTAGCAATACTAATAGGAATGGAATTGCGACTGCATAGACGTAGTAGCGTCCCTTTCCGATCCGAAAGCTGACATCTTCATATCCAGATTTCAGGATGAGTCTCAGCACTATTGAAAGAGAGCCAGGGATGCACATCAGGGCGACTATCCAAAGCGGGCCGAAATTCCTGACACCCCCGCTGGCGATGATGAACGCCTCCAAGCTCCAACTAATTGCAAGCACCAAGACGATAAAGACTAATGCTTGGTTTCTATCCCTCATCATACCTACGTGTGTTCAACGGCTAACACCTTACTCAGCCACCATCGGAATGGAGCCGCTTTGTGCTAGCGTAGCGTACAGCACAAAGGGAGAGCAGTGTAAGTGGTCAGATGCAGTAACTCCTTATGAGTTTTTCTCTTCACTATTTTCGTAATACGACTCAGACACTTTTATTGCTTTTGTATACGCTTTAAAACCATCGAAAAGCATATAGCTTCTAACTTGCGCCCATTCAGCTGCGCCAATATGACCAGCATTCCAACCTGACTCACTGCATCCAACTGAAATCTCACCAACAATAAATAGTTTTCCACCTTGATATTCAAAGCGTGGATTGTGCAAATCATGACTGCATTCCAAGTCTGTCAAACGCATTGAAATACATTTACCAGAAAAGTCTGAGATATTTTCTTTGTCCATACTCATTAGTACTACCTTACTTTACACATAACGCCGCCAACAGCGGGCGAGCGTAGCGGGGTCCAGCCAGTTTTGCTGGCGATACTGCCTGGCCTTGCTAAGTATTGAACCTTGCTACGATAGATATACATTCTGACAAAGAGACTTCCTTTGCCCACTTGATAGATTGCTGTATTTCTGGCTCGTGCCGCTCAAGGGCTTCATTAGACCAATATTACCTTGATGTACCGATCGGCAAATGATCGATTTCTGAAGCGACACCAGCAATTGCCAGAAAATCTTTATCATCTTCGGGCAGACCGACTTCAAACCTTAGTAAAGAAAGTTCAATTGCTCCCTCAAGATAGTGAATAGAGCCATCAATCATTCCGCTTGCGAATTCAACGGCACGCTTACGCTTCTCTTCGAGATATTCCTCGTGGCTAATTTCCATAGGATGCTTAATGCCCGAGTCATTTGCCACAGCGAAGCGAAGATCAAATGCACGCGCTTGTTATAAGCTTTTACTGCACATTTTTTTAAGTGTAAAAAGCTAATACTCTTTCAATTTACGGCGCGATAGCTCGGCAGTGCGCCAAATCGTTGGTGGATAGTCTTTGCTTCCCACAGACCAGATTAGAGTATCATCGGTAATTTTCACCGATCCATTTACAGGTCGTGCCTGATGGTTACTATATAGAGTTAAAATCATATTTTCATTCGATTTAAACGTACCGATCACCTTTGGGTCATTTATATCGTCTAAAATGGAGCCATCGATCTTCGCTCTACTCCGCGTTGTACCATAAAAATAACCACACACGTCTATGCCATCTCTGATGAGGACTAGCTCAAAGATATCCGCTGGTTCACCATAACTGTTTTTGATAGTACTCTCAGCTATCCATGCACCACCAATCTATCCAAAAGCGGAAATCGATAATAGCGAAATTAGAAGTAGAAATGCTGGCTTCATGGAACGATTCCTTAGCTTATAACAGTGTATTCAAAAGCAGCTGTAATATATCTACAGACCTCTTTCGGCAACGATTTAAAAAATCCTGTAGGAACATTAGACTACTGACAGTTGGCACCAGCGTACATATGTGGATGTATTGCAGCCACATCATATCCCGACATTTTCGCTGCTATATATCATTTTGAAAACCCCTTAGAAATCGAAAGGTTAGTACTTTTTTCCTGTGGATAGATGAAGGTGTTTATATCTCGGATATATAAAGCGAGTCAACTTGCCTGATTACCCCAAGGCAGCCCATAAAACGCTCACCCACTAGGTTTCGCCATAGCTGTAATAGAACGATGCACGGCCAGGCGGTTGACCACCTCAACAATACAGCTCGCTACTGAGTCAGCCCTCGCGGCCTGCTGCAGAGTTACCAGAACAACCTAATAAGTACAATTGCACTAAAAATAATGATTTATAAATTAAGACAACTATTGCCCCATAAATAGATTTTAGGTATTTTCAGTTGGCCTGATAATTGCCATATGGAAGTCACATGAATACTTTAAGTTTCCATAGACTCCACACCAACCTTTTTGAATGCTCTTTATTTTTTAGTTAAAAGGAATACATGATGAATGTAGAAACTGATATCAAAGCTGGGACAGTAGAAGGTGGGACAGGCGGAGTCAGACCAGAGCCTGGGCAAGGCTAGTGATTAGCCGCTAAAGCCAGGTCAATAAAAACCTCGTGTTGCGACTCGAGGTTTTCAAGTGCTTATTTACTGCTTTAATAGGCTATCTCCTCCTATCACAACCATCCTCATCCACTCGGAATGGTCATAGCCGCAATGGAACTATGTAAGGCTAGAGGGTTAACCACTTCAACTGCCTACGAGATCAGCGGCCCTACTCAGCTATACCTCCAGCCGCACGACGACATCCCCCTTTTAAGGAAAAATCATGGACGAATTCGAACTTGGAACAAAAATCATTCGCACTGCCGTTGTCACGATAGCCTTTTTCCTAATTAGCGCTTTTATATTCTGGAGGTAATAAAGCCATTAAAAATGGTTTGACGGCGGAGTTCCTGAGAGAAAAGTCCCTTACGACCATAAGATGAAGGCGTATGAAAACGCCGTGCTTTTGATACATGGCCTGGAGTCGAAACTAAACCGCCTTCTAACGGAGTTCGAGAAAATAAGAAAAGGCGATAGTTCAGACCGCAAAGCTACAAAATCCAAAGAAGCCTTCATCACGCGCTTTAATAAAGTTGATGACAAGCTGGAGAAACTGACCCTGCATTTCGGGCCAGAAGTACATAGGCTGATTGAAGACCTAAGGAAATCAACTAAGCTTGCCGCGCAGTCGGTTGGGATTTTAGATAAGGATCAAGAGCATTTTCAGCGGCTTCAAAAGAAGTTAACTGCCCTTTTAGAAGTCATCTTTAGAGATGGACAAAACCACTATAATACTCTGTCAACCAGCGCAGCTAACTAAGCACCGTACAGGGTTAAAAGGCCAGTTTTCGGTTCCGCTAAAAATACCCCCTATTTCCAGCTGCAGCAGTATCCAGGGCGGGGTCTAGGGTGCCTTTCTGGGCGTAGGGGATGCCGTTATTCGGTGTGTTGCTCATGATTTTTTCCTGCTTATATGGTGATTTGTGCGGACGGCCTGGGCCGGTGATGCTGCTTAGCTGGCTGACGGTGATCGTGGCGGTGCTTGGATCTGCAATGGATAAGGTGGTTGCGGTAGTTCGCAGCCGCTCGCAGCCAAACTCTGAAACTGGCACCTACCGTAAAAAACTGAGCTTTGTAGTGCTGGCAATAGCAGGTTGAGAAGCACCAACTAGACATACAAAACCCGATTGAGTGGGCTGGTCATCAAGAGAGATATCAGCAGCCAAGGTATAACCCCCTATGAAATTTCAGATACCTGTTAAAAAACTCGGTCCGAATCACCCGTGTGTTGGTCCCCTCAGGAGGACCCGCTCAACGTTTCTTTGCGTCGCAATCGCATGGTCCATGGTCTTATCCAGTTCAATCGGCAGGTGACGCCGCGCTATGCCTTCAGCTATTCGGATAAAAGGGAAACGTTTGCGGTAATCTGGCTTGCCTTTGAGGAAAATCAGGATGGGCTTAACCATTGGCCGGCGTTTATCGCCTGCCCTCTTCCATACTCCTAAGACACCATTAACTTTGCCAACGAAATATTTACCCTTCTTACCTTGCGAACTACCTGCACCACCAGCAGTACCAGAGCTGCCCCGCAATTCAGCCAGGATTTTTTATAGGCTCCGACCGAGATATTCCCATGCTTGTTTAATCTTGCCGCCTTGCCATGTACCACATACATACCAGCAGGCAGAACACCCATATGCCAAAGGGCTCGCTCAAAGCACTTGTCGTTCCAGTTCATATCCATGACCGAAGGGGCCAGGTATTTGCCGGGTGCAGTACCGTTGGAAACCTGATCACGGATAAAGACTTTGGCAATACCTGAACGCTTCGTGGCTTTCTTTACCAATACGGAGTTCAGCGTTAACTTTGCTGGGTTTGTAAATACACACCCCATAGCTGCACCCTCTTCTCCCCGGATTCGTAACGCCACATTATTGAGTGCGACAGAACTGGCATAAGGTAATTGCTTTTTTAATTCAGCAGATGCTTGATCAAACTTTGAAGTATCCAGCTTTACACTAACGCCCATCGTCCCCGCCCTGCAGATTCTAGCGCTGGTGGTTGTGGTTGTGGTTGTGGTTGTGGTTGTGGTTGTGGTTGTAATACCAATTAACCATTAAACCTGCTGCAGCTATCAGCACACCAGCAAAGCCAAGCCAGTTGTTTGCGAACCAACCCGCGAAAGCTCCGGCACCAATAGCAGTCGTATAGCCAGCCTTATCCGCTATTTCTCTCAGAGCATTCTGAAGTGTCATGACTGCTTCCAGGCAACAGTTGCCCTCTCAACGCTGCGCCCCACCACATAACCTCCGAGGCCGATTTTTACTATTTCCAGAAGGGCGAGAGTCTGGTTCTCGCTGAGGTTTGGCGCTGTCCACCCCAACCAATGAAAGACGGTCAGCCCCACGAATGTGAGCATGTTACTGGCCGCCAGTTTCTTTGTAGCCATGACTCTCCTCCAGCTTCTGCAGTGATTACCTGGGTAGCCGCTCTCAACTCCTCCAGGTCCATTGAGATTAACTTTGAATCCACCTGCGCCTTTAAGTGGTTGGCTTCTGTCTTACCTGGGAATGCCTTATCTATGACCTTGCCGAGTAAATTTGATATGAATGAAATCTTTAATAGCTCCAGATTGTGGGACGGGTACATTTGACTTGCACCAGTTAAAAGTTATCCAGACGTAAAAAAATCGGCTCAGTGGCCGGTTTATATGGTTAGGTACCTGCTAGAGACAACAATCGCAAGGTAGCTTATTTATACTCCCAAAACGCAGAAGTACCAAAAAGGTGTCAGCCCAAAATAATAAAGAAGTGGTCGATTGTGCTTAGAAGCTGTTTCATAACTTATTTAACGTAATTAACATGCATGCAATATAGAAAAAAGCACGATAAGTGGACAAATATCGCTCCCATCTAACAACCAAACGGCGGTAATTTCCCAACCACGCAAAAGTCCGCTCAACTTTCCAACGGCGAGTATACCTTCTGAGCTTTCTACCATCCTGCCTTGAGGCTTTTTCCCTATTTATCCTGTGTGGACAGATAAGGTCGATTCCACGACTCAACAGACTATCTCTAAGAGGATCAGAGTCCGCCGCTTTATCATAAACTAAGCGATGAATCTTTGTATTTTTATACGTAACATCAAGCAATGGATGTAATAACTTTACTTCTGCTGGTGAGGCCGAAGTAATGGTGCCTCCCAGTGGAATACCTTCGCCATCGACCACCACCATCCTCTTTGAACCCTTGCCCCGCTTGGTTTTCCCGACTTCGAAGCCCCCTTTTTTGCTGGTGCAAAGCTACCATCAGAAAAGACTTCCTCCCAGTTAAGCAAAGACTGTTGATCCAATAGCTCCAGGAATCTTCTCCATGCATGTAGCCAAGCTCCTTGCTCTTCCCAAAACTGAAGCCTTCTCCAACATGTACTCGGTGATGGATAGTGTGAAGGAAGATCTTTCCATCGCGCTCCAGAACGCAAAACCCACAGGATGCCTTCAAAACAAGCCCGATTATCAATGGGTTTTGGGCCTCCCTTTCCTCGTTTTAATTCAGGAAGACATGGTTCGATCAATTTCCATTGATCATTGGTTAACTCTGACTTGAATCGGCTCACTATTGCTGAACTTTTTTTCTATGTAATTGCGTGAGAATAACCGATTTCAAGTTATGAAACAGCCTCTAGTCTTATTAGCTGCTGATGTTTTGCAGATTTGATAAAAAGTCATTTTCCTGGTCTGTGTTTTCAAATGATGATTTAGGAATAATGTTAAAAATCAAATCTGACTGATAAAGCATGATAATCCGCTTGCTTTCACGCCACTTGACATAGTCTGACCATTTGATTTTTGCTACCCCTCTTTCGTTAATTGCATTAATGCCCTCACGATCCCATTCGAATTGAGCTGGAAGATTTAAGCTCTTTTGCTGCCGATAAATTTTATTACACTTGTAGCGCAGATAGACCAAATAATAGCCAAAATACCAAAGTAGCCAGCCAGAGGCGCTACCAACGGCGATTGATAATTCAACGTTTAAAGCACTATATAAAAAATAGGCAAGCCAGACTGTTAAAAGCGCAATGATAAAAAATTTGCTTACACTAAGCTTCTGATGAACCCATTGGGAATGATAGTAATCATCGGGTGTTATCTTAACTTCGATTTTATTCATACTTATTGCTAACATTTATATACTGATGATCTTGACCACTATTATCCTGATCACTGCCTCGGAAGCAATTCCGCGCCAGTTTTCCAAAGTAATCTTTCAAATCAGACTGCCGAACAAATTTTATACACTTCAGCGGGACGGCTAGTAACTTCAGACTGTAGGGCGGGTACGCTCGCCCGGCATTGATTCAAGGTCATCCAGGTGAAGGAATCACCTTTTGAATGCCCCCTTTTGCCATACCCCTATAACGGTGAAACCTTCCTCCTGGGTGATTTTAATTAACCGGTAGGCCCTGCCTGACGCCACCTGAACATCAATAGCCTGCCCGGTGGTATGGGTCATGGTGGCATTTAATCGAGCGTTATGAACTGGGCAGCGGTAATCGGAGTTAATAATCATCGGCTTGCCAAAGCGCTCTCTAACTTGGATCAGGCGTCTGAGCGTTTCATCTTTGAAATAATTTTTGCCACAACAACGACAGGCCAATTCCAACTCTGTGAAATAGTCATTATCAAACATGGAAGCACCAGAAATAAAAAAACCCGCACAGGGCGGGTTAATTTTTATAAAATAAGTGTCGCTACAGAACGATTTTACTAGAAGCTGTTTCATAACTTGAAATCAGTTATTCTTGCGACCTCATGGAATGATAAGACCAGTAAGTGTGAGTAGACTTAAGTCAGAATTAACCGACGCTCAGTGGAAATTGATTGAGCCTTGCCTTCCCCAGCTAAAACGTGGAAAAGGAGGTCCTAAACCCATTGATAACCGTGCATGTTTTGAAGGTATCTTGTGGATTTTGCGCTCAGGAGCACGATGGAAGGATCTCCCCCCATCTTACCCTTCGCCGAGTACTTGCTGGAGAAGGCTCCAGTTTTGGGAAGAGCAAGGCGCTTGGTTGGAGGCTTGGAGAAAATTTCTCGGACAGCTCGATCAAAGATCCCTGCTTAATTGGAAAGAAGTCTTTTTGGATGGTAGCTTTGCTTCAGCAAAAAAAGGGGAGCAGAAGTCGGAAAAACTAAGCGAGGCAAGGGTACAAAGTGGATGGTGGTGGTCGATGGCGAAGGTATTCCATTGGGAGGCACCGTTACTTCGGCCTCACCAGAAGAAGTAAATTTATTACACCCACTACTCGATGTTACCTATGAAAATACAAAAATTCGACGACTAGTGTACGACAAGGCTGCAGATTCTGATCCACTACGCCATAGTTTGGCCCGCCGTGAAATTGACCTGATTTGCCCTCACCGTAGGAATAGAAGAAAACCTTCGAAACAAGATGGCAGAAAGCTTAGGAGATATATGCGACGTTGGAAAGTTGAGCGAACTTTTGCATGGCTAGGGAACTACCGTCGTTTAGTTATCAGGTGGGATCGCTACTTATCTTCATACAGAGCTTTTTCTATATTGCCTGCATGTTAATTACGCTAAAGAAGTTATGAAACAGCTTCTAATACTTTTTAACTGATTTAAATAAACAGCGTATCTTAAAGCTTAAATCAAAAATAAGGATGCGATTAAAGCTCGTAAGCTTCCCTCAGCATATCTTTAAGATAAATATGATGTGTTTCAAACTCCATACCTTGCGCGTCTTTAGCTTTAATACTGACAGCTGTTTCATCACCATCAGGCCCAGGCATTGTTGAGACTTCTAGCTTGTATGCCTCAAAAAACTTTGACTCATCGCCGTAGGGTGCGTGAAAATGAAAAACTTCTTTCCCTTCTCCAAGCCACAGCAATTCGATAACAAATGCCATATCACCATTGCTTGAATTTGGATCAACAGCTGGATTATCTTTAAGCGACAACTCAACCTGACTGCCATCAACTGTAAACGATTTGACATCAACAACTTTGCTTGGAGTCGCATCAACTAATTGTCCATGAACAGAAAATAGTCTTTGCTCAAAATTTAGTGAACGCTCTTCCCCAATAAAATTTTCAACTTCAGAGACAAAGCCTTCAATGTGAACCATTGCATTATTTGGATTTCCAGCATTGAAACCATCTACTGCAATATCAAGCTGACGATACACCCAAACATCATCGACGGTAGAATAAAATCTCCAACCTTGATCATCTGCCTTGAAATTACCTATTAACAAACCGGGCGCATGAGGAAAATTAATTTCTAACGAAGTAAGCATTGCGGGTACTGAATGATTCGCTTGATCAACGGTCAAAATCACAGAACTAGCGCCATTCAAATTTAGGCCAGGATACTGTATTTCACCGTTAGATGAATGTAGATCTTGAAGTTCATACTTGAAAGTTTTTGCTTGCGCACCGAAGGCTAATAGAGCCACAGAGACAGCTACTATTTTAATGGCATTTCTAAAAAACATAAAAATTCACTGAAAAATAAATTGAATTAATCGCTCGAGAAGAAAGTTAACCTTATAACACACATCAAAACCCAGTACCTGATCACACTTTCGAAAAATCTAATCAAAAAATATATAAAGTATGAGTTAAAGCCTACAGAAGCTTATCAACGACAGTAAAGCTTAATTAAATAATAAACACAAAAAAACCGGCTTAGGGGCTGGTTTAAGAAAGGATGATCGGTCGCCATACATACAATTCGACAGCTTGCCCAAGATTATTCTTTTGATGGCTAGCTGTCAATAAATACAGTTTTATATATGCACAGAGTAGAAATTAGCGTGCCAGTAAATCCTAAAAGCCTCTAATAGCATCTAGATTACCAGCTCATTCGCAGATATTCGCTTTTTCCGAAATACCATGTTTCCTAAGAAGCTTTGCATATTCACCTATAGAACAAAGACGGGCCAGCCCTTTATTGAACTCATCTCTGGTCTTTTCATCCTTAAACGCCATTTTAAATTTCGAAACCGGTAAAAAGACTTTATGAGTATCCACCTCATCCATTGAGCGCCCCTGTTTCATGGAGAAGTGAGCAAAAATACTCTTATCGATAATGGCAATAGAATCTTCGTTCTGCCAGAAATCCCGGACCTGATCTCGTGAATCCTGTATCTCGACATAATTTTTGCTACCTGCCCCTCCAGGCGAGAAAAGGCGCTCAAATTCTGGCCCTAGATCTAGGTGAGCCCCCTTCCAGGCAATGACATGGTGCCCTACAAGGTCGTTCACATTATCTATTTTAATATCTTCACTCTTGCGGCTAATTGCGTAATTAACAAATCCAACATATTTCTTTGAGAAAAAATGGCCACCCGTCTCGCCATGCTCATACACATTTGTCTCAGCATCTGCTATGCCATTTTTAATAGCATTTTGAATATCCCCCCAACCCATCTGCAAGAATTTTATTGAATACCCAGGTAATGCCTGCTGGATTATTTCGACTTCGAGCCCGCTCTTCGCGTTATCAGCAACATAAGGAGGTGCATCATTAGCTATAGCGACCTTTAACTCCGACGTATTAGCGAATAAAGGTAACCCAAGCAATAATTGGAACAAGACTAGTAGCTTTAAGGTCTTGTTTCGCATAGTAAAACTCCTTAATAGCAGGAAATTCTTAATACTTAAATAGCAGGTTAGGCCAAAACATAGATACTATGTAAAAATACGATATCGAATACAATCGACTTTAACTGTTAATAAGGCTTAATAATTAAGGCGCCAATGGCCAGAGCAAATTGGTATAATAAAAAATTGTACTTAATTAACTGGAGGGGAAAGGGCCTTTCCTCATCCCTGCTAAAGCCTCTCTCGCATCTTGTAGCCCACTTCTATGCTGGACTCAATGATTTGGCATAGAATCTTAATGCTAGCTACCGATTTTTTTGCCACCTTTGCCACCTCCTGCAACTCCCATCTTCGGAAGTAACGGAGCCAAAATACTGTTAACTCAATTCTGGCCTTATCTTGGTTATTGCGCCCCTTTACCGCTCGTAGTTACATACCAACAACTTGATCAGCTTCCTCCGACCCTCCTTCGTTCACGGGTTCTGGATTCTCTCGATAATTTGACTTCATATTCCTAGCAAAGGAGGACATACGGGGCCAGGATACTGAATCTCCTGCTCTCTCCGGGAATGATAAGAATGTCCCGGTCGAAGATTCCCACCCCTTGCATAGAGTCGCCATTGGCACGAGCCATGAACGTCGTCGGGCCGCTGGTTATTAAATGATCATCTAGACTGAGGGCTTCTTCTTTGTAGTCGTCTGCCGGTGAGGGGAAGCCGCAGCTGACGCCGCTGCCGTATAGAGGGGTAAGTTTCACCGTAATGCTAGATACTGCTTATACATACAGTGTCGAGAGGCTGGGAGCCGTCAGGCAAGGGGGCGCATGACCACAGCGCCACCTCTTGACCTTGCCTGACTACTTTAATAATTCTCTAAGCTGTTCTTGCTTCTCATTAAGAGTGTTTAGCTCATCAACCAGGGTGTTGGTTGCTGCATCTAGGTTGTTTATCTGCACCTTTAGCATATCCCTTATTTTCGGGTCGGTAGTGTCTGCGGTCATCTCAATAGTGTTCAAGCAAGCGCGTATCTCGGCTTCAACATCTATAAATGTCATGGTCTAACTCCTTCTTTCCGGCGACACAGGAGCAATTTACCAAAATACTGTGTAAACATACAGAATAAAAAAAAAGAATGAATTCGGCGCCTATTCCGTTCCGTACTGGAAGTAAGGGTATGCATGAAACATGGGTGCTGAATGAGAAACTGGAGGATACTCCCGGGAGAGTGCTTGAAGGTGTACCTCACTCACCCAAAAAGACTGGTTGCTAGGCTGATTCGTTCTCACAAAAGGTCAGCCCAGCACACAACACTCTTTTGACTAGAGTGAAATTATCATAGCCTTGTGTAATCTAGTTCTTATTGCAGCGTTCACATGGCCGATTAGAATCGCCCTGAGTTCTAATATAGCCCAGGTTTACCGCCGCAGTATAAGTACCATCTGATAGGACGGCATCAATTTCATAGAGATCATCGCCACCAGGGACTGATATATTCCCGGTGACAGTACCACTTAAGCCATTGATAGTGACTCCTCCAGCGCTACCAGTTGTCCCATAGAAATCAGACCTCCAGCGGAATACGATTGCCATAGACTTGTTTTCTTTGGCAAACTTGGAATACTCATCTACGGTATAACTTATTTTTGCTGTTCTATTAGATGAACTAAAAGAAAGCAAACTCATTTTAGGTTTATTTTGAACCGAAACGTCATTACAAATTGTTTTGGCTGACAAAGGATCTTTAACTGTCACCCAGTGTGGTCCTCTGGTCGTAAATGTAATGGACTCTTTGGCTCTCCATTTAAAATCCTGATAATTATACTCATCCCATCCCATAAATCCGGTAGAGGTTGAGAAGGTTGCCTTTTTCCCGCTGTAATCAACATGCCGGGTATCATGATAAAAAGTTGTCGGTACACCCACAGCTGGATATTCGCTTCCCTTAGGATAGCTGCTTGGATCATACCCACTTGTAGAACACGTTGCAGAAAATACAGCCGAGGAAATTGTTAACCCTAATACCGCAGAGGTTATTTTAATTATTTTATTCATCAATAAATCCATTTAACACTTTAAAACAGAGTGCGAAGAATACACAGACAAACAAAAAAGTAAAACTTTTTTTAGACCAAAGAAACCCTTCCTTTCAAAAGGTTTTTCAGCCTTTTGTACACTAGTACAAAAACATCAATAAGATCACTACAACGAAAAGCAACTCGAAAAACTTTAGCAACTCATGAAGTGATAGATAAGCCCGCCGATGATTCAACGCAAAAACAAAACGCACCAAACCAAGAAACTTAACCAAAATAAATCCAGTTTTTATGATTTAAATTTCCGCTGTATATTTACGATCAAATTTCACTAGGATGTAAAGTGTTACAAGGATTTTGGCATGTCCGTAGAATATCTTTTTGAGTACCATCCATATCGCGGGGGCAATAACCCTAAGCATCTAGTTTTAACGCTAGCTCTCTGCAAAACTGCTTCTTAATGGAAATAGTTGAGATTCAACGCGGAAATCCAGAGTATCCAGTCGGGCTGGAAGATACTCCCAATCCGTCGGCAACACTGTTTGCCCGCGGCAATGTCAGCCTACTAAATCGGCCAGGCGTTGCGATTGTTGGATCTCGAGACGCTTCTCCAAACGGCCTGGAGATTGCTCGAAGAATCGCAGGTTACATCACCACTAAGGGCAATGTTGTCATAAGCGGACTAGCCCTGGGGATTGATGCCGTAGCCCATGAGGGCGCCCTGGCAGCCGGGGGAGACACTATCCCTGTGCTTGCCCATGGCCTGCACACTGCAAACCCTCGGGCAAACTATAAGCTAGCAATGCGAATACTCGATACTGGAGGCCTCTGGGTATCCGAACACCCTGAAGACGTATCACCCCAAAGACACTTCTTTGTAGCAAGAAACAGGATTCAAGTTGGCCTGTCTCAATCTTCTGTCATCGTGGAGTCTGCGGCATCAAGCGGGACTATGAAACATGTAGATTTCTACCTGCAGGCCCCACCCCCTCTTTGCTGTTGCCCCTCATAACCCTGAGGATTCACTAGGCTAAACTGTCAGGGCCCAATGAAACTCATCAATGAAGGGAAGGCGACAGCCCTAAGAACTAAGTCAGACTACGATCTCCTAGAGCTGTAACTACCCTACTCTCCTAAGAGAGCCAGTTATTGGGCTGATTCCTCCTCCGAGAACTCCAGCCCATACTTCTCCACTATCGCCATAAAGCGCTGCCCATAAATTGTTCTAGCTATCTCTATCTAGGAATCTACTCACTATCACATCCAATTGGCACCATTGTGCCCATATATTACCGGTAGTACAGCAAAAACTATATCTTCATAACTTGAACTCAACACCTCCCGCAAAGGAAAATACTTAATGTTGTTTTAAATAAAAAACAAGACTTGATACAAGCTTTTAATCAAAAAAGGATTTATTGATGTTAAAAATAAAATTATTGGTAGCCGTAGTTTTATCTTCTGTCACTACAATGGCCAACAGCGCTACCTGCCCATCCCAACAACTGTCACACCACTTTGTTTTTCAGGGAGAGCTATATCAATGCACTGGAGTCATAAAGGAAACAACTTCAGGATTTAGATCCAGCACCTATAAAGTTGAGATTGATACCACCAACAGAACCGGAAAAGATTGTTGGCTTGGAGATGTTGAAGCAGCACATCATGAAGGTACAATAATTAATATAAGCAGAGGTTCGATTTGTAAGAGCTATTGCGACGTTAACGCCTACTGTAATGACAATGGCGAGTGGATAAACTTCAAATACTCTTGGTAAAAGCTATCAATAACCACAAACAACTTCACGATACCACTAATAATGAGGAGTATTTCAACAGGTTGAATGCTCCCACTTGATGAGCTTATTTTAAGAGAAGCAGCCTACACAATAAGGGGAGGCCGCTTCTCTAATAAATAGAGCAGATTATGAACGCCGAGATCTGACAATCGCCTACTCTCCCAAGAATGCCAACATTTGGGCTAACTCTTTCCGTTAGAACTTTAGCCCATACATCTCAACTATCGCCATAAAGCGCTTAACAAAGATGGCCTAGACTGGCTCATAGGGCGGCATCCACTCGTCCGGGCCTTTGTCACCCTTGCTTTGGATACGGCCGTCATCCACCAACCACAAGTTTTCAGGGTCTTCAGCAAACTGACGCTTCAGCTCTACAGTCCAACTGGCACCGCCGTGCTCGTGCGCCCATGAAAGTGGCACGATGTGCTCAACATCCAGGCCAGAGGCCAGTGTGTAAAAGTTGCCAGTGTATGGGTCCAGCCAGAGACCGGTGTCCACCGTGCACTGCTTTTCATTGGTGAAGGTTGCTGGAGCCAGGGAGAATTGAACTAGCAGCTCATGGCGGGTGCTCTGGCAATCTCGGCCAGTATCAGACCAGTCTGGAAGCCATTCGTGGCGGTCGTACTCGTTGGTATTGGCTTCAGCCTCGAAACAGCCAGATAGAGCAGCGGATAAGATAACTGGTAGGATAAGGCGCATGACGGCCCCCCAATTGTTTTAAGGGATCGTACAGGGGGTGGATGGGAGGAACAAATACAACAGATCACAGTTCAAGTGTAAATTACTTTCAATTTAATCAATGAACCACTACTAGTGACTCCACAATCTTTAGCACGCAGCGCCTACTGCTCAAGAATCCAAATGTGGGCTAAAAAACCAATCCTTTCCTGCATTCACCGCACTACTATAAGTGTTATTAATAGGGGCAGAAGCTTGAATGGAGAGGTCTCGGTAATTTAATCTAAATAGATTAGGATCAATGACTGCCTCTTGAACCTGAATACTTCCTGGGTTAATGACACCCAATTTAAATGCCTGGTTTAATTGATCTACTATTTCCTGCTTCCTAGAACCCGCTCGGCAACCAATCACAACTCTCTTGATAGCTTCCGGGGGAATTTGATAAAGCAAAATGCATGATTCATGATTGGGGTCACTCTCCTCACAGGATGCTAGGTTATGGAAATCAGCGTCTTCACGGCGCAAAAACATCCGATACTCTTCTTCATAACTCCACTCCTCTCCCTTAACCAGTAAAGATTTTATGCTAGATTGTCCTTGAGGAATCTTTGCACGCTGACTGGAATACGCAACGTCATGTATCCGCCCTAAAAGTTGATCCGTAGGTCTCACAACTTTTTTATAGGAATACCAATCTTGAAAAAATAGATGAGAAGAATCGAGCTCGATCATGAAGCCAGTATGATTCTCAGCATAGTGAGCCCACATCAAAAGATTTTGCTCACAGGACGCTAAACACAAGATCGCATATTCCGGATAAATTAAATTAGGTGATTCTGTAGCCGTCTGTAGATTTTGAATCAACTGCTGGAAAACACCCCCGTACTGAGCCTTCGGCTGCATCGACTGTGTGAGTTCCAGCATACTTTGGGCTGATGCCTGCCCTTCAAAGGGGTCATTAAACTGAGACGGCTGGGTAAATCTCAACTTTGGCTGCAAGAAAAACTCATACGATGCATTCCACGTCATATACTTATATAGAGAAACTGCCACTCAGCTAAGTTCCTAATCTGCATAAACTAAACATTATCACCCATAAATTAATCAATGCTGCAATTATTTTTTCTAAAGGAGAACCGAAATAACAAATTACAAACCCAATATATCTTGCCCTATGAAATTCAACCGAGCTATACCGCAGATTCAATCATATAGCTAACATCAAGCACCGCATCATTGAGATCGTCCATCCTGCGGCAGGTGGCGTCCTGCTCGAACACCTTGCCACCGAGCAAATTCAGGGCAAAGACCATATTATTCTCATCGCGATAACCACCATCTCTGGCTTCGTGTTCGTTAATAGCAATGATTGCTGCTAAGTTTGGGGTTGCTGAATTTTGGACCAAAAGCTCATGACGGGTGCTCGGGCAATCGCCGTCAGAGTCGGACCACTTCGGTAGCCACTCATGGCGGTCATAGTTGCGCTCCCCTTTAGCTTCGACTTCAAGGCAGCCAGCCAGGGCGGTAGATGGGAGAATAGGCAGTAAAAGGCGCATGACGATCCCTCCATTGTTCTGAGGGATCGTACATGAGATAAAATATTGGAACAAACACAGCTTATTTCGAGCGGTACACTCTATTATTCAAGCGTCTCTAGCCTACTTCAACCCAAAAGCCGTAACGACTAGCACGATAGCAACACCAATTACCACCCTGCCCCACCATGTGTCATGCCAAGGCGGATCATCATTCGTTGCATTCCTAACCATAATATCAATGGTGGAATTTTCTTTTAAAGTCTCCAGACCTGCTTCCTCACGCATCTCACGCAGAGCAATTTCCTTTTCGATTTGGTCTTTGAGCTCATAAAATTTCTGCTTCAAAATACGGTGGTCAAGTATAAATAACGCACACACACCAAAAATGACAAAAGGAGGAATAATCACTTTATAAAAAGCTAGAATATCTCTACCTTCGAATGGTATTGCCGGTATTATTTGCCAAAGTCGATTTATCGGCCTTGTTTCCGCGATAAGCCAACTAGTCCACATGTGTATGTTACGAGCGAAAGTGAAAAGACTGCCTTCAGTCCAAAAATAAATACCTTTAATTGCAATCATGCAAAAATAGATCACAACAAAGAAACCTATTACATACGAAAATATTGATCGTCTTTTGGCTTTTAAAATCTTATCAGTAAACTTCAAATCAGCCTCCTTGGGGGGGGGTAGATAAATATACAGTACAGTTAGCAAGCACCACTTATATACCACCAAACCTCGAAACCCTAAAAGGAAAAATTACTAAAAAGTTAAAAAATTACAACTTTTTATTAAACTGGCATATCTTTCAACCTGTCAACACCTAACAGCTTTTAACTCTTGAAGTTAAAAGTAAATTTTACATCGTCCTTCCAGAAGGTTTATAAATCTACTCTACCTGATGATTTCATCCAAACTATTTCTATCTAGCTAGTTTTGACCCCAAAGCATGCACCAACAATTTTGCAGATTCTGTTAGCAAACAATTCTATAACTGCGGGTATATACCATATAGCCTGCGGCCACTTATCAATGGCCAAGCGATTTGCCATCTCTACAACCAACACGGACTATTATCATTATCAGCATACACCGGCACGGGACTGTTGAACGTCTCTGGATGGAGTTTGCCAGCCATACTCTGACAGTTTCAAAACGGAGAGGTGTTTACCCGTATCGTTGGTGCGTATTCGCCTCGAAACAGCCTGGTAGAGCATCAGGCGGGTTAACTGACACTGGGGGGGAGTTATTTAATAGCCAAGACACCCTGATTGCGAGGCTCGTCATCCTCACTTAGCAGTAGCGCCGGTGATACTCCTGAGGGCGCCGGGGCGCCACCTAGTAATGCACCAAGTAAAGTAGCAGTGTCGCTGGACACGGTGAAATCACCTTCAGCCAAGCCGTTTTTTCTCAGGTCTCGCCAACGGCGGCTCTTGCTCACACTCTCGGCACCCTCGCGCATAAACGGCAGCCACTGGGTAATGATGCCTACCCGGTCAATCAGTGCACTCATCGGTCCGGCTAGATGGTACGCAGAGCCCGAAAAGTTCTTCTTGCGCACATCCTCCTGTAGTTTGCGCAGCTCGCCGGAAAACTTATTCCATCTACCCACCTCAGACTCATCGAACAAGGCCCGCAGATTGCTCTCATTGTTCTTGAGCTGGTCGGAGAGTCGATTGATATAGCTGCCCCTGGATAGCTGCAGGCTGCCATCCTCGGCCACCTTAAAAGCGGGGCCGAAAATATTCATAAAAGCGGACTGCCGCAGGGCTCCGAATTCCGGAGAGTCTTCACCGAATAGCCGCTTGAAGTCCTCAACGATGGCCGCTCCCTGCTTCTTGCCTGTGCCACCGATTATCTTGTTGACCACTTTCTCTGGAGTGCTTCGCCCGTTCACAACATCATTGACAATGCGAGTGCGAGCTGTGGGCTTACCATCCTTGTGAGTGCCTTTGACTATCTGCATGTACTCGCGATTAAGGCGGCGAGCTTCTTTAAGGGCGTCCAGCTGCTCGGGCGAGCCGAAAAACTTCCCATTCTCCACGGCCTCATCAAGCCAGCTGCCATATTGCCGACGCACTTGCCCAAGTAGTGCTTGGTCGGCAGAGCCGGGGGCGGAGGCCCGCTCAGCAGCAGAAATTCGACGGCGCAGGCTTTCGAAGTTATCCAAACTTTCCATCTTGTTGGTCGCGATTGTAAGGGCGCCCGGTAAACCGGAAGACTTTTCACCTCGCAGCGCTGCATGAAGCTTCTCAAACAACCCATATGCGTTGGGCGTCTCGGTCTTGCTGGCAAGTTTGATATCGCCATCAAATCCGCGATAGGCCGCTCCCAGCCCCTCTTGCATAACCGAGCCCTCGGCCATCATAGGGCCACGTTCTTTGGCAATATCGTCCACTCTGGTGTACGCGTCGGTTTTAGCCTGCTTGGCATTCTCTACCTTTGACAAAATGCCGTCATAGAGCATCCCCGCATTACTTGCGAGTGAGCTAGCCCCTTCAGTCGGCCCCAGGTCATCCATCTGATACGGCACCACCTTGCCCAGCTGGCGCTCGCGGAAATCAGTGAAACGATTAACTGTCTGCTCTGCATCGCTTCCGTAAACGCCGGCCGCAGCCTCATTCTGTTTGCGCCATAGGTCAAAGTTGCCAGTTTCAATCCCCTGCTGCTCGGCGCGGGTTTTTGGTACCCAATCCTCTGGCATATCGACATTTTCAAGGACTCCCACCAGAGCATCACTGGAGAAGTCAGCACCCTCATTCAGTTCTTCAACTACCCTTAAGACTGCCTCCTCCGACATCTGATGCGAGTCCACACCAAGTCGCGTCAGTTCCGTTTTTACATTCTCTGGCGTGGCCCTTTTTGCTTGGGTAGCGCCTTTACCGAGGCCAACGCCCAGCAGCTCCAAAATTGCCGTTGGTACAGAGGCGGCACCGGCAGCCAATGCTGGACTTCCTGTAGCGTTATAGGTCGCATCACCCAGGCTCTTTTCGGCATATTCCATAGCCCGGCCGGCAGGTTCGATAAAGTCAGAGAGAGTGTTTAGCTTGTCCCTACCTTCATCGGTGCGCGGCTCATAGGTGAGGAAGTCACGAGTCGCCTCCACTGCTTGGGCACCAGCTCCCGGCTCGGCCCAGGGGTTTAACGATTGGGCAATGCCCGCAAGCCCGGAAATAGGCTCGGCCAGAACGGATGACCCCACCGCGCCCAACACTTCAAATTCTCCAACGGAATTGTCCACAAACCGCTCAAAAGACCCTGGCTGGTTAATGCCCGCAGGGTCCGGCAGTGTGTAGCCAATCTTGCCGGCGAACTCCCCGAACTCCATATCACTGTAATATGACTGGTGCAGGCTGCGCGCCAAAGCTTCATCGCTCATATCTGAATATTCAGGATATTGCTTACGTATTTCCGCGATAGTTAAAGCCATTTATCGAATCTCCAATGGGTCTTTATTTGTGTTGGCGGCGTCAGCTACCGCCTCGGGGCCATCGCGCTCAATATCTTCGAAGTCGATACCAAGTTTCGCCCGAACAATTCGGTCAACCATTTCGAGTTTTGCCTTGCGGGCTTCTGGGTGGTCCTTCCGAGTTGGAATCATCTTTAGCAGTAGCTCTTGGTCTTTATCAGTGAAAACACCTTCACCAGCCTCACGGAATAGAGATTTGAGAATTGGGGCCATGGCCGATACTGCACCATCAGCCGTTTGCGCCCCTGAGGTCAATGCCGGGAGTGAACCTGCAAACGGATTGGTGGTAGTTCCATCCATTCCCTTAGACAGACCTTCCATTCCAGCCTGATACGCCTTGTAAGTTTTGGCGTTAAGCGCTGCAGTTTTTTCTGCCTCAGAATTATTCTTTAAATCAATCTCGCCTTTCTTGTTCTTTATGCGCTGGTCATAAATCTTCTGAAGCTGCTCATCAGAGAGGAGCTCTACGGGCGTGCTTCCGCCAGTTGTCGTCAGGAGCTGGTCACCGACCTTATGTACTTTGGGGTCAAATCGAACACCTAAGTCACGCACCTCGGTAGAGCCGTCAGGATTCTTAACCGCAATCCCATAATTACCATTAGCGAGCGCCAAAGGAGAGCCAACAGTCTCAGGAGTGGCCATTCCTTTCTGTTCTATCATTGCTCTCTTGAGATTTATTTCATCAATCCCAGAATTGAGCTTGGCGCCATGATTTTGCAGCGCTGTTAGTTGGTTGTTGTAACCGCGATAAGCCTACGACGGGTCGCCACCGTTAAGGCCCACACCTGCAGCGGTTAGCATGCGTCCAATCCGGGCCCACTTATTGCCCTTCAGCTTTTCCACTTCACTCTGGTTTTCAATTAGCTGCTGTTCGTATCGATCGATGGTGCTGGCAAAAGGGTTTGAGGAGTCGAAGGTGGGGGATTGTTGGGGTTCTATGAAATTCTGGTCGAGCGCCCCGATAGGCTCGCCCATGCTGAGTATTAGCATTTCTCTATCCTGTTGAATTTCAGTTGTGCGCTTTATCCCATGCCCTGCATGATTCCACCGATGCCGGCCAGAATTCCCCCGGCTCCGTTGCTGCCTCCCGCCTGGGTAGATTCATTGAGAACAATTGGAGAGCCAATCGAGCCCTGATAAAGCTGCAGTTTTTGCCAGGGTGCCATGGCTACCTGCTGCATATAGTTTTGCATCGTGTTTCCGCCCTGCCCCATCATGCTCACACCGCCCGCGCCCATGTTGTAGGCGTTGCCGAATCCGGTATTAAAGAGATTGCCAGCGGTGCCGAAGTTATTACTGGCCAGGGATGTGTTGAGATTATTGGTTGCCAGCTGAGCACCCTGATTTGCACTTGATTGGCCGGCCGCGACCTGCACGGCTTGGTTATGGGCATTGGAGCGTATACCTGCAGCAACATCTGCGGCCCTGTCGTCTGCGCCGCGCATGGCAATACCTTCAGCAACCCCTCGGCGCGTCGAGCCAGCATTGCCCGTAGAAACCGCCCCAGAGGCGATGCCCGGCAACTGGTTTTCGCTGAGGTTGCGGTATATGTCGCGAGTGCTGGCTGTAATTTGCGAATTTAAAACATCGTTATTAACCAGGGAGTTCACGGTGTTCATATCAACACCGTTTTGCATTGGGGCCTGGTAGCCGCCCCCGCTCATTACTTGAGTCAAATAATCTTGCATCACATTGGCGGTATTGCCGAAGCCGTTGGCCGCACCAGATACTTGGTTGGCATAACCATTGGCGGTGTTGCCAAACCCCATTGCAGCCTGGATGTATTGCTGCATTTCCGGGGTCAAGTCGGCGACTGGTGATTGACCAGAGTTATAGAGCCGCTGCCCTTCCCCCCAGATATCATTCAGGTAGCCTTTCTGGTCCTCATCCAGAAAACTCTGGCTTTTGGATTCGCCGCCACCACCCATAAGACCGTCTAAAAATCCCATGTTTCACCTGTTAAAAGAGGCTGAGAATGCCTTTAATTAATGGGTCTTCTTTCAATCCATCTTCAAACGCTTTGCCAGCGTTAGAGAAATCCAGAGAACCGATATTTGCCATTGACTCGACCATGCTGCCGGAACCCGGCACTGCATCATTGAGGTCGTCTTTCCAGCGGTAGGTGGCGTCCTGCTCGAACACCTTGCCGCCGAGTAAGTCCAGGGCGTAGCTCTTGTCATCCTCATCGCGATAGCCGCCATCACGGGCTTCGTGTTCATTTGCCGCAATGAGTACGGCCAGGGCAGCCCATGGACCAGCCGAAGCTATCCAGCTGGAGCCCCCTGCGGCACCACTGCCCGCGCCAGTGCTGGCGGTACCGCCTGCCGTGCTACCTGCACCAGATGCGCTACCGCCTGCGAATTTGTTGTACCAGCTCATGGCCTGCATTGGGTTAATGCTGGATTGCTGCTGAGCTTGTGTTTGTTGAATTAGAGAGGGTGCCGGGTTGTACTGGGTTTCCCAGTCGGGCATGTAGGGGTTGTATCCGTAGTTCATGTCTTTTAAATCCATTGAAAGCTCTACAACCAAATTAGAAGCTCAGATAAAATCCTGTAAGTCTCAGCGTAAAATCGGGAATATCTATGTACGTGTCAACCTTGCAAGGAATCCTCTTTTCTTTAGTCATTTTTATCTTAGGTCTATTTGTTTATAGGTTTTTAACTCCTTACCTCACTCAAAAAGGTAAGAACCTGGCAACTAAGGAGGACATAAAGGAAATCAAAACGATTCAGGAGTGAGTTGGCCTTGAGCATTCGCAAAAGCTGGAAGAGTTTAAATATACACACACAAGAGAATTAGAGAAGCTGAAGCAAGAGCACACGAAAGAGCTTGAAGAAATAAAAAATCAAAACTCGCTACTCTTAGAAAAATTTAAAAATCATAACTCTCTAAGACTTGCTGCAGCAGATAAGCGGCTTGAAATTCATGCAGAGGCCTGCCGTCATTTATATGAAATAGTCATAGACTTAGAAGACAAAACTTCTAAGAATCACGATCTAGCGGTCGATTTATCAATTTTTATTTGGAGCAACATCATCTATTTCGATGGAAAAATACATAGCCAATTAATTGACACATCTTTAATTCTAGTCAATGTATTTCATTACAAATGAAAAAGATAAGTATTAAACAATATGAAGAACTGCTCAAACAGGCTAAGGTATCAATCGGAGAGAGTTATTCGTCAATTCTAGTTTCTGTGGAGTTACCTCCAATGAAAATCATCGATCCTTCGAAAAATATAGTTAAAGCGGAACCCTCCTAACATTTCCAACCAAGAATCCCCGTTCATCCACTCGGAATCGCCATAGCCGCAATAGAGCTATGAACGGCTAGGCGATTCGATGGCAAAAGCCCTTCTACCCCTCTGGCAAGTCCCACTTAACAGACTTGGTCGCACCAATAACTTCTATACCTTTTTCTCCCATATAGTTTTTAAGGTTTAATTTAAGTGGAAATCTATTCATTTTTTTAGGGGGAGGACCATTCAAGCGTTTTCCTAATACTAAAATCTCATAATAAATCGGATTCGTTGGATATTGTCTTAGATCAAGTGAAGGCGCTATATCAGGGTCGTTTTTCCCCATTACAGTTAGCACGTATTCCCCGGTAAGGTCCTTAGCCACCTTGATTTTAGTGAAATCAATTAATTCTTGTTCCTCAGATTTATGTTCTGATTGGGCGATAGACTGACCAGCTTTACCAAACTTTTTAGGCGAAATATCCTCGCCACCTCTTGCCCTCACCATAAGCACCTCATGAATATAAAGGATTCCAGCTCAATCTTATGGGGCCAAGTCCTAGCAAGAGTCTAATGACCCCAAATATATGTCACGATTTCAGGCTAGACCAATTTGGCAGCGGCCTCCTCTCAAGAGGTAAATTTGCGCCAATGCTCTAATGGTGCGGCTATAATTAATCCCCACCTATTTAAGGCGATACCCAGGCAGTCTCTGAGAAGCTACTTATTCCTCAATCACCACACGCGGATTTAGCATGCGCTGGGTGCACTCCATACGCCAGGCTCCCTTATTGACCTTCGTGTTCTCAACACTCTTGGGCAACAGGTTTGATTCTCTCTAACCTCACAGCGCTTGCACCTGCACCCAGGAGGTGCCCTCCCAGATATCCAGATATACAAACCCTTCCCCTGTCCAGGGTCCCAGTCCGTGCCGTCGGCAGTCACCAGCAGGCCCGGCTGCGGGCGTCGCGGCGGCTCGCGATAGAGCGGTGCCAGCGCCTCCAGGTCGGTAAAGGAGCGCTGTATCTTGCTCCGCCTGTAAATACCGCCACAGCTCCTCAAGGTTTCTCGGCTGCGCCGGTCCCGGTATGTAACTCATCGGCCATCCACCGGAATCAGGTCCAGGTCCCAGCCGGTCAGCCACCAGAAGCCGGCATCTACAGATTGGATTTTAATGGCGAGATAGCGAGCCTTAAGCCGTACATCCACCTTGAGCCCTTCGGCCACGTCGAACTCCCGCGGCTAGCGCCAGTGCACATCACCCATAGCCGTTGAGGCCCCGCCTACGGTGATGCGAACTTTGCCTGTACCATGAATTTGCGGAACAATTTGTCGAATCAATTTCCACTGTTTCGTAGGCGCTTTCAGTAATTGGTCTAGGTCAATGCCAGTGCGCTCCAAGTATACCGACTGAGTTGTGCTCGCTGTGCTGAGGAAGTCGGCTTCCTGCAGGGTGTGGGCAACTCTGTCGCTGCTGAAGTAATACATCACCGGGTAGAAAGCGGTATCAGCAAACTCACCCCAGCTCTGGGTGAGGTCCGCCCAGCTCTGCGTCAGCTCCTCCCAGGTCACAATTTCACCCTGCTTTGGTGCAAAGACTGCACAAGCGACGCCCGGTACATCTACAAACGTGAAGGTATTATCCAGCCAGTTGTAAACCATGGCCCGGTTAGCATTACCCGCACCTGTAGTGTAATAGGTCCATACTTCTTTGGTTTTATGGTTGGCTACGTAACGCACCTTGGTGCGGTCACCCACCTCATTGTAAAAAGTTTTATTCGCTCTCCGATGCGCTACCGGTCGAGTACTGGAACCATCATGTACAAAAATTTCAGTAGAACCAATTACAAAGTGAAACTTGTCGAACGCGGCAACAGCATCCCGGCAAAGAATGCCTTGGTCGAGTAGTTTGTCGAAGGCGAATACATATTGCCCGCCGACAAACTGCATCAGATAGGTGGCTTCCTGAGAGTAGATAATATTGGCCCCACCCAGAGGCAGACAATCAACTAGCTCACTTGCCCCAGAGTCCACCGGGTTAGCACCAGCAAGGCCGGACAGGTCCACCACATCCCAAGTCCAGGGTACTTGGCCTGGCTCAACCTCAGTAGACCAGCGCACAGTGTTCGGATAACTGACCCCACCCTCAGTAATACCCAAGGCCACCATGAAATTTTTGTAACCGCGCAGCAATTTAGCTCGTAGATTGGATGGTCAGTTAGGCAGCGCTTTAAATTCCGTATCCGCCGGCTCACGAATCTGCGGCACATCTACACCATTATTGAATATCACGCTTTCGCCCCACACCAGCGATTGCCAGTTTTCTGACGAAGAATATCCGTTAGAAAAATCTGCGCTGTTGGTGCGGTTAACAAAGGTTTCATTCTCGCGAATGTACAGCTCTGTTTGCGAGGCATAGGCCAGTTGCGGCACCCCATCGGAAATCCAGCCGACACCCAATACGGGGGCTTCTGCCAGGGCCTCTAGTATTTTCGGCGATGGCACCGTGCCGCGCCATTGGAAATCGGACGTTTTTGCCGGCCGAGAATTCGTTGACAGGTAGCTCAAATAGAGGAGTATCAACATTAATGCCACGCTCACCCAGTTGTCGGATAGGATAGAAAGTCATTAGGTATCCTCATCGCCACTCAACTCAGCCAGTAAGTTAGCAATATCCTCACTGGTGATTTCAGAAGTTTTTATTATCCAAGCAAGCGCATAATATGGCAGGCGCACGTCAACATAATGCGTGTGGGATCCACTATCGCCAATATCGTGGCTATGTACCTGACCACACCCTGCGATTTAATGGATGCTGACCGCCCATCTTTATCGCTGGGGAAAGGCCCGTGAATTCGTGTCGATCGGCGACCCAACTAAGGCGATGAATCCTCTCAAGGAAAAACAGGGTGGGCGTTATGTCGAAGATTCCGAATATTTAGCCTTTTACACCTGGCTTGAATCCAGGGGCCACACCGCACACGCCGCTGTCATGGAAATCTCATATCTCTGCGGCGCTCGACAGCAAGATGTTCTCGCATTAAAACGACAGGACATTACAGAGGAAGGTTTATTAATTTGCCAACAGAAGACCGGCAAGAAGCAGCTGAAGCTCTGGACGTAGAGATTACAGGACGCGGTTGAGCTGGCACTTAAAAGCAACACCAGCTCCAGGTCACAAAGTATGTATCTGATTCGTGGCCGAATTGGGCAACGCTACACCCGAGATGGATTTAATAGCACCTGGAGCCGCGAACAGAAAGCTGCCAATGAGGCCGGCGCCTACCCTCTCGCTTCCGGTTTCATGATTTAAAGATTAAAGGCATCTCAGATTTCGAAGGCGACAAGCAGGAGTTCAGCGGGCATAAGACTCGCAGCATGATGGAGCGCTACAACCACACCGCCGATAAAGTTGTTTCTCTTAATAAGGCGAGGATTAAAGGAAAGGAAGACACGCCAAAAGACACTGGATGAATGTCCAATCGGAGGGGCTGAAAAAATCGATTGTGGTAAAAATTACCCCTTCGAATTACCCCTCAAAGGCCCAAAACGAAAAAACCCCGCACTAGGCGAGGTTTTAAGTCCTTGATAAACAAGGAAGAATCTGGGGTGGCCGACGGGGATCGAACCCGCGACCTCAGGAGCCACAATCAAACCTAAAACCATATAATAATCATGAACTTACACGACATTGGATGTAAATATTTGTTAGTATGAACTACGCTATACACACCATGACTGTTGAGCTGCACAGCCTTTTTACACATGGGTAAGCTGTCCGTTTAGCCAGTAATATGATTGAGCTCAATACCTATTTGTACCCATGTCACCACCAATTATCCCCCCTTTCGCATCGGGAGTGATCATAGTTATCTCTTGCAGGCATAGCCTGCCCCTTTTTTTACCAAATACTCACAGGCTAACCACTATTAAGTGCCACAAGGCCATATCATCACTACCACCCAATTCAACGGACCATATGGACTGCGCCCCACTTGTTGTTCAAATGTTTATCTGAGACAGAAGGCATAGACCCCACCTACTTTACCGTTGTGAAAAAAAGAAGTTTCAAATACAGCAACACATAAGGCAGCCCTATAAGCTCATGACTGTCAATCTTGTCGAGAATCGATACCTGAGAAAAGATCATATTGTTGTTCTTTTCCTCTCCGCTTAAGACGAGCCTTAGTTATTTTAGGTGTATCAAAAATTTTCAACTTACTTGTTTTGCATTAAAACAATTAGTTGAGACATATTTTCAATATAAAATAGCAATCGAGAAATAGTTCACGATGATCATCATGTAAATGTTATGCACTAATACATGACGTGCAACAACCACAAAACATGCTCTTATGACCACCACTTGTAGCTACCCACTTTTTGAAAATTGTTTTTTTGCATGCTTCACCGATACAGAAGCCGGTAGTTTTTTGAGGTCCACCAATACTTTAGTAGCTACATTGACACCCACCGCACCTTGGCTGGCGCACACTCACATCAATACAAAATTCACACCTCACAAAAATAGAACTTCAACCTCACATCAAGAAATAAAAAAAATTTTCAATAAGGTGCATATTTACAATTCACCACGCAACAACCCACAACTGAAAAACAAAAAGGATGATAACTTTATGCCAAGCCAATTTAACTTCAACGCTTCGGACCCAGTAGTTATAAACACACTAACAGAGGAGGAGATAAACGAAGTATCAACATGGCAAAATGACTACCCTGAATTTAAATTTGAGTTTCACACCATGCACGAGGCAGGGTGGCCATGCTACCTTAGAGAGCCAAATGGTCCAAATCGAGGGCTACCAAAAGTCAACCTTAAAGATTACTGTGGCCAACTCTTGCAAGGAGAGAGTGTAAGAAGCCAAGAATGCTCCTCTGAGTTTATGAGGGTAATTAGTGGAAACCTAGAGTCATTCCAAAAGCTAGCCAAAGAGTACTATGAAGGAAAGGAAGTCAATATTGAACTTAAAAAATTTTGGTATGTAAAATACAAATGTGCATACTCTAAAAAGGCCCCTCTTATTATTATTCAACTTCCTACCAGGGGGCAGGCCATAGCCGAAATTTTTTGGCTAAATATGCAAAACTGGGCAAAAAAACCAGAATGCGTCTTACATAAACACACCAGCTGCATGCTCCCGGCGATTCTTGAGTCATTTGATAAAGACGAAACAAAAGAGTTTAATTATACATATAGATACAAAGACAACGGCGAAATAGAGGAAATTTAATCATCAACAAAATAAACTCAGGCGACGTCATAGGCGCCGCCTAAATTTAGCGTTAAGCCCCAATGAAATATGAATAGAGAAATATTTAGAGACAACGATAATTAAGCTCTAGTCGTGCTATTTAAATTTCAGCCGATCATTTTGAAATAAAAATTGACCCTTCCTACAATTTCACTGTTGCACTCCAAATAACTTCCCATTCATCTCAAATGAGCGCATCCGAGTTAAAGAAATCCTCTGTAGATTTGGAACAAGGAAATATGTCTTGCTTAGGAGTAAAGACGATTACCATTAAGAAAAATCTTTCCCCTGTACAATACAGAGAAGTTCGTTTAGTCGATCGTGTACTTGTAATTGGTTTTCATATTGTTTCTGCAACTTGAATATGAGGCCGGTACCACTCACGCACCGACTCTACAAAGCAGTCAGGCAGGCTCTTCAATTGCAGGTCTTCCCCCTGGGATCATTTACTCAGAAGCGCAGATAACACCTTCAAACACGAACCCTACCTCCTCGCCAATAAGCTGCACGGGCCAGCCGATTCGGACAATCCGCCACCCATTCCAGGCCGGCACATAGATTATTGACGCGGTGAAGTTGTTGAACATGAGCGGTCATTAGCAATGCAAAATGCGGTTTTATTTCGAAAATCGAAAATTTGTTATAACGGGAGTACCTGATACGGCTAGATGTTTGAGGCCGGAACACTGGGCGAACGCCTGCGCAACGCACGGAAATTGAAGAGGATGACGATTGCACAGTTGGCCAACCAGCTGGAGCTGGCGCCATCTCAAGTTTCGAAAATGGAAACAGGCAAACAGAAGATAGCGGGGGAGCTGCTGCCGGCCTGGCGTGAGGCGGTGGGGATTACGTTGGCCGAGGTGTACGGGGCCGAGAACCGGCACCACTTTGTGCAGGTTCCCTTTCCGCCGCTAATAGCTCGACTGTATGCAAAATTGCCACAGGAGTTTCGCCGGCATATTCACCGGGTGATTGAGAGTAGTTACCAGCTTTGGAAGAATCGGCCGTAAATTCAGTGGTTGAAGTTTACTTACCCCAGACTGCCCAATATAGGACAACCTAGACAAGTTCAATGAAGCTTGAAACTTTAAAAATATACACAAACTCCACTAACCATTTCACCCCAAGCTCCTTTGTAGAAAAAAGGCTTTTTATCTCCGCTCACATATTCACTAATCTCCAAATAATCAACAGTAAAATGCGGCTTATAGATTGTAACTGCCTTAAAACCATTTTCTTGTGGCAAATAATTGTAAACCGTTGGCATTTGCCCTGACATTGTATTTACAAATCCACCGCCAGTAATTTGGCCGGTTTGCCGATTGACGATAAACTCCTTATCTCTCTTCCCTTTAGCTACATTACTCACTCGACTTAATGTGCCATCCTTTTCCAGTGTCACCGAGTCAATTACCTTACATTTAAAATCTTTGTAAGCTTGAGCCATTGGAGCGACAAAGAACAACGCCACAAGAATTAATACACTTTTCATGTTCATCAGAAGTTGCTATCAAAATTTCTACGCATTGAATTCAGGCCGCTTAAATTTGTTTACCTTTATTGAGTGGCTCTCTGCTTTCAGTACGCCTAGCTCTCAGAGTGCCCTCAAGGGATATAAGCCTCATGCACACAGCAATTAGGCCTAGAGTAATAGGTAATGTACCTGATGGAACTTTATTAATCAGTGGCAAAGGGTCACTAAATTCATGAGCTACGAGAAAGAACAAGCAAACTCCAAGAGCGGCATTAGATAACGTTCCAAATGTTTTAGACATTTGATCGTATTAACTTAACTCATCTTTCATATCATTTCTTTCTTGCTATTGAGGAGGACTAATATCGATCAAGGGTACCTCAAAACTAGAGCACTAACTAAATCACATCAGTCCATATTTTTGCGCGACTGCTTTAAACTGTCTCGTATAAATAGCGCGGGCGGGCTGATAGGGCGGCAACCATTCATCGGGGCCTTTATCGCCCTTGCTTTGGTTGTGTCCATCATCTACTAGCCAGAGGTTGGCCGGGTCTTCGGCGAAGGCACGGCGCTGTTCGCGGGTCCAGTTGGCGCCACCGTGCTTATGGGCCCAAGAAAGTGGAACAATATGTTCAACATCCAAGTCCGAAGCCTTTTGGAAAAACTGACCGATATAGGGATCCATCCATAAGCCTGACACCACGGTGTAAGCCCTCTCATTGCTAAAGGTCACTGGAGCCAGAGAGAGACGAATCAGCAACTCCTGGCGAGTATTCTGGCAGTCGCCATCGGCATCAGACCAGCGGGGAAGCCATTGCTGGCGGTCGTAGGCTTGGAGTTCGGCTTCGTAGCAGCCAATTAAAGCGGCTGCTACAGCAAGTAAGGAAAAAATACAACAGTGTTTTAACATCGAAAGGTGGTCTAACACCCAACACTTATTTTGGTGGCTGGGCTATATATGATTAGAACGAGACAGCTGGGACACAAGGGCACCCCAGCCTGCCGAAAGCTTAACGTTTAGTCTGCACTTTTAGTGAAATGCAGACTGTCTTTCACCCGAACACCGGTACTTGGGTCAGTGACATACCAGGTTAGCTCATAATCTCCGGCCTCAAACCAAGCAGGAATATTTAGATAATTTCTAGTGTAGTCCTTCGCCTCAGAATAATTTAGCACCACATCCCGTGACTTATGGATGGGATAATTATCCCCGTTGGGAAATTTAAGTACACTCCACTGTTCGAGTGTCACCAAAGATTGCGTAGAATCTAAATTACGAATACTTGCATCATAATTGACTCTCCCTCCGTAAGAAGGAACTGAAAACTCGGCAGGTTCGTCAAGTGCAATTGTTAACTGAGTATCAGAGATATCACCTTCAACTTGCAATCTAAGGCCCGATAACTCTACATAGCCACCGGACACAGTGAAATTAATCTCACCTTTTCTGTCAAGAAGATTCTTTGGCAATATATTATTGCCATCCATACAATAATTGAAATCTTGCAACTGCCTAATGGGATTAGGATTTTCTGGAGTTGGGAGAATAATGGGATAAAATAAAGGTACCGAAATCCATTGACTAACTACAGGCGGGTAACCTGGGAATTCATTTTCTACTATGAAACCTGCATAGTCCGCATCTCCACCATTAACTTCAGCTTGGATACAAAGCCTTTCAATACTATTGAATTGAAAGCCAATGTCTAACTTCACCTCATGAGTAACTCCATCCTCCATCATGAAAGGATACGGTTCACTCAGGTGTACTGGGGCACTGATCATGTCTGCCTGTACGGATGCCGATGCGCAGATTAAAGTAAAGCCAGCGATAGATTTTCTCAACACAGTATTGTGCAGAGGTTGATTTATAGTCAGCTTTTTCAAAATAACAACTCACTCAAATATATTATGAAGTATAACAATTCTTCCAAATAGAGTAGCTGGGACACAAGAGCGTCCCAGCCTGCCAGGAGCTTAAAGCTTAGTCAGCACTTTTAGTGAAATACAGACTATCTTCTACCAGATTCCCGGTGCTCGGGTTAACTACATACCAAGTCAACTCGTAGTCTCCAGCCTCAAACCAAGCAGGTATATTTAGGTAATTTCGCGTGTAATCCTTTGCTTCAGAATAATTCAATACGACATCCCGTGATTTATGAATGGGATAATTAGTCCCATTGGGAAGTTTGAGAACACTCCATTGTTCGAATGTAACCAATGATTGCGTATAGTCTAAATTACGAATACTTGCATCATAATTAACTCTTCCCCCATAAGAAGGAACTGAAAACTCAGCAGGTTCATCAATTTCGATCGCCAACTGGATGTCAGAGGATTCACCTTCGACAACTAGCTCAACATCCCAGAACTCTACGTAACCATCAACCGCTTCGATTGAAAACTTAACTTCCCCATCGAGAAGGTTTTTCGCCAAGAGAGAATTTTGATCTAAACAGAGACTAACATCCTGTAGCTCTGAGACAGGGTTGGGATTTTCCGGAGTTGGATCATCGGCGGTGTAAACCATAGACATAGGATACAATATCTCATAGGACATATGGCAGGGTTTAACATATTCCGGTCCTACAATAACAGCCATCCTGTCAGCATTTCCGCCTTTAACTTTAGTTTTGAAACAAACTTTTTCAATGGTATCAAACTGATGGGCAATATCTAAATCCACCTCATGCTCAACTCTATCTTCGAAGCTGAAGGGATACGGCTCACCTAGATCTATTGTTGTACTGATCGTATCTGCCTGAACTAATGTCGACGCGCAAATTAAAGAGAAACCAGCGATAGAATTTTTCACTACAGCTTTGTGTCGAGGGGATCTATTTGTCAATTTTTTCAAAACTACATTCCATTACATACATTTTGAGACACAAAAATACTTCGAACATTTTTTACAACCCAATCCTGATTAAGTGCGACCCATGCTTTGGTAATCGGTATTTATCGCACGTCTTAGATAGCTCCAAACTACGAACAATAGATTTACAGAGCACAACCCCCAAAATCAGTAGGCTAAAAATGTTCGAATTATTCTATTCGATCATTTCCTTATACCTCAAAATTTTTACCTTTGTATCCGTACCATCTAAGCCAACAACTAAAACAACACGACTAACTAACCTGATTATCCCAATAAATCCCATTCAACGCGCTTAACATCTGCGTAACCACCCCAGCCAAATCGCTGCTTGTGTCGCCAGTAATCTGCGGCAAGGTCGCGGGGCGGTTGGAGATCTGCCAGCCGCTGTTGCCTTTCACATACAGCAACCCGTCCGCTTTATTTAGGGTCACTTTTGCCGGGAAGAATTGCCAGTAGCCGGGGTCAGCCATATAGCGGGCGAGCTGGCCGTCTTTGCCGGCCCAGGCGCCGGTGCCTGCACCTACTAAATAGCGGTCGCCATCGCTGGCAGAGTCCGGTGGATCATTCTGTATTGCCAGCACTTCCAGCTGTAGTAATGCGTCGATAGTGTCCAGGGCTTCGTTTAAGCTCGCGGCTGGGTCCAGTACGCCCTGGGCGGCGTAGGGTATGGCGTTGTTGGGTGTGGTGCTCATAGGCTCTTATACCGTGATCTGTGCAGCCGGGCCGGCCCCGGTGATGCTGTTTAGTTGGCTAACTTGGATAGTGGCGGCACCTGGGTCTGTTACCGTCAGGCTGGTTGCGTTGGTGTCGCTGCTCTGCCCGTTTACCGTTACCCGGTAACCGCTGAAATTTTGCGATTGATCGAAGGCGGCGCGGCCACCGAGGCGCCCTACTCCGAGCCAGTTAATTACCAGCTGGCCATTTGCTCGGTGAGTGCTGAGATTGGCCGGGGCGGACTCGGTATGGCTGGCGCCGTTAAAAGTGCTGCTGGTAACTGTCTCTTTACCACTGCCAATACTGGTGGCGCGGAAGGTCAGCGTCTGGCCGAGGTTATAGCGCTCGGTGGCAATAAAGTTCAGCGTGTTGCGTTCCAGTAATACAAAGCGCGTGCCCGCCGGGTGATTGGCTGGCGTGGTGTCGAGGCGCCCGCGCAGGAAAAACCCGATTTCCCACAAGCCGGGGCTGATTTCTTCGGCCTCGCCAAAGCTGACGATTTCATTGCCGATCAGCGCCCTATTCTGGCGGTTTAATAGATCTGCAAGAGTGCGATTTTCCAGCGCGTCATCGCTATCGTAGAGACGCAACTGTACGCGGTTGTGAGTATCGGGGATTTCCGGCTTGTGGCTGGCAAGGCTGGTGGTGAGCTCGCCCATCACGGCCTCAATATCGGTGTTATCGGATTCGATATAGTTCTGCCCGCCGTCCAATGAGAGGGCCACTGTGGCACCGGCCCAGGCGCTATTGCTGCCGGCGAGTGCGATGTAATAGCCGAGCTGGCTATCATCACCGCTGGCAAGAATCGGCGCGTCGATAAATTCGATATACGTAGAGCCCGGTACCAGCGGCACCGGGGCCGGTGGCGCCATGGGTGCCACACCAAAGGCCTGGGACTGGTAAGCACTTTTGCGGTCGTGAATCAGTTTGTACTTCTGCTCGCCGTTATCCAGGGAGACTTCGTCGATACGGCAGCGGTCCCCACGGAACAGCACCACATCGCCAGGGGTGAGTTTTAGATAACTATCCGGCAGGGTGATTTCAAAATCGCCGCGCTGCTCTTCGATCATCACCTTGTGCATAATCACGGCGATCTGCGCGGCCTGGTCGGTCTCTAGTACCAGCGGGGTTTCAATATTCTTTTCCCCCTCGCCACGTGTATCGATGCTGCGATCACTGGTCTGCTTACAGGTATCGATACCGCCTTCAGCATCGTAATAGTTCAGGTTTAAAACCCGCACAATTTCCTCGGGGGAGCGTCGGGTTTTCTCGTCATAGCTATCGCCGATCAAATCGTTTTCATCGATGGTCATAACCGGCTCGGTGCCGCGCGGGGTAAACACCAATGAATCGCCCCGGTTGACCGGATCAAAAAAGAACGCCTTGGCCAGCTCCTGAATATGTTCAAACGCGGGGGCCTCGTTGCTGATCTGCATACCCGAGACATACCCCTCCAACAGGGAGGTAGCGAATTTGCCAAACGGCAGGCCGGCACGCTCGCAGATCTCTGCAACCACGGCATAGAGGGGATAAGGCATAGGGATTTATTCGAAGGTTTTATTCGGGGGGCTAATCAGGGCTTTTGAGTAAAAACTGCAAGCGGAAATTGCGGCTCATGCCGATTTTCACCAATCCGGGGCTGTTCACATTGCTGGCCAGCAGATACTCGCTGCCGTAGCGGTCGCGCTGGCGGCGGTGGTAAAGATTGCCGTTCTTTAAGTAGGCAAAAATCACATCGCTTGCCTGCTGCTGCAGAGGGCGCTTTTCATCCAGGGAAACCCTGGGGGTAATAATCCCTGGCCAGCTGGTGGTCACCTGCTGGGCTTGGCTGGAGTCGTACCAGTACAGCTTGGCGGTGCCGCTCTCGACGTAAGCGATCACCGGGCGCATATTCTGATCGAATGCCAGACTTACCTCGGTAATATTGGTTCCGCTAATTACCGTGCTGGCCGCCACCTGCTGGGCATCCAGCACGATGGCTTTGCCGTCATTTAATATCCGCACTCGCCAGGTCTGGTAGTCCAGACCGCGACTGGTGTCCTGTATGGCAATGCCGCCGCGCTCGTAGTCGATAATATGCCGCACCGGCAGGGCGGCGCCGCCGATAAAAGCCGTAGGTACCGCTTGGCTGGATAATTGGTTGTCCGGCAGCATCAGGCGCGGCCCCAGCTATGTGTCACCGCGATTTTTAAAATACGGTCGGCATCTTTGGGAATGGTGCTGCCATCCACCTGGCTGGTGAACTGGATCTGCCAGGCAGAGAAACCCAACGGCAGGGCCAGTGAGCGGATACCCCCAGCCAGATTCCAGATACTGGTACCGGCGGTAAAAACCAGTGTGGCTTGGTAAGCGTTGGCCACATAGGCTTCTGCGCTGACATTGTCCCAGCTTTGAATCGTTTCACTATTGCCGCTGGGTATGTCATCCACTGCCCCTATAGGGCCACTGTAAGCGTGTATAATGTTGGCACTACTAAACGCCACATAACGCGCGGACTTATCAAAACTCCAACCATATTGGAAGCCATTGGGCTGCACCAGATCGATATTGGCCGCGCGTGCGATATAGTCGTAGACAACCCCTTCCAATTCAATCGTGCCGACTAAATCCGATAGCGGTGGATAGATGCGCAACTCATAGGTGACGCTGAGGATTTCATCATCCAATACAGTCAAGGCTGTGGGGTTACCCTGGGCATCCTTGACCAGGGCGCGGCAAAACAGGCTGTTGTTGTCACTGCTGTCACCAAGGCCCAACTCTGCAATATTGCCTGCTGCAGCACCCTCGGCAAACTCGAAACGCATCCGCTTCCACACATAAGGGGTGCCACTGCTCTCGACGCCATGGGTGGTTTCCACTCGGTTACTGGTATTGGCCAGTGGCAACACCAGTGCCGTCTGCGTCTCCGCAGGCGCAGTACCGCCTGACCCCACATGGCAGTTATCGGTGATCTGGCTCAGAGAGCTATCGGCCAGCTTGTTCAGGCCCTGATTCAAAATCAGATTTTTAAACCAGTGGCCAGCGCCATTTTTATTTACGGGAATTCGCGATCCACGGGCACCGCGCTTTGATACCTCCAGGCGGAAGTGGCCGCTCATGGTGTTGCACAGATTAATCATTGCTTATCTCCATTGAACCGGTGACCGCGACCAGCGCGGAACTCAACGCATCGGTTTCGCTGTAGGGAATTAACGGCATACGCAGAGAACCGCTAATCGAAACCAGGGATGACTGCAGCGCTTCCTGCTCTTGTGTGTTGGGTGGAATTTTTAGGGAGCCGCTGACTGAGACCAGTGCAGAGTGCAGTGCCTCGGTTTCGCTGTGCGCCACTCGGGCAACCCGCATAGTGCCGCTAAGGCCGGCCAGGGTGGAACCCAATCCCTCAGCAGGAGGCTTGGCCTCGATATTCTTGAAACGGGCAGTGGCAGAGCTAAAGGCCGGTGTCAGAGCCTCCTGGGTCTCGATGGCATAGGGCCTACTGGTGAGCACAAAACCCTCGGAGCGCTCCACCTCAAACGCATACTGCGGAATGGCGCCGCCGGTGCTGGTGAGGTTTTCGTTGTCGATCACCAGGTAACAGGTGCCGCGATAGGCGGGCACGTTGTTAATGCCAAAGGCAGCCTGCAGTACCGCGCTGGGCATTTGCCCAAAACCACCGAGGAAAAACTCGGCCAGCTGTAAAAACGCTTGGTTATTGTCGATCTGGGTGGGGTCTGTGCTGTCACGGTCGTAAACCAATTCATTGTTGCGCCAGACCTTACAGACGCCGGTAATCGGGCCTTCGCAAATACGGATCGCATAAGTGCGGTACACCTCCTCGTTCACGACCTCGGTTTTGCCGCCGCCTTTTCCGCTTTTTTGCTTTTGTTTCTTCTTAACAATTTTTGGCGGCGTGGTGGCGATAATATTGCCGATCACCGGCTTTACTCGCCCGAAAATAATCTGGCGCGGCACCCCCGCTTTGCTGGTCTGCAGTTGGATCTTGTCGAACTTGCGGCCCTGAATCGTAGTGGTGCCGAATATTAAAGCGCCCATGGCGAATAGACCTCCACCAGTAAGCGGCGCCAGCGGGCGTCTAATAAGTGTTCTCTGCAGTCCTGATCGGCGTGGGCATGAATTAAGGAGAAATCAGCGGAGCTTCCAAGCGGATAATCGCCAAGAAAACCCACATGGCTGGGATCGCTGCGCTGCGGACTTTTAAAAACGGCGATATCGCCCGGTTGCCATAAATCCTTGGCAATAGGCTCGCCGAAGCGCGCGCGCATTTTGCGGCGCACGCCGTCTTTCCAGGGCTCGCGGCCGTAGTGTTTTTCATCTTCGATATTCAGCCCGGCGGCGCGCAGGCTGAGCACAATCAGGCCCACGCAATCCACCGCCCAGGCGGTGCGGCCCCGGTGCCGCCAGCGCACGTGCTTAGCCACCAGGCCTCGGGCAAAGGCCAGTGTGTCGATTCTTTGTTGTTGCATTAGTGTCGCTGCTGGCTGGGGCCGTTGGAATTAAACGAGGAGCCACCGCCGGTACTACCGGGCACACCGGCGCCGGGGGTATCACTGGCCTGGCCAATGGGAATTAAGTTTTCACCCTTAAAATCCAGGTGATTGCTGTACACATCGCGACAGACAGAAAAGGTCTTGTCGCAGTCCGGGCGGATCTCCAGTTGATCCCCGTTTTCCACGGCAAATGGCAGCGGTTCGATTTGAGTAATCTGTCCTGTGGCGCTATCCACCGCCTCCACCTGATACAGACGCGAGGAGACGTTATTGCCGCTTTTCCAGCGCACCCGCCAGCGCTTGGCGGCCGTGGGCAGGCTGGCAATATTGCTGACCTGGTAAGTGACTTTGGGCTCATCCGTATTAACCGCAGTAACCGTGGCGGGCAGCCACAAAGAATCTGTATTCACACCGCAACCGGTCTGGGAATTGGCCGGGGTCCCGAAAATTGCCCTGCAGGTGATGGAATCCACATGGCCGATACTTTGCCGCAGACGCATGGCGTAGCTGAGTAATTCCGGCATAAATACCGTATTGCTCGCGGTGCGCACCTCGCCTACATCGCCGCCATCGAGCAGCAGCGCACCCATGGATAGATCGCGGTAATTCACCAGAACCATGGCCCACTCCGCCCCGTCCAGTTCGCCGCGTTCCGCCATCTCGACGGTAATGCCGGGCACATCGGTGCTATACAGCGAATAGCCCTCGGCGTTGTCCACATCGAACGAGGCATCACTGGCAATAATGCTGGAATCGAAACCGTTCTGGGCGTAATAGGTGAGCCCTTCGAAATCGATATCCCGATCCAATGTTGTGGCGCCAAACTGGCGGCCATCGGCGAGGGTAATTTTTAATAAGCGGCACAACGTGGTGACGCCACTATTCAGATGGGCCTGCAGTGCTGGGGGAATATTTCTCACAGACGAATCTCCAGCAGCTCCACATTGCCATTCAGTACCGGCATTCGCTGGTGGCGATTGTCGATACTGAAGCCGATTTCATCGTCTTCAAAGCGCACCGGTACATCGAATTCCCCGCTCCAAGTAATTTCCGCACCGTTATCGGCGCTGAGCTGCACAAGGCCCGTGGTGTAGTCGATGCTGTGAGCCACCGGATTACCATCGACAAAAATGGTTACCCGGCCGATCACCGGTTTTACAATTTTGCGCTGATAGGAAAAGGCACCGAATAAATATTTTTTTACCAGCTGGTAGCTCTCGCTATTGCCGCTGCCAAAGCCAATCAATTCACGCTCCGCTTCAAAATCGCTGGCGTCTTTAAAACGAAAACCAATCAGGGCACCCATGCAGGCATGATGGGCGGCGACCACGATTTGATGGTCTGCATAATCCAGGTTTTTAAACAGCACCGAGTAACGGCCCAGCGGGCGCTCCCATTCGGCATTGCGGCGCTCTACCCCGCTGCGCAATGCTTTAATTTCGGTTTTATAGCGGTGGCCGTATTCGGAGCCGTAGGCCACTTTTTCCAGCAGGCGACTTTCGTTAAACATTAAGAGCCGAGCCTCCTGCGGTTAATCCGTTGTTTACGCTCGCTCTCACGGGCGAGCTGTGTGGCAGTGCGATTATTCACCGTGCCATCGACGCGAATATTCTGTGTCATGGAAACCGGACGGCTGTAATCCCCTGCACCGCCACCACTGTGCATATCCGCCTGAATCATGGCCAGGGTGCGGTCCAGTTTTGCACTGGTTTCCGAGGTGGTCACCCGCTCGCCTTTTTGCAGCAGCCAGGTGCCGTCTTCCGGTACAGCGTCGATACCGTCGTGGGCCATACCGGTAATTTTTGCCGCGGCTAAACCGCCGGTAACATAAACCGCACCCGCCGCCGCAGCGCCCAGCACCGGGCCCACATAGGGAATCGAAGCCATGGCTTTATAAGCGCCCATGGCGGCGTCCTGGGTGTTGGCAATTACGCTCTGCAGGGCATTGCGTTTTTTCTCATCCAGCAAGGCCCCGCCGATAGAGAGGGCCGCGCGCATATAGGCCGCCTCTTCGCCCTCCATGCCCGAGTAATAATCCGATGCCACTTGCATCAATACGCTGTAGCCATCCAGCTGTTGCTGGCGGCGCAGGTCTTCATTGGCCTGGGTGATTTCGGTCAGGCGCTCTTCGTACTGTTGCCGCAGGGATAATTCCTCTTCATCCCAAGTGGCATTGAGGTCGGCGCGCTCGCTGCGGAATTGCTCCAGCATTTGCAGCTGGGTGGAATACCAGTCCTCGAGTTCTGTACGCGCGGTTTCGATATCCTCGCCACTGCCGAGGCCGCCCAGGGTTGGACCATCTTCGGTGGCGGCGTCGGCGATACGGCCGAGAGTGCTGGCCCGCTGCTCTTCAGTGAGGCCGGCCATGGCATCGACTATGGCCAGGCGCTCGCGCATCTGATCGGTCAGTACTTCTTCGTCTGTGCGCAAATCCCGCAGTAAACCCGCATACGCTTCCTTATTGCGCTGCAGAGCCTCGGCTTCTTCCTTGGCGGTTTTAAATTCGGTGCCGAGTTCTTCGATGACTTCGTTAAAAATCAGCCAGTGATCCACCGGCGGAAGTAGCTCGCCCTCCGGGTTAGCATCAGTAACCAGGCTGGTATTTTCCACAAGCCCGGCGGGGGCCGGTGTTGAGTTACCGGCAATTTTTGAGCGCGGCTTGTAATAGGTATCGATCGCGGATTCCAGCCGCGCTAGTTCCGTTTTTAATTCTTCATCATTCCAATATTCCACCACGCCTTTAGGGCCGAAGAAGCGCAGGCGCTGGCCAAAGTCATTGCTATCGAGCACGTCCCGAATGCGTTGAGCGTCCCGCTCCAGGCGCACAATATCGTCGGCATGGATGCCCACGGTAATTGCGGCGAATTCCTCGGCCAGGTATTGGACTGTGTTCACCGTATCGGTGACCACTTTGGAAACTGCGGTGAAGCCTTTGATCAAACCATTGGTAAGCGCAGCGGCGGCCTTTTTGGTGGCCGGATCTTGCAATAGTTTGGTCAACTCCTGCAGGGCCGCTTTCCCCTCATTGAGCCCGCCCTCGGATTCGAGCAGATCCCCAAAGGCATTCTGGGCCTGCTTTAATGCCCCACCAAAAGTATCGGCAGCCGCCTCGGCAGCGCCACCGAATTGCTTTTCCAGCTCTTCAAGGATCAGCCCCTGCGCCTCGGCAGTGCGTCCGGATTCCACCAGCGCTTCAATGGTGCTTTTCTGCGCGTCGGTAAACTGAATACCGGTACGGCTCAAAGCTGAAATTCCCTTAATTGGATCATTCAGCGCTTTGCCGAGTTGTACTGCCGAGGAACGCAGATCCGTACCCATGGCCACGGACATATCCAGAATCGCCGGGGTAGCCCTTTTAAATACCTCGCCTTGGATATTCGTAAAGGTGAGCAGCAACGCTTCCATTTCCATCACAGCTTCATCGCCAAAGGTGGTGAGCTGCTGCATGGTGCCGGCGAGGTTTTGCAATTCCTCCGAGGAGAGACCGGCGGCGCCCTCGGTGGATTTAAGCCGCGCTTCCAACTGACGTAAGGCGTTTTCCTGGCGGATAGTGGCCTCAATAATCTCCTTGGTGCCCACTGCCGCACCAATCGCGGCGAAGGCGGCCCCGATAGCCCGTGCGGCGGTTTGACTGCTCTTTTTAATTTCCCGCATACGTTTATTGGTATGGCGGGTGGCCTTATCCAGCCCCTTTTCAAAACCGCCCACCTTGGCGATTAAATCCAGCGTTAATGTGCCCAGGCTTTTTTTAGACATAGCGATCCACTGGCCCCTAGGACCAGCTGTTCATCGCCTCTTGCAGCGATAGCTCTGGCTCTTCCTCGTGGGGCATAAAGTCGGTGATTTTTACGGGATTGCCTTTACCGCGATGGGTATTGGCGTAGAGGGTGGCAAGTAATGCCGACGATCTTTCGATACGCATCCCAGGATGCAGGGAGCCGCGTTTTTTGCGGTAGAGCGCCCAGCGCTGGACCTCTTCATAGCTGAGCCGCTGCTGGGCCTCGGCGATGGTGCAGCCGCCGATACCATTCAGCACCAGCTCGTGCCAGAGTTCGTCTAGTTCACTGAGCTGGGTGTCTTTCCCAGATTATTGACCGCACCGATTTCCAGCAACAGAGCTTGGGTTAGATTCGCACTGAGCGGGCCGCGCTGCGGGTCTGCCTCACCGGTAATATCCGCCGGGGTAAACACCGGCTTGCCCTCGGCATCGACAATACAGGCAGCGATCCGCCCTGCAATCACATCCCCCTCACCACGCAGCGCAGTCACATCACTGACGGCGCTGTGATAAGAGAGTCGGCGGACATAAACGGTTGCCGACAACTCCTGTTCACCCTGCTTCCAGGTAATGGAACGCTTCACAGGCGCACCGGAAAAAGCCCCCTGCTGCTGCAGGGATTCGATGGATAATTCCATGATTGCTCTCTTAGGTTGAAGACTTAACCGTCCAGGCCGAACCACCGCTTCGTTGAATCGACATTTCACCAGTGACCAAACTGTTCTGCTGGAAATCAAAGGGGAAGTCGGCCACATAGCCCTCGAAGGTGAACCAGGTGCGGGTGGTCGGTAAATCAAACTCTTTGGTTACAGAAACGGTGGGTTCCTCGGTGCCATCACTCCAACCCACCGCCCATTTCATATTGTCCACCGTGTCATCCTGGGACAGCTCATGCAGGCGTTTGTGGACCGCATTTCTCGGATCAATTTTGAGACCCACCGACGCCTGCCCCGGTGTACGCAGGCCCCGTTTGAATTTTTTATCCAAATCCTCCAAGGAGGTATCGTCGAGCTGATCCGCCGGGTTGCCACCGGGGTTAAAAGAATTCAGCCCGGTCACTTTCTTCACAGAGTCATCTGCCGGGTCGATAAAATAGATATTGGTGCCCTGAGCCAATTGAGACATAGGGGTTCTCCCGTTGCTTTAGTGGAAATGAAAGTCCGACGCAGGGGTGCGTCATTCAGTGGAATATTGAGCGGTATAGGTCAGGCGTACTTCACCAAGCGGGTGATCCTGATCCAGGGCGAAATCGGTTTGTGAGAGCGCAAAAATCTCACAGGCAGCGCCCAGGGTTCGATCCTGCAATACGCCCTCTACATCCTCGGAAGCCCTATCCAGCAGTTCATAGATATCTCCCCGACTGTGCACCACCACCGAAACGACAAGATCCAGCTGGCGGGTAGTACCCGAGAGTTCCTGTTCTATCTGTTCCGTAGCAAAGCCCACAAAGATTGCCGGCAGCTTTTCCCGTTCGATGCCTTCGGTGGTTCCGGCTGTGGGGAAGTTGTAGCCGGTTAGGGTTTGTAGCTTGTTTAGTACGCCATCGCGGATGGTGATGCGTTGTGTCATGGGGTAGTACTCCAGGAATTTTGGGTATAAAAAAACCCGCTGGTGCGGGTTTCGATATCAGTTTACTCTCAACTCAAAATACGATGACTTCCAAGATTTACTATCACTCTTTATTGGTTAACAATGCACTTGATGATTGATACATTTCACGCAAAACAACTGCAGCAACAAACCCAGGAATAACACAAAAAATAAAAAAAGAGTACACCGTGTAAAATCTAGACTCACCAAAAAATAGAGCTGCCATCGTTATATTACAGATTCCACACAAAAGGCCACCACCAACATAAAAACAAAAATCACTCTTTAATATAGATTGAAAAAACTCAACGATTACGGAACAAATAAGCGCCGGAACCCCAAGAAATATGAACTGAAAAAAAAACGCCAGAATGAACATCGTATAGGAATTAGAATCTGTCAAATTATTAAAACCACGAGGTAAAATTACCCATATCATAAGAAATAGAACCCCCAATATAATGGGAAATAAAACCCCAACAATCACCCTCTGAATTCTCTTACTCACAAATCGATAACCCCTTAAAAAAATCTAACCCCAAACAAAGCGAAGCGAACCAAGTATAGGCGGCCGGACAAATCTATTTTTTTACAATCTACTTCCTATAAGATATTTACTAAAAATACCAGAAATACATTAAGCGAGTCATTAAAATATAAATTATTGGTACAAATGTACAAAATTCTGCTCTAAGCATCCTCAATAAAGTTGGGCATTTTCTCCGCCTTATGCTAATTTGGGAAGGGCATATACTCCTAAGCATCCACCAACGTCCGCCAAACAACCCCATCATCCCACCAGCGCTTGCGCACTTAATATGCCCTCAACATCCGCCGCAGCCCTATCCAACAGTTCATAGATATCCCCCCGGCTATATACCACCACCGCTACAACAAGACCCAATCGGCGGGTAGTGCCTGAGAGTTCTTGTTCCGTGGCAAAGCCCACAAGGATTGCCGGCAGTCTCTCCTGCTCGATACCTTCAGTGGTTCCCGTTAGGGAAAGTTGTAGTCGGATAGGGTTTGCAGATTGCTGAGTACGGCATCGCGGATTGTTATGCGTTGGGTCATGGGGTAGTGTTCCAGGAATTTTGGGCATAAAAAAACCCGCTGGTGCGGGTTTAGGTAATTGTTATGTTATTTACTGACCGCCATCTTTGATGGCTATTTACGGTTAAAACAGTCATGTAAAACAAGATGAATAGTGGTTATTGGTGTAGCCTTAACGTTTAGAACACAACTTTGCGGACCCAAAGCATCGACTTTTTAGAATTAGGAGCCACCGTATACCGTTTCTTCTTGCAAATAGTTATTCTTTACAAATTTTGATGTAACAAAAAAAGTTGAAGAGCTCTCATCGTCGCACCACTGCCATAAATCTTTAGCTCTAGCTGCACAGATGTCCTGACTAACATTTGAACCATACGTTGTATCGAACCACTTCGATGGAAATTCTTGGGCATTTGGATAAGAAGATCTAGCCGGGCAACTAGTTGCAGATATCTCGCATCGGTTTGATAAGCCTAAAACCTGGCTACAGGTATTTCCTGGTGCTTTACTGTCGGACAAACACCTATAATAAGCGTCAGTATTGCCTGAGAAATGAGCGACGGAAGAGTGATTGGAAACAAAGGTCCTTCCACTTGCGTTTGTGGTCGATGTTCGCGTGACATTATTAAGAACGCTTATACCTATAACAGGCGAGTTAAAATCAGATAGAATAGCATTCCCAATAGCAAGGTCATATACGGAATTATGTTCAATTCCAGAATCATTCAAGTCTGTCCACGTGGTGCCATGGAAGGTATTCCCAATAACAGTTTGAAAGCTATCCATTAGCTTTATCGAGGTAATGTTATTGATAAACGCATTGTTACGAATAACATTAAATTTGGAATAATCGAAGTATTTATCAATATAACCGCCGATTGTTTCATCACTACAGCCCGAAATAGTCTTACCTTGTCGCGATGCTATAATAATGGCCGCTCCTGCATCATGGTTGTCATGATACTTGAAGACGTTATCCTCTATTATGTTGTTATTGGCGTGCATCGCTCGGTAAGTATTGGATTCACCACAATTTTTATAGGTTGTAATTGCCGCATATTTATTGTCAACGAATGTATTTCCAGATATAACATTTCCAGATGATGCATCAATGGCAATTGCTTCGCGCCCCTCTGTTCCGCCAGAAAATCCATTATGCAAAAAATATGAATCCACCACCTTAGTCCGAATACTATTCGCCTCTAAGTAAAGCCCCGACAATTTAGTATCTTTTATTAAGGTGTTTTCAATTAGAAAATCCTGACTATAAGGACCAACAATAACACCCTCACCATTGCCATCATCACCACCTTCAGTATTTTCAATTGTCACATTACTAATCGTAAACTTTTTAAGACCTGTTATGTAGTTAGCTCCTGAAATACCTAAGGTAGAAGGCGCCAGAATCAGTCCACTTTGATAATTCTTGAATTTACAATTTTTTATGACTACGTTTTCCAATGAACTCATGGAGTCCAGTGCTCGGGAAACATAATTTTCCGGTGCCGACAACATACCATCGAAAGTGTTCCCACCGCAATCCAATACAATATTGGATGCTTTCACTTTAAACCTTGTACCGTAGACAACTTCTTCTGTAGGGCATAAAGTAAGACTCTCATTTAAGTTAATAAGCTTTTCATCATTTGCTACATTTTGAATGGGCACGCTATCAAGCGTTACGCAAGCAGCCGAATTAATGGATAACAGCGACCATATTACTCCGCCTATCGTAGCGACCTTACTTAAATACTTCTTCACACCTAACTCCCCTTTATGCGGATAAAAATCTAACAGTTAATTTTAGATACACACCTAATATGATTTTCCGCACTGAACCCTTACCAGAAAAACAATAAAAACCAAATTGAATTCAACGACCTGACATCCATCAATCGTACACCCTGCATAGCAGGTGTAACCTTGCCCCACATATACTAGACAAAAAACCTAGGGCCAATAAAACTCTGCATATATTAACTTATGATCCGGAAAACATTCAGAGCCAACACATAAAGCATCTTTTGCCTCCGCCGATAAGAGAGGAAAAGGATAGCCATTAGGAGCGTTAACAGGCAGAATTTTCTGTTTAATTAAACCATTTGGCGAGTAGTAGAATATGTAATCCAATTTAGACCCATCTACCATAACATGCCCACCGCTACCAGAACCTTCACTCCTTTTCATATATGTGTACTCAATTTTTTGAGTAGCTTCAACGGTCCCATCAAAATATTCATCAAACAATTCAATCAAATCATCGTAGTGTGACGTTCCAGACCTGATATTAAAATCCCCGGAGAATATTATTGGCCTAGGCTCTCTCTGATAGGCTTCCTTCATATCTATCAACATTTGCTTTACATCTGCAACTGCCAGGCTGGCGTCACCATGAGTAGCATGAATATTTACAAACCATAGTTGTTTTTCAGACTCAAACTCCAATAGAGTTGTGACATATCCTCTAGATGTCTTTTGATCATCGCTCAACCCTTTTCTAAGCACCTTATACATAGTCTCACGAATTTTAGGTCGCGTTATAATGGCATTCCCAACGTAAACCCCTGACATCTCACCATTAGACATTGAATCTTGTGCTTCACCTGGAACACCCCCGTAGTTATCCATAGGTCTGAGACCCAAAAAAACATTTTCAACTTCAGGGAGAAAATGATCACCAATCCTCTGCACCAGCGGAGAACCATCTCCACATGTCCGCTCAGACTTATTATCTATTTCTTGAAAAGCAAAAATAAAATCTTCTTCCTCCCCCACAACCTCACTCAAGTATCGCAAATATGATTTAACCCTTTCGTTATATTTAGTAGAACCTGTTTCACAACTTATATTAACATGGGCTGCGGCCCCACCCCCTACACTTAAATCGTAATGCTTAGTAAGGCCAGCCCATATATTTTGACTAACAACCTTAAAGGTTTCCGCATAAACACCACCCGGCAAAAACGATAAAAAACAAAATAAAAATACAGCTATTTTCACTCTTCCCAAAACAAAAACCTCAAAGTAGAATTCTTCACAGACAGAAGGTAAAGCCACTTACTCACCAAATCTACGCACGTTGAATCCTACTGCACACGCAATATATAAACGCCACAGGAAAAAACGAACAAGAATAGATTGACAATAAGGAAACTTATTAAAGAAAAGCGCTCAACTCAGAACTCTGAGCTACAGCGCCTTTAGATTTTACGATTTCACAACAATGCCAGTGACCAGCGGGTACTCCTTCCCGAACTCATCTGTAAAACAACCCTTTACATTTAAATCTATCTTTTTGTTTGCCATCATGGCTGCTAACGCCATACTAATGATTTTTTCATCACCACCATCATTATCGTTAAGCAGTCTTTTATGCTTTGTTGGCTGCGCTCCAGGACATTGAGTAGCATCGTCATCTTCAACGGTAATAAAACCGTAATCTGTATACCAGCGAACATCGACAATTTTAGTATTGTATATCCAAGCGGCAGATGCCTGAGCATGAAAAATTAGAAGAATAAAAAATAATACGTATTTCATAACTTACACTCAAAAGAAAATAACGACATGCTCTAAGAAACCTCTTCACATCTATCAACCTTATATCTCGCCCCTTCCCCTTAGATAAAAAAAACGGTCGATAAATTCTGATAGACAGAAAGAAAATTGAATGTAAATCGGTTTCAGTACAGCTCTGCCATTCTCTCAGCTTCTCCTCTAATTATAAAGTCGCCACAAAACGCACCTCATTAATCAGCTACCAACACCCGCCAAACAACCCCATCATCCGACAGTCGCTTACGCACTGCATACTCCACACCGCCAAGCGTAATCACCGCCTCGGTGTTGTAAGCCCCTACCTCACTCACCAGCAGGCTTAACTCAATGCGCGGCACCCGCACACGCTCATCCTCATCGAAGTCGTCAATCTCTTGATCCTTGATCACGCGGCAATCAATTGGCTCAGCACCGCTACCATCGGTATAGGTAGCGGGCTTGCCCCATTTGCGGAACGCGCGCTCTGCGGCTCTTTGGTCCAGATCCATAGATCACCTAGGCCTTCACGGTGCCCGGTACGCCGGTAAACTTCACCGCTAAGCTGGTAACACCATCGCCGGCAGCCTCTGCGGCAAAAGCGGTAGGGCCAGTGATATCGCCGGTTGCGGCTGTTGCGGCGCTATCGTCAAAGGCTGCTGCAGAGATATCCCAGGTGAGCGACTCGCCCTGGCCAATCACCGCGCCGGATACTTTGGGCACGGTGAATACGCCTTCAATAGCGATCACACCAGATGCGCCCACGGCGATATCATCCATCGCCACACCCAGTACTGCGCCTACTGCTAGCACCTGGCCAGAGGTAATTACTGAGCTGGTACTGTTGGTGACATTCAGCATGCGCCCATCTTGTACAAAATTAGTAGCCATTCTCTTTCTCTCAATTGAGTAAATTACTAAAAGCAAAAAGGCCGCGATGTGCGGCCCTTTTCGGATTCTTTAAGGTTTGGTTCGGTTTGAGCTGGGTATTAGGTCTTGGGCGTTTTCACCATGCTTTTTGCATCCCAGGCTTTCGAGGCTGCGTCGAGGCGGACTTTGAATTCCACCCCGTCGATATTCCAGCCGTTTTGCTGCTCCAGTACTGGGGCTTGCTGGCCATCCAGGTAAAGCACTTCGATGGTGTCATGCGCTACCGGGTCGGCATTGAGGTACCAACCATTGTGCCCGCTGAGGCGACCATCGGAGATCACGCTGGCAATATTGCGCACACTGTTGGGTACAGTGTTGGATTTCTCTGCAGCACCCACTTCAAACTCTGACTCCAGAGCAACCTTTGCGGCACCCTCGTCGGCAATATCACACAGTAGGAATTTAGGGCGGATATTTAGGAAAGCGGTACCGTCCTTCTGTTTGCCCATCAATACCCGCGCGGCGTCGATGCTGGCTGTATTGATGCCTGCCTTAGCAGCTAGGTTGCCATGGTCGGTATGGAATAAGGCCTTGCCATCGGCCATTTTGGGATTGTTGATCAGGATACTGAACACCAGATCCCCCACGGTGCGAATAGCAGCGAGACCCATCTTTTGCGGAATGCGGGTGAAGGCCCCTAGGTCGTCATTGATAATCGCCTGGCGCGTAATGGAGAAGAGTTCCCCGTAAGTGGCCAGCGCGGCAGTTTCGGCGCGCTCGCCGATACTCACATATTTAAATTCTGCCCCGGGTGCCACTTGGCGCAGTGAGGGGAAGGTGCCGAGGTCTGTGCGGGTAGCTATCTTGAAATCGCTTAAGTTTCCAGTGGCGGTAAACTGCGGGAATACTTCCTGGGCTTCCGAGTAGCCCTTCAGCATCGATTTATTAGCAATATTGCCCAGGACGGTAGCGAAGTCACCAGAGCTATGGGTAAAGGCTGCGGCAACCACGCCCATTTTATCCAGGCCCGCTAAATTCTGTCCGTGGGCGTGCATAAACATACGGGCAATTTCCAGCATGGTATAGCCGGCCAGACTGTTGCCCTCTGTGCACTTCTCGCCAAAGGCACGCATGGCAATGGCATTCTCAGCATCCGCCTTGATGCGCTTAATGCCCTCACCTTCCTGCACCACTACGCTGTAGCTTTGCACTGGGGTTGGGGTTTGGTTACCCAGGACTGTGAGCAGTTTATCCTTGGCCTTTTCAGCGGTGCAGTCCATATCATTGAGACATTCCTGCATCACAACACTGTGCGCTTCAAAGCCTTTAAAAACTGCTTTGATAGTGTCTTTGCGCTTTTGCTCATCTGCTGCAAATTGTGCCCTGGCATCGGCGGCAATTTGCGCTTTCATTTCTGGGGTAACCTCGGTCGCAGCGGTTGCAGCTGGCGTGGTGGAGGTAGGTGTAGTCATGGCTTGCGCCTCCTGGCTATGGGTTTGGTTTGGATTGCCTGCAACCGCAGACGGGAATCGAATATCCGTAGGCCCCTGCATTACCAATGCACTAATAGCTTGGGGGGTATTTTTGAATTGGTTTAAATGATCGGCACTGAAGCTTGCAGCCATTTCAATAGCTGTCGTGGTATCGGTGGCGAAACCGGCTTCCACTGCCTCAGCACCGGTATACCAAGTCTCGTCATCCATCACTTGGCTGACTTCCTCATCCGACATTCCAGTGCGCGAGGAATACAGGCTAATCATGGTGGTTTTAATTTTTGCCAATAGGCTTTTGGTTTTTTCCAGAGCGCGCTCGTCACCGCGAACGCCGGCACTGGGGTTATGCACCATGTAATAAGCATTTTCGGCAATATGGACGGTATCCCCAGCAAGGGCGATCACACTGCCCATACTCAAGGCGACACCTTCAATCCAGGTTTCCACCTCTGCCTTATGATCTTTGAGCAGGTTGTAAATAGCGGTACCGTCGAACACATCACCGCCGGGGCAGTTGATGTGTAGATTGATCTTGCTGACATCACCGAGTGCTTTTAGATCTCGTGCAAAATCTTTTGCGGTCATATCCCAATAACCGATGTAGTCATATAGATAAATATCGGCTTCACTGGTATTTGCAGCAGCGGTAATGCTGTACCAAGATTTTTTAGGCATTGCGGTTTCCTACTCGGAATCAGTATTTTCTGCGGGGACCGCAGTGCGTTTAGTTGGGGTGGTGATTTTGTTTTCTCGCAGCTTTCTCTGCCAGGCAGCGGTTTGCTTAACCACATCGTCCGGCTTCTTACCACGGCGGCGAATGGTCTGCTGTGGGCTGGCTAGAACATTTTCCAGCAGCGTTTCATCGGCGCTGGCTTCATGTACCGGATTAATCCAGGGCATGACCGGGGTAATAAAATCGACGTGCATTAACGAGGATGGATCGACATCTCTCGGCACTTTAAAAGCATCGGCCAGTAAGCCCATCTGCACCCAGCGCCGGGTTGCCGGTTCAACGATTTCCTCACAGAATTCCAAGCTAAGGGTTTCGTAGTTTGTCCACTGCTCTACCAGCTCCTGGCGCTGTGCGCTGTAGGTGCCGTTGTAGTTTTTGCTAATGCTGCTAAAACTGGCCATGGTGCCGGTGGCAGCCATGCGCTGCATGGTTTCTAAAAATGGCGTTAGCAGACCGCTGGGGCGATTGCTTTGAATGGTGCCGACGGTTTCCCCTGGGCGTAGATCGTCATAGATGGCACCGGCACGGATATCGAGGGTACGGTTTCCTTCATCATCCCAATCGTCATCATACTGATAGCGATCAGGGCTGCCCTTTTGAATAAAGCCAACCATGGCTGATGCAATTTTGGCAGCGACACGCTCGTTTTCTTCATAGTCTTTAATATCAGTAAGGCGATTCATTACCGCTGCAAAGATGGAAACCCCTCGGGTTTGGTGCAGTCTGCGTACAAATTTCAGGTGCTCGATATTTTCAGCGCTGTGGAGCCTGCGCTTCATACGCCAGTTAAATGAAGCCCCTGGATGTTCGTCATATAGCCAAAACCCTGAAGGCTCGCCCCAGGCAGATTTTTGAATCCCTTGAACAATACGCTTGCTGGGATCGTTGTAATCCACCGGCAAGAAATCTGGCTCCAGGCATTCGATGGTGTAAGGCACCGGGGTGCGGTGCTTTAATCCGGGTACTGTGCCCTGCAGGTGCCGCATCAGCGTTTCACCATCTCTCAGCCAGGTATTACACAGAAGCCGCTGCGTTTTCCCCCAGCTAAACTGCCGAGTACATTCCGGGCGCCTTGCCCATTCCTTGTGGGCATCATTCATTTGGCTGGCGAAATCATCGTGGATATCGCCATCCCAGGTCTTGGGTTGGAATTCCACATCAATGCCGCGCGGGCCAACAATGTTGTTTACCAGGGTTGTAAGGATGCCAAAGGCAAAATCGTGGTTTTGCTCCAGATGCCGTGCCTGGCCGCGCAGGGTTTCCACACTGCCTTCCAGCACCAAATCCCCGCTGCGGTTGTCACCAGGGTTTTTTCTGAGTCGGCTGGGCCGCGCAGCTTCATAGGCTGCAGCAACCTCCAGGGCGCGACGAGCTTGCACACGGCGCAAGGCAGCCTCGGGCGCAAAGAACCCGATTACAGAATCTAATTTATTCATTAACAAAAATTCGCGTAGGCAGGCCCAGGGCGTTTGCCGGCAGCCTTAAATTTTTCTTGAATGTCACGGCGCTCCCACTCCTGACGCCCTGCGCGGATTTCCTGCAGGTTCTCGGCTGTAAACTGGCGGCCATTGATTATCGTGGATTTACCGGCGAGCACGTCTATCTCGGCCTCAATATAGAGGTCGACCATCTCTTGTGCGGTTTTAGACATTTAACTATCCAGTAGAGAGCCTGCAGGCTGTGCAGGCCGCCGTGGTTTCTTAGTGGTTGGCTTAGGTTGTTTAGGTGTTTGAGGAGATTCCGGTTCACTGAACAAGGTACGCTGGCCCAGGCGGGATTCGATAATGGACCATTTTCTTTCATTCCATTTGTGCATACCCATTACATGAGCTGCATGTAAGGCATATACCTCAGTATCTAGCCCTTCATTACTCTTTCCAGGCCTTTTCTGCCAGGCTTCCTTACCCAAGTGTTTTTTGCTTGGTGCTTTAACTTCAGCGGTAACTTGCTCCCAATAGTCTTGTCGTACATGTTTACAGCTGTGCATATAGGCACTGGTGCCTAACAAACGCTTAGCAATCAAGTCCTTGGCTTTGTGGGTACCGACAAAGTAAAGTTTGACTTCAAAAAAGTCTGCTTTAGTACGTCGTCTGGAATCCGCATATTCGACTTGCCTCGGAGGTGTATATATCTCCTTGCGCCCGTAGTCGTTACTATCCCCCTTTATGGCCATCACCTGAACACTACGGTATTTTTTATCGCGAGTTCGTGCCCAGTGATAGACCGCATTACTGGTTCCACCATCACCGGAATCTATACTTACGGCCGTTGCACGGATCTCGCCAAAGCGTTCATGCTTAAAGCTTTGGAAAACTAATTTATCCAGAGCTGCCCAACAATCATCTTGTTTATCCGCAGTATCACCATCAATTTCGCCCCAGTACATTTGCCAACTTTCTTCATTGCGGCCAAAAGCACGAATAGTGATTGCTAATCGATCGTGTTGGACATCAACACCAACTGTCACGAGCAACCCGCCTGTAGGACAAAATAGTTCCGGGTAATCATCAGCCGACTTTTCAAGCTCCTCATGATCCAGCATTTGGCTGGCTGCGTATTGATAAGGGCGGCCCAGTTTGTTGTTCTGGAAAACAATGCGTGCAGATTCATCGCCGCTCTTTGCTTCGTGTTCGGCTTCAAGAAAATCCCGCACCACATCGACAAGGCCTGTACCGGGGATACAGACATAAAGCTCCGATAGCTCCATAAAGGTCTCTATCGGTTCGATCTCATCTTGCTTAAAGTCTTCACCGCATTGGGTCTTTACCCAGCCTGCAAAGTCATCGCCATTTTCCAGGGCAGTTTTGCAAGTCTGCAATATATTGGCCTGACGGCGGTAGTCATCCCAGGCGCTGCCACATTCTGGACAGGAATAAACAGCAGTTTCTGGTTGGTTCAAACCAAATACCGGGTGTGGCGTGCCGCCCTCTTTCTCTAACCAACTGACGTTTTTCCAGTCCAATACATGGGACTCACCACAGTCGTGACAGGTAATCGGTAACACTCGCATGGTACCGAGTTTGGTGTAGTGCTCCACCTGGGAAAGATCGGCAACTGCAGGGGTGCCGCCGATAATTAATTTCTTATTGCGCATCCGCTTGAGGCGTTCGCGCAGGTGGCGGATGGAGTCGCCCTGATCGCCGACATCTTTGTTGGTATCGTCTGGCTCTTCTACATAGCCCCGACGCGCTGATGTAGATTTCACATTGGAAATGGAATTGGAGCCAATGGTACGCACCTCGCCGCCAGGGAATTTCTTGCGCGTGGAGCGGCTGCCGCCTTTGCGGCTAGTGGTGACATCAATCACCCGGTTAACCGCTGGCGAGCCTTCGATTATCGGCACCAGCTTTTCATCCATAAACAGCCGCCCTTTTTCATCCTTAGGAAACAGCATCAGGATTCGAGCTGGCTCGGTTACGGCAACTTTGCAAATATCGGTGGCCAGCAGAACCGTCCAACCAATTTGCGCGGCCTTCTGCATAACCACCATCCACGACACTGGATTATCCAGTGCATGCATTACGCCCCAGAAATAAGGCACATAATCGTTGCGGTAATAGCCCGCGTTATCGCTATCCTCAGACGGCAGTTTGATATTTTCCGGTAACCACTCAATCAGAGGAATCTTAGGCTGCGGTATCCAGGTCTGGCGCACCTCCTCCACCAGCCTCTTTAGGTTCAATCTCGTAACTACCAATAGCTTTGAGGGCAGCGTCAATGTTTGGCTGTAGGGGTTCACGGTCGACGGTAATTGCATGCTGGCTCTCGATAGCAATAACGATGCTTTCCACCGCTCCTAGAAATTCATTCTTTCCAATGGTCGACCACTCCACCATCGCTTTACGCACGGACTCAATATCAAGGATTAATTGATCCTGCTTATACAACTCTCGCATTTTTAGTTGAGCATTCGCCTCAGATTCAACTGCCTGAGCCATATCACGACGGTTGCGGGCTTCATTCGCTTGGCGGCCTGCGGCCTCGGTTCGCAGACGCTCACAGTATTCATGAAGCCAGACTCTGAAACTGGCACCTTCCGTAAAAAGCTGAGCTTTGTAATGCTTGGAAATAGCAGGTTGAGAAGCACCAACCAGGCGAGCGAAACCAGACTGGGTTGCCTGATCATCAAGTGATAGGTTTTCAGCCAAGGTATAACCCCCTAGGAAATTTCAGATATCTGTTAAAAAAACGGGGTCCGAATCACCCGTGTGTTGGCCCCCTCAGGAGGACCCGTTCAACGTCTTTTTGCGGTCGCAATCGCATGGTCCATGGCCTTATCCAGCTCTAATGGCAAATGCCTACGGGCTATGCCTTCAGCTATTCGAATAAAAGGGAATCGCTTGCGGTAGTCTGGCTTCCCCTTGAGGAATATCAGGATGGGCTTAACCGTTGGCCGGCGTTTGCCGCCTGCCCTCTTCCAAACGCCTAAGACACCATTAACTTTGCCAACGAAATATTTGCCCTTCTTACCCTGCGTACTACCTGCACCACCAGCAGTGCCAGAGTTGCCCCGTAATTCAGCCAGAATTTTTTTATAGGTTCCGACTGAGATATTCCCATGCTTGTTTAATCTCGCCGCCTCGCCATGCACCACATACATACCAGCAGGCAGGACACCCATGTGCCGCAGGGCACGCTCAAAGCGCTTGTCGTTCCGGTTCACATCCATGACCGACGGAGCCAGATATTTACTCGGTGCAGTTCCATTGGAAACCTGATCACGTATAAAGACTTTGGCAATACCTGACCGCTTAGTGGCTTTCTTTACCAATACAGAGTTCAGCGTTAATTTTGCCGGGTTTGTAAATACACGCCCCATCGCTGAGCGCTCTTCTCCCCGTATACGAAAGGCCACGTTATTTAGGGCAACCGAACTGGCATAGGGTAATTGCTTTTTTAATTCTGCAGATGCTTGATCAAACTTTGAAGTATCCAGCTTCACACTAACGTGCATCGTCCCCGCCCTGCAGCTCCTGCAGCTTCAAACGCTTGTGGTTGTAATACCAATTAACCATTAAACCTGCCGCAGCTATCAGCACACCAGCAAGACCAAGCCAGTTGTTTGCAAGCCAACCCGCGAAAGTTCCAGCACCAATAGCAGTCATATAGCCAGCCTTATCCGCTATTTCTCTGAGGGCATCCTGAAGTGTCATGACTGCTTCCAGGCAATAGTTGCCTTCTCAACGCTGCGCCCCACGACATAACCACCGAGGCCGATTTTTACTATTTCCAGAAGGGCGAGAGTCTGGTTCTCGCTGAGGTTTGGCGCTGTCCACCCCAGCCAATGAAAGACGATCAGTCCCACGAATGTGAGCATTGTTACTGGCCGCCAGTTTCTTTGTAGCCATGACTCTCCCCCAGCTTCTGCAGTGATTACCTGGGTAGCCGCTCTCAGCTCCTCCAGGTCCATTGAGATTAACTTTGAATCCACCTGCGCCTTTAGGCGATTGGCTTCTGTCTTATCTGGGAATGCCTTGTCTATAACCTTGCCGAGTAAGCTGGATATAGCGGAAATCATTAGTAGCTCCACACCGTAGGGCGCGCACGCTCGCCAGGAATTGAATCAAGGTCATCCAAATGGATAAACCGCTTTTTGATCGGCCCCTTCTGCTTCACCCCTATACCGCTGAAACCTTCTTCTAAGGCAACTTTCATAAGCTCATGTGCTCTGCCTACAGCCACAGAAATATCAACAGCTTGCCCGGTGGCATGAGTCATGGTCGCATTTAATCGTTTGTTGTGAGCTGGGCAACGATAACCGGAATTGATAACCATTGGCTTGCCGAAGCGCTCCCTGACTCTAATCAGGCGCTTTAGCGTTTCATCTTTAAAATGATTTTTGCCACAACAACGACAGGCCAATTCCGACTCTGAGAAATAGTCGTTTTGGAGCATGGGGGTCTCAAATTTCAGGCACAAAAAAACCGGCTTAGAGGCCGGTTCTAGAAAGGATGATCGGTCGCTACGCATACAACTCGACAGCTTGCCCAAGATTATTCTTTTGATGGCTAGCTGTCAATAAATACAGTTTGTATGTATGTATGCACAGAGTAGAAATTAGCGTATCAGTAAATCCTAAAAGCTTCTAATAGCATCTAGATCATCAGCTCATTCGCAGATATTCGCCTTTTCCTGAATACCATGCTTCCTAAGAAGCTTTGCATATTCACCTGTAGAACAAAGACGGGCCAGCCCTTTATTGAACTCATCTCTGGTCTTTTCATCCTTAAACGCCATTTTAAATTTCGATACCGGTAAAAAGACCTTGTGAGTATCCACCTCATCCATTGAGTGCCCCTGATTCATGGAGAAGTGAGTAAAAATACTCTTATCGATAATGGCAATAGAATCTTCGTTCTTCCAGAAATCCCGGACCTGATCTCGTGAATCTTGTATCTCGACATAATTTTTGCTACCTGCCCCTCCAGGCGAGAAAAGGCGCTCAAATTCTGGCCCTAGATCCAGGTGAGCCCCCTTCCAGGCAATGACATGGTGCCCTACAAGATCGTTCACATTATCTATTTTAATATCTTCACTCTTGCGGCTAATTGCGTAATTAACAAATCCAACATAGTTATTTGAGAAATAATGGCCACCCGCCTCGCCATGCTCATACACATTTGTCTCAGCATCTGCTATGCCATTTTTAATAGCATTTTGAATATCCCCCCAACCCATCTGCAAGAATTTTATTGAATACCCAGGCAATGCCTGCTGGATTATTTCGACTTCAAGCCCACTCTTTGCGTTATCAGCAACATAAGGAGGTGCATCATTAGCTATAGCGACTTTTAACTCCGACGTATTAGCAAATAAAGGTAACCCAAGCAGCAATGGGAACAAGACTAACAGCTTTAAGGTCTTGTTTCGCATAGTAAAACTCCTTAATAGCAGGAAATTCTTAATACTTAAATAGCAGGTTAGGCCAAAACATAGATACTATGTAAAAATACAATATCGAATACAATCGACCTTAACTGTTAATAAGGCTTAATAATTAAGGCGCCAATGGCCAGAGCAAATTGGTATAATAAAAAATTGTACTTAATTAACTGGAAGGGAAAGGGCCTTTCCTCATCCTTGCTAAAGCCGCTCTCGCATCTTGTAGCCCACTTCTATGCTGGACTCAATGATTTGGCATAGAATCTTAATGCTAGCTACCGATTTTTTTGCCACCTTTGCCACCTCTTGCAATTCCCATCTTCGGAAGTAACGGAGCCAAAATACTGTTAACTCAATTCTGGCCTTATCTTGGTTATTGCGCCCCTTTACCGCTCGAAGGTACATACCAACAACTTGGTCAGTTTCTTCCGCCCTTCCCTCGTTCACCGGTTCTGGATTCTCTCGATAATTTGACTTCATATTCCTAGCAAAGGAGGACATACGGGGCCAAGATACTGAATCTCCTGCTCTCTCCTGGTAGGCTCGGGACCACTCCCACAACAGTTCACGTACACCTAATTCGGACATTGCCCCTCCCCCTTCGAATCTTTAAAACCAAGAACCAGCTAAGCACCCCATCAAGCAGCCTGCGGCATACTCTCGAAATAATCCTGAAGCCGCCTTTCGGCTGCATGCAAATTGTCTCGGTGATACGTCCCCAGGTAATTTATGTGGCCCTGGTTTATCCAGAATTGGGTAACCACCGTATTCGCGAACACAACCTCCACAAGGTGAGCGTACTTGGTGCGGAATACGGCCAGCGGGCTGCTGGGGTTGGTTGTGGAAATCCTTTCGATGGCTTCTGGGATGGTGACTGCGCACATGGTGAGCTCTCCTTGATGATTGGGTTTTACCAATTGGTATCCGTTGCGATTTCTACTGCGCTGAGGTTTCGCGTTAGCCGCTGCCCTGACGCCTGAGGTTGGGGTGCGAAGTACTTCTCGCGTTTTAGCCAGTTGCGCCAGGTGGCGAGCCAATCGAGTTTTACGCCCCTCTGCCCGGGCTGGGATATCCAGTAATCACGGAAGCTTTCGGCAATGTCGTGGATTCGGGGGATTAGGTCTGGGCGGAGGCGCTGGGCTTCGGTGCGGAATTTGTCCGTGAGAATCCAGTTTCCAGGCAAGCGTGTGCCGCGTTTGGGGTTGGCGCGATTTGGAACTGTGCCTCTCTCTACTGGTTTCTTATTGGTTCTTACTGGTTCTATAGAGAAGGACGTGTTGTCATTTTCACCGGTTGGGTGCACAGATTTCACCGGTTCGTGTTTTATTTTCACCGGTGAAGATTTTTCACCGGTGAAATCATTGCACCGGTTTACGTGTAAAAAGAGGTTATAATTGGTCCTGCGCCCGTTGGATTTTTCGGCGCTCAGGTAGCCCAGTTCTTCCAACTCTTCGATGGCATTAATCACCGAACGCTTTGTACATTGCGCAACGTCGGCCAGGTAGGCATTGCCCGGGTCACACTGCCCGGTATCACTGTTATGGCAATCAGCCAACGCGATTAAAACCAGCTTTGCTGTTGGTGTTCTGGTCCTGCGTTTAATGGCCCATGCCGCAGCTTCAAAGCTCACCACCCACCTCCTGTATAAATTTCCATATAGCGCACCGGATTACCGCCCTACTCCACAAGCAGCAGAATTACCAAGTCACAACAGAGGAATTTGAAAATGATTGTTCTTCAGGCTTCGCCTGCAAACTCATGCTCAGTTAACTTGCTTGCTGAACGTTTACAGGCTTTTCGTAACGCTCCGGATATAAAGACTCGAGTTCGGAAATCATCCCACCAGATGCTTTGCACAATCTCTCCGCCAAACCTCGCCCAACTGCACCACGAGCAACAGCAATTTGCTTGAAGTTGGCAAAGGTGGTTCCAGCCTGCATAGCCACCTGCTCCACCCTTTCTTTTGAATACGTGTAATAGAACTGTCGCGGCGTCATTGGTTAGCCCTCCTTGACGAGACAATAGGGAATTACTATTCCTCAGTCAATAGTGTTTCCCTAATAACGGTTAGCGTTTTCCTAATGGCATAATTAAGCGATGGAAATCAAAGACATCCGCAAAGACAACCTCAATCTGCTAGCCGACAAGCACGGCAGGAATACCATTTCTGAGAAGCTGGGCTACCCAGACAACAACTACATCAACCAGCTCTGTGGCGGCCACACCAACATTGGATCCCGCACTGCCAGGAAAATTGAAGCTGCTCTCGGGCTGAAGACTGGCTGGATGGATTGGCCACAAGCTAATGAGCCCGACGTATCCACATCCGACAATTTGACAAAAGGTCCAGAAATTAAGGGGCGCATCCCACTAATCAGCTGGGTGCAAGCTGGGCAGTTTTGCGAAGCGATGGATCTCTTACAGCCAGGTGACGCCGAAGAGTGGCTACCCTGCCCTACACCCCACTCTGATTATGCTTATGCGTTACGAGTGAAAGGTGACAGCATGGCAAGCCCATATCCTGGGCAAAGAAGCTACCCAGAAGGGATAATTATTTTCGTCGACCCAGAAAAACCCGTGGCAAACGGTAGCCGCGTAATCGCTCGCTTGAATGGCGAAGCTACCTTCAAGACATTTGCGGAAGATATGGGACGTTTATTTTTGCGCCCCATCAATCCAAATTATCCCACACTCGACATCACGGATTTAGAGGTGAGTTTTTGTGGCGTAATCATTGGATCCTTCTACCCGGAATAACTCTTCTACCAAAGCTCTTCAGCTAGCGGTTGCACACAAACGTGCGACCGCCATCTCAAACAATGCAATGTAATTTTCTTTACCCAGCCTCTAACGAAATCAGGGGCCGACCAAATGGCGCCCAGATAAACACAGAATAGTAAAAGCCTATTGACCAGCGAATAGGGTTTTACTATTGTCGCCTTACCGGCAACTGATAGGGCACCCAATGCACACCGCCATCAATCACAGGCCACTAGCACCACGCCAAGCTGAAGCGCTGGCATATCGAGCCCGAGGCCTCTCCAACAAAGAAACCGCCGAAGCTATGCGGTGCTCTGTAGCGAATGTCACCAACTTGCTGGCGGAATGCTTTTACAAGCTGCATGCCCGCAACAGTACTGAAGCGGTGGCCAAGGCGGTAAAGCACGGATTGATTCAATTCGCTCTGCTCGCCTGCGTACTCAGCGGCATGGGTGTTGATGCTCAAGACCAATTACGCACCCGCTTCCAGCGCCGCCCCACAGTTCGAACCATTCGCATCCGCAACAACCGGGAGGGAATCGCATGACCGCCACCGTGTTTGTACATCCAACGGCTACGAGCAAAAACGACGTAGATCGCCTCAAGCAGCGCACCGATATCGCCAACGCGGATCGCAAAATGCTCATCCGGTTCGTACAGCCAAAACCCACTTTTGCACGGCCAACTCAGCACAACGACTGCCCCCCATTTGGAGGTGATACAGCATGAATACTTTCAGCCCAACCCTGAGCGTGGAAACCCTGCTCCGCGTTGCCAACGGATACTCCGGTGCTAGTGCAATTGCCGCACAGGTGTTGCTTTCGGCTTGGAACAGCAACGATTTTACGGTTCCCGTTGCCGAGTTATCACTACTTGATGGGGAGAACTATCAGCACGCCCTCAACGTGATGACACTTCGCTATCAAGGCAAGGAGCCCCAAAACGTAATCGCACAGGGCGATAAAAAATTTCACACCCTTTGTGTCGAGTGGTCTCACCTTGAAACCCAGAGGAAAGGTGCAGCATGAACCAGCTGCAGCAGCTGCCACGAATACACTGCACCCACTGCGGAAAACCCGCAGAGCCGGTATTCAACGGGAAGCTGTTATTGCGCGGCTGGAGTTGTCAGCTTTGCAAATACTGGGAGCCGGCAATTGGCCGGGAAAGAAAGTTCAAGAAAGTGGTAGGCACAAACCATGAATGAGTTTTCCCAGCTCTTGCAAATCACCCAAGACCTAATGGCCACGGTAAAAGCCCAGCAGTTACAAATAAACGGTATGCGCGAGCAGATAGCCGCTCTCTCCGAAGCTATTCAGGGCCAACCATCAGAACAAAACTTGAAGGACCAGGAGGCAGCGTGAAAAAGGAAAAACTCTTCACCATCACCCAGGCCGCCCGAACTTTAGAAATGGGCAGAAACAACCTGTTAAAGGTTCTACGAAATAGCGACCTTTTGCATAGCCGCGAACCTATGCGTAACTCACCGACAAAGTCCGCCGTACAGCAGGGGCTACTGGTTGCAGAGAATGCCGAATATAGCCGCGGCCCAGTGAAGGTGCCGTATATCAATACCAAAGTGACATCGAAAGGCATGGTGTGGATTCGGGATCTGATCGAAAAGAACTCCATCTCCCAAGCCAGCTAGAAATTTAACCGCGCCCCGGCGCATTCAGTCAGAGGTAACCATCCTTGGGCTGCCGGTATGGAGCCCATTTTTCAAAATGGGAAAATCCAATGGAAAGATACGCACTGCTAACTGGCACCTACAACCTATTGATGGGCGGCATCAAAGATTTCAAGCGCTCCTACCCCACTGAAAAGGAGGCCTTCGAAGAAGTACAGCGCATCGCTCAAAATGACCCGTTTACCCACTGGGCTCAGATATTCGACAAGAAAACTGACAAGGCAAAAATTTATCGCATAGTCGATAAAAAAATCATTGAGGAGAAACCCAAAGACTGCCCTCACCCAGAATCAAAACCCCAGGCAGAACCGCAATACGCCTGAGCTCATCTCAAGACAGCTTTCTCAGCCCGCCAAGTGTGGGCTTTTTAGGTAGAAGACAACAACGCGAGGGATGTGCGATGGGTAACTTGCTAACCAAGCATGAGATAGCCCGCCTAACAGGCGCTGGTGCCGAGAATGCTGAGGAACAAAAGCGTATTCTCGATGCCAATCGGATTCCTTATGTGCTGAAAAAGGACCGATCCCCCGCACTCACCTGGGAAATGGTTAATCAAGCCATTCTGGCCCGAGGGGCCTCAAAACCCGACTTAGCCGGTGTTAACCTACCCCCAGGCTTTAACCTTGGAGCAGCAAGCTAATGGGCAGAAGGCGCAACCCCGAAAATGCATGGATGCCACCACATGTTGAGCGGTACAAGAATGGCTTTCGAGTAAACCGAAGGGGCTACCCAACTAAGCACTTAGCTAAACAGGATGCCAGCAAAGCAGAAGTTTGGACGGCATATGAACGCTACCTTGCGGGCCTAGTCGAGAAGGAATTCACTTTTAAAGACCTTGTTGAGCTGTACTTTGCATCACCTCAGTACACCAAGCACATCAAGCCACAAACTCAAAAAGACTACCACCGCTACAGCCAACGTATATTGATAGTGTTTGGAGAAATGACACCAGACTCAATCACTTCACCACTGGTACAAATGTTTTTGGATGCCCGTGGCGCAGAACACCCTACCGCAGCAAACCGAGAAAAAACCTTTCTAGGCATTGTGATGAAATGGGGTAAGGCCAGAGGGTTTGTAAAAATCGAAGACCCTACAGTGGTAGTTAAAGCCCTAAAGGAAAAAGCTGGCGGTCGCTATTTGGAAGACTGGGAGTATGAAGCCTTTTGGGAATGGCTTGGTGAGCGCGGCCACATTATGCATCAGTGCGCTATGGAGATCAGCTATCTGTGTGCAGCCCGACAACAGGATGTATTGGCACTTACGCGAACAGATATGAAAGAAGATGGTCTGCTTGTTATTCAAAGCAAGACCGGAAAAGCACAGATAAAACTCTGGAGCTCAGCACTAAGGGAAGCCGTGGATCGCGCACTCGCAAGCAATGTTGATGCACAAATTCAAACAGCTCATATTATTCGCAGCCGCATCGGGCGCCCCTTCACCCGCATGGGCTTTAATGCCACCTGGCTAAGAGAACAGCGAGCTGCGCTTGAAGCGGGAGTTATTAAGGAGCGATTTCGTTTTCACGATTTGAAAATTAAAGCCGCCAGTGATTTTGACGGCGATGTGCAGAAATTTACCGGACATAAAACCCGCTCGATGGCAGAGCGATACAATCGAACAGCAGATAAAGTTGTCAGCCTAGACCGGAAGCGCCCAAAGAAAGGCAAATAATTTAGTTTGCCTTTTGCTTTGCATTCTCTTTGGTTTCTACAACTTCAATATGAGTATCTCTTTCAAGTTCAAGTCTCAGTACAGCTCTCAATTCCTCAATTGATTCAGGTGATAAAGTGACCGGCTCACCTTTCACTTTAGATAACTCAACTGCAATTGCGTGAGTTAGGTTACTTATTGATTCATCAGAGAGAATGACTGGCTGTAAAGCCACAGGGGAGTTTAGATTTACAGAAACATCTTTATTTTGAGAAACGATCTGCCAAAAAAGAGCTAGAGCAGCTATGGAAGCCGAGCCAGCAGCAACCCAAACTCCCCTTCTAGTATGCACGGCGCCTTTACGTGCAATCTCAGCACTATCCCTTGCTGCATCCGCACTCATTTTGGCTGATTCAGAGCTCTCACTTGCAACATGCACACCTTCCTGAGCAATAGAATTCGCGCGCTCAGATTCACTTAATGCCCGCTCAGTAAACTCTATCTGCTTCTTTTCTTGATTACTTCGAATCAATTCTTCAAAAAGCCAAATTTGCGTATCAATTCTTTCAAAAAAATTACCTATGTGCTCCATCTTCTCTTCTGCTTGATCAATCAGTAATCTGCGTAATCTATCCTCTTGTTCGGATTGAGGAGAGGTAGAGCGCATCCTCTTCATCATTATTCGAAGTGATCGATAAAACCCTTGCAACTCCTGCTTCCACTTCTTCAACTCCAAACGGGCCCGCACAGGATCATGCACCGCCCCCTCTGAAGACAACTGACTCAATTGGTCAAACTTTCTTTGCAGCTCCTCAGACTCATCTATTTCGCTCAGAAGCTCCCGGAACACCTCCAACTGACTAGCCATTAAAATCGCTTCTCCTTAGCTAAAAGTTGATATCACTTGAAACCTCAACATAGATTGAGGCCATAATTACCACACCAAATTACCACGCTGGAATCAGAAACGAAAAAACCCCGCACTAGGCGAGGTTTTAAGTCCTTGATAAACAAGGAAGAATCTGGGGTGGCCGACGGGGATCGAACCCGCGACCTCAGGAGCCACAATCCTGTGCTCTACCAACTGAGCTACGGCCACCATAAAAGTGATATACTTCAGCACCTTGTGGCAGTACTGATTGCCGGATACCTCTTGCAGCCAATCTGGCTTCAGACTAAGTCCTTTTTGCCAAACCAGCACCATCTCGTGAAGATGGCACGCCCGGCAGGACTCGAACCTGCGACCATCCGCTTAGAAGGCGGATGCTCTATCCAGCTGAGCTACGGGCGCAAGGTGAACCCGGAAAATTGGTCGGGGCAGAGGGATTCGAACCCCCGACATCCTGCTCCCAAAGCAGGCGCGCTACCAGACTGCGCTATGCCCCGTTTTTCCAATCATTCGCACCTCTTTGACCCTGTTAACCGTCCCGTAGGTGGTTGTGTAAGTCGCTGTAGCTGCGAAGTGCGTGCATAGTAATGATACCCCCGGCCCATGTCAACGCTTCTAAGCTATTATTTTTAAAGAAGTTTATCCTTTTGCCTATCTGGGCCCAGAAGTGGCGAAATTATTTCCAACCTGTGCGAAAATGGCGCACTTCGCAAATCCGACCGGATAAAAAGTAAGCGTTTTTAAAAATCGCCTGCTTCCGCCCTTCTATATACAGTAGGTGCTGGAGCAGACTCCGGTCTATTAGCCATCGATTTTTTATTGTTAGAGATAGCATCTATGTCTGCACTGGTTCTGGACGGCAAGGCCCTGGCACAGAAAACTGAAGAAGAACTCTCGGCTCGGGTAGCCGTACTAAAAGAGAAGAGCGGTGGGCAAACGCCAATCCTGGCGACCATCCTGGTGGGTGATGACCCCGCTTCAGCTACCTATGTAAAGATGAAGGGCAATGCTTGCCGCCGTATCGGCATGGATTCCATGCAGGTGGAACTGCCCTCCTCCACCACCACTGAAGAGTTACTCGCCAAGATTGAGGCGCTCAACGCCAACCCCAACGTCCACGGTATCCTACTTCAGCACCCGGTGCCGGCACAGATCGATGAGCGTGCCTGTTTCGACGCGATTAGCCTGGAGAAAGATGTAGATGGCGTGACCTGCCTTGGCTTTGGCCGTATGGCCATGGGTGAAGAGGCCTATGGCTGTGCAACCCCTAAAGGCATTATGCGCCTGCTGGAAGCCTACAATATCGAAATGGAAGGCAAGCACGCCGTAGTTGTGGGCCGGAGCCCTATCCTGGGTAAGCCGATGGCTGCCATGTTGTTGAACGCCAACGCCACCGTAACTATCTGCCACTCCCGCACTCAAGATCTGGCCGAACATATCCGCCGCGCCGATATCGTAGTGGGCGCCGTGGGCAAACCGGAGTTTATTAAGGCTGAGTGGATTAAAGATAGCGCTGTAGTTGTGGATGCCGGCTACCACCCAGGCGGTGTGGGCGATATTGAACTGGGCCCGCTCACTGAGCGCGTTGCCGCCTACACCCCGGTGCCCGGCGGTGTTGGCCCAATGACCATCAATACCCTGATCTACCAATCTGTCGATTCCGGTGAACGCAAGATTGGCTAGTTCTATACGGTTGGATAAGGCGGTCAGCCAGGTGACTGACCTCTCCCGTTCCGATGTGAAGCGCGCCGCCAAGGCGGAGCGCATCAGCGTTAACGGCGAGGTCATCACCGATCCGGCCGCCAAGGTACAGGCCAGCGATGCACTGTACCTGGACGGCGAGCCCCTGCACGAACCGGGGCCACGCTACATTATGTTGAACAAGCCCCTGGGCTATGTAAGCGCGACCAAAGATGGCGAACACCCTACGGTGCTGGACCTGATTGACGAGCCCAACAAAGCCAGGCTACATATCGCCGGGCGCCTGGATATCGATACCACCGGGCTGGTGCTACTCACCGATGATGGCCAGTGGTCACACAAAGTGACCTCGCCGAACCACCACTGTGAGAAAACCTATTACGCTCTGCTGGCAGAGAAAATTGAGGAAGATGCGGTGGCAAAGTTTGCCAAAGGTATCTGGCTCAACAATGAAAAGAAAAGAACCAAGCCGGCCAAGCTTGAGATTCTCTACGCTAACGAGGTGCGCATCACTATCGGTGAGGGCCGCTACCACCAGGTCAAGCGTATGTTTGCCGCCCTGGGCAACCGGGTAATCGAACTGCACCGGGAGAGAATCGGCGATATCTTCCTGGATGAAGAGCTCCAGGAAGGCGAATACCGGCTGTTAACTTCTGAAGAAATCGCTTCGGTACAATAAAGACTATGTCCTCGCTTCTCCTCCAGGAAATCTCACAGGTGCCGAGTGAAACCCTGTGGATCGCCGATGAAAACAGCAAGCCTTTACTACAGCCGGGCTTTCACTTCGAAGGTGACCTCCTTACCAACCGCTGGGATATTGCCGAGCTGGCCCAGGGTAAGGTTGGGCGCAGCTTCTATAACGACTTTCACCTTGAAGAGCTGGATCGCCGCTACCGCCGCATTGTTTATTCGGTCTCCAAGGAAAAAGCCGTCGTTCACCATATTATCAACCAGGCCCCACGGTTTCTCGGTGAGGGCGGTGAACTGGTGTTGTTAGGGGAAAAGCAGAGCGGCATTAAAAGCTACGCGGCTAAAGTTGCCGAGCGCCTGGATGGCGGTAAAAATCTGCAAAAGTACGGCAACGATTATTGCAGTGTAAACCGGGTGGAGCATCCCCAGGGTGGAACACCTATCGGTGAGGAGGATTACCCACAGCTACGCAGCCTGCCGGAGCTTGGGGGGCTTTATAGCAAGCCCGGTCTGTTTGGCTGGAATAAGATTGATAAGGGCAGCGCCCTGCTGGCCCAACAGCTCACCACCGAGCTTCCCAAGGAAGGTGCCCAAGTTATCGACCTCGGCTGTGGCTACGGTTATCTCAGTGCCCGACTAGCATCACTGGGGAGCTTCCACTTTACCGCTATCGACAATAATGCCGCAGCCCTACTCGCCTGTAAGAAAAATTTTCAAACTCAGGGTATCAAGGGCGTCGTTCTGCCCTCCGATGCCGGGGCAGAGCTGGAAAGCGGTGCTGCGGACCTGGTGCTGTGCAACCCGCCCTTCCACCAGGGATTCCAGGTGGAAGGCGATCTTACCGATCGCTTTTTGCAACAGAGCGCACGGTTATTGAAAATAACCGGAACGGCGCTGTTTGTGGTGAACGAGTTTATTCCGCTACTCAAGAAGGGGCCGCGTTACTTTTCTGAGGTGCAGTTGATCACCAAAGAAAAAGGCTTCTGTGTATACCGGCTGCGCCCTTAGGGCGCAGTTTGCCGGCGTCTATCTAAATTAGGCGAGCAGTCGCCAGGAGTCAAAAATCAAATTTGCGGACCGGTTGAGTCGGTAGGATTAGTAGTCGCGCAAGTTAAACAGGTTCATCGAGAGGGTGTGCTCCTCCAGCTCTTCCAGTTGTCGCAAGCGCTCGAAGGCTTCACGCGCCGAGGGAGTCTCCGCCCCTTGGGCCAGGTCCCGGTATTGGTCAGCCAGATAAATCTCAATATCCATAGCCAGTTTGGCAATGTCATCTAGATTATCTATATCGATACTGCGCAGGCGTTGCAGAAACTCCTTCTCGCGCCCTTCCGGGGCAAATTGCACCCAGGTGTGCAAGGCACCTGGCGGCAAATCGGCGTGGAAGTTCTCCAGTGAATGCTTCATGGAGTCTTCCCGTCGTCGAAGCTGATCTAGGAGCAGCTCAACCCGCTTGTTGGTGGCAAGCTGCTCATACTCTTCGTATTGCAGCGCCAATTTGGCATGAAAATCCCTTCCTTCCTGAATAACTTCCTCAACTGTTTTGTACCGCATTAACGAGCCCTGGAGTAATAAGTCGCTAATGTCAGTATAGACAGGCAGTGAGAAAGGGCGCCAACAACACCCAACAAAAAAACGACAGTGGCAGTTTTCTCTTTGCCTATCGAGCCGCCAGGGCGCTCCAGACAGATAACTCAACGCAGAAGTCGATGATGAGCATACAGGCGACAACTGGGGCTACCGGGATTGATTTTAGCTGGAGCGCGCTTCTTCAGCTCCGCCAGGGAAAGCGTTTTCCTACTCACCGCCAGAATATGATTTTCGTATTGGGGCATGTAGGCCATCCAGGCGCCACGCAGACGGCTGCGCAAAGCCTTTTGACGCCAGGCACTGTCTCGGAGCTCCTGAAGATCGCCAAAGTTACTCACTAAAACCCCATCCCGATGCAATAGGCGCATCAAGTTGGCGCACCATTCTTGACTTGCCGGCACGGCGCGCTGTGCCACCCCCTGAAAATGACCAAATATGTCATCGATGACCAGATCAAACGGCTCAGCAGAGGGGTTTTGCAGGTAATCTGCCACATACTCTTTGGCATCGGCATGTACCAGCTCTACATCCTTAACTCTGAAAAAGCGGCGGGCCACCTGTAGGTGAACCGGGTCCAGGTCCACCCCAACAATACGTTTCGCCGAGGTGTAAGCCTGTAACAAGCGGATCAAGGCACCGCCCCCAACACCTAATAACAATACAGAGTTCAGACGCTTCTCTGGCAGAAAGAAGGCCGGCAGCAGAAGCAGCTCCCACAGGGAGCCCTTAAGGGGATCGCGGGGATTCCACTGGGAATGGAAAACCCCATTGCTGTACAAACGTACGCTGGCGCCGTGGTTGCGCACCTCATAACAGGTGTCTCCCACCTGCTTCTGCCACAGTAGTGCCATTAGCTTTGTGGCAGGTCTGAAGATTTCAGCAGTACTTGGGCAAAGCCCTGTAAGCCAGCCAGGTCTTCTGCGGTGAAACGGGCAACGGTCGGGCTATCGATATCGAGCACCCCAAGGCAGTGGCCGTTATTATCGTAAAGTGGAACGACCACTTCAGAAGCAGAAACTGCATCGCAGGCGATATGGCCTGGAAACTGGTGCACATCCTCTACCAGTTGAGACTCTCCGCTGGATACCGCCGTACCGCAAACTCCGGCACCTACGGGAATACGAGTACAGGCGGGCTTGCCCTGAAAGGGTCCCAGACGCAGTTCATCACCATGCAAAAAGTAGAAGCCCGCCCAATTGATATCCTCCAACTCCATAAACAACAGAGCGCTGGCATTGGCAGTATTGGCCAGCCAATCCCTCTCGGCGGATAGCAGACCTTCGAGTTGACTATTGAGCGATGAGTAGAATTTATTTAACGACATGGCCGGATCGCCCCCTCACAATCAGTGGCTATAAAACGCGTTTGCCAGACACAGCAAACCCGCGAAATACCTGGCGCATTGTGTGCCAAGAGGCAGGTATTTTGCGGGCTTTACAGCAGGAATCAACCGGTGATTGAAAATTACTGGTAGGGGTCCAGCACCTCCTCTTTTGAGGACTCCCGTTGATATTGGTCTGCATCCATCGTGGGACGTGACCACTCATCACTCTCGCGGCCACCCTGCTCCTCCCCCGATTGGATAGCAGGGGGTGCCTTGGTGACATCGGAGGCAATTAAAGCGGAGCGTTTTTGCTCGAATCGCTTTTCCACGACGGGCTTGGGCGGCATGGAGGTGCTGGACTCCCGGCGGATACGGCTGGCCATAGTGCTTAGCGTTGGTCGTCGGCGCTCGGCCAGCTTAACCGCTTCCAACTCGCTGTTGAGCCGATTGACCTCTGCCTGCAAATCTCCCATCTGCGCCTGCAGTTCGGTAATCTGAGTCAGTACGCCTTTAACTTTACGGCTTTCCTTCTCATATAAAACAGCGGCGCCGCCGAAGGCCAAAGCAAAAATGACCAAAATGGAAAACTGACGCATAGAGATCTCCAGAAACTTCCCTTGTTATTTTTAAAGGGCATTTTTACCGTATATTTTCTGTATCTTCCGAGATCTCGCGCATAAAAAACAAGCTTTAAGGCTGACTGAAACGACTGCAACAGCCAGCACAGAGTTAAGAGGAAGAAAAATTTATCCGATAGCGACAAAAAGCCCAGCGTTAAGGGAGAGTCTCCAGCAAAGCCTCTGTTTTGACGGCCTCCTGATCCACAAAACAATTATTAGCCGAGATAGCTGGGATCAAATAATCATCCGCATATTGGCAGCCGATCATTTCGATGGGTTTTTGCCCGAACTTTTCCGCCAAGTCGGGAGAATGGGCTTTGCCGGCGTGCAGAGAGTTGAGTAACAAATCATAGCCGGGCCGCCAACACTGCAACTCAGGAAAACTTTTCTTCAGCGCGGCGGCTATACGCAGCCCTTCATAATCCAGATCCCCCCAAAAAAAAACGGGAAGTGAACCCAAATTATCGCCATACCACCACTGTGAAAATTGCTGCCGAGAAACTGTAGTGGCCGAATTAATCGTGCTAAAGCGAGTAATGCCACAATTGCGAATCCGCTCCGCACCACCCTGATAGCCCTCGCTGTACACCAGCGCCGTGGAGCTGGGCTGCAATTCCGCCAAGCTGATAAAAGTATCCTGGTTCTCTATAAAAATCACCTGCGCAAACTGTTCCGGCAGGTAGGCGTGAAGTAATAACTGGCGCTCGCGAATCTTTCGGCTCAGCTCCGGAAACAGGTTACGCACCAGGGACTGGCGACTAGGTAAATCAAGATATTTGGAATCCCCTTTAAAGCAGCGCGCGGCCAATTGCCGCCAGGTGATTTGCTCGGCAAAAATCAATTCCCGACTTATCGCGGCCCAGCAGGAGACCACCTCCTCGGCAGAGTCGAAGCCCGCTTGAAGCTCCAAACCCTCTACGGGAAAAGCCGCGGGATTCTCAAAGCGATCGACATAGGGCTCCAGCAGACTGATCCAGGCAGACTTGCGCAAGTTGGGGGATGGACGATTGAGCCACAGGCGCAGCTGCTCTTCACTGGCGTCCCGAAAGATCAGCTGAGCGCCCTGCCACTCTGCGACACCCGGTCGCCGTTTAGGGTTCGGTTTTACTGCAAAACATTGATACTCACTGGCAAAGTGCTGCAATTCATTCCACAGCTCTTGCTCGTCTTGGTCGGGGTCTCTGAGGGGCTCCAACACTTCCAACCAGCGCTTACTGCCAGCGCGCAAATCCAGCCTGAAACTAATGCGGGCTTCCTTGCCCCGTTCCAGCTGGCTGTCCCGCCGATCCAGAATAAAATTCAGGATGCCGATTAACAGCGGGTTTTCCTCTACCCAATAGGGCAATGTCTTTTCCATCGGTTGCCTCCCTGCCAATGGAGGGGTTCCCCCCGAAAATACCTATCCCTCTACTTCTACCAGGTCCATAAAATCCAGCGACGCCTGCTGGCGAATCGCGCGGCGGTGATTGGCCCAGAGTTCGGCGATACGCTCCTGGTTGCAGACCTTGCGATCGACATACACCCGCGTATTCAGCTGGCCGATGGGCTTGGCACTGGGGCACTTACTGAATACAAACTGATTCGAGATCAGGTCCATAAAAGGCCCCGATTTACTGCTGGGCATAATGAACAGCAGCTGTAGCCCAAGGGTTTCCGTCAGGTAACGAATCACTTCCTTGGAGCGGGACTCATCCATTTTGGAGAAGGCCTCATCCACCAGCACCATTTGCAAATGGCTGCCGCTTTCACCAAAGCGGAAGGCCGAAGTGACCGCTGCGGAGCGGATAATATAAGCCGGCGTTTCCAGCTGGCCGCCGGAACCGGTGCCGTACTGGCTGAGCGCAATCGGCTCCTTGCCTTCCGGTTCCTTATAGATCTCATAGCTGCGATAGTTGCGGTAATCGCTGATTCGATCCAGCTCGCGCCGCGCCACCTGCTCATCTTCACTCAGCAGCATACTCAACAGGCGATCCCGCACCTTGCGGTGCTTGGGCGCCAGGTCCGTGTCGAACAGGCTCTGCTCTTCGCCCAGATTCGGCAGTTCGATTACCGCCTTAAAGAAGCTCCAATATTCCTTGAATTCCGCCACCCACTGGTAGTCAAAACGGAAGCGCTCGCGGTCGGCGCCAAAGCGGTGGTGCTCCAGCTCTTTGTTCAGATCATCCAACACGCGCTTACCATCGTTAATGGACTGGTAAATAGCGTGGCACAAGTGGGTTACAAAAGTGGTGTTAAAGGATTTTTTCAATCCCAGCAGTTGATCGTGGCGCTCCACCAGCAGGTTGTTCTTCAGGCGGTTACGCAGGGTCTCTACCTGATCGCCGAGACCACTGATCAACTTGAACAGGCCATCTTTATGGCCGCCACTCAAGTCTGGCTCAAATACCAGGGTATCGACGCTGGCACAGGTGGCGTTGTACTCCATCACCGCGCGATCCAACTGGCGACTGTATTTCTCCAGCTGTCCCTGCCAACTTTCGATATCCGCTGAGAAGTCGAAGTTGTCGGCCGCACGTTCTACCTGCTCGTCAGCAGTAACCAGCACTTGCTCGGCATCGAAAGTGGGGTCGATGGCGGTAATGCGCCTTACCATTTCCTCGCTGTCACTGGCAGCATCGTCCAGGGATTCCAGCTCGCCAGACAGCGCGTATAAGAGTTTTTCGTTGCTTCTCAGCTTGGTCTCCAGAGAGCCATGCTTGCGCTGGAGGTCCGACAGCTGCTTCTGCTGATCTTTAAGCTGGGCCTTGAGTTCATCGACCTGCTGCTCGAACTGCTCGAAGTCCTTCAGGTCCAGGTTTTCCAGAGCCCGCTCGGCGCTACGCCATTCCCGCTGGGCCGCCAGGGCGGAATCCACAATGGACAACAGCTTGATATTCGCCAACCCTCGCACCGCATTGGTGACCCGGCGGTAGAGCTGGTGGCGCTCGTTGACGTGGGCGGCCTCTTCCAGCAACTGCTCCATAGCGCGCTGCTGCGCCGCCAGTGCGCGGGCGCGGGCGCCCTGGCCGAAGACCAGCTCGGCATCGTCCATATCGCAGCGCCACATGCTGTAGTTGCCACTGGCCATACCGTCGGCGGTCAGGCCCCGGCGGGTGCCGCGCAGCTCGTGTTCATCCTCCACCTGAACCACGGCACCGTAGGAGGCGCGCAAATAGTGCTCGGCAGTTTTATGGGTGAACTCCATCAGTTCGATAATGGAGCCCGACGGCGTATCCAGACGCTCCGCATCGCGGCGGGCTTTATCCCCCTGGATCACCCGGGCGCGGTTGTTGCGCCCAGGCAGGCTGCGCACGATACGAATCGCGCGGGCCTCGTGTTCCGGCTCCACAATAATCGAGAAGCGCGCACCGCCCAGATAGCCTTCAATCGCCATCTGCCAGCGCTCATCCAGCACTTCCACATAATCACACAGGACACGGGGCTCCGCCTCCGGGCACTGCTCGCGAATTGCGGCCAGGGCCGCTTCCACCGATTGGGGGTAGCGCACGCGGTTGGCCTGGAGATGCTGAATGCGGCTTTCCTGGGTGCGCAGCTGCTTTTGCAATTGCTGTACTTTTTGCTCCCAGCGGGAAGCCTGCTGGGCAATCTGCTCTTTGGGAGAAACCTCATCACTGGCGCCGGCTTTACCACTGCTATCCAGCAGGTCGAAGAGGCGGTTCTGTAGGGCCTCACTGCTGGCAGCGCGCTCGCGCAGTGGCTCCAGTGCGGCATGGTCAATCCAGTCCTTGCCCAACAGCTTGTGCAGATCCGGCAGGTCTTCCTCGCGGGCTACCTGCTTGATCGCCTGCACCAGTGCTTTATCGGAGAAGGCGGGAATTTCCAGCTCGGCGGAGGTGGAGTTAAGCAGGTTTAATAATTCTTCGGCGGCCTCGCGGTTCTCGCGCCAGCGGGCCTCTTCGGCAGACATGGGGGTATGCTGCTGGGACAGAAGGCTCAGGGCATTGTTAATACGCTGTTCCAGTTCGTCCTTATTGCGCAGCGCATCAATACCCAGGCGCTGGGCTTGAAGCTCTACCAGCTGACCATTGAGCTGCTCGACGCGTTCGGAGGCGACGCGCACCTCCCTTTCATTGTTGTCCAGATCGTTGCGCAGTTTTTTCTGGTCGTTCTTGCCGCTCAGATAACTCTTTTGTACCCGCTGGTGGCGGTGGCGTGCGCACAAATATTCCTGCACCCGCAACTGCAACCACTGCTCCCGGTAGAGCTCTACCGACTGAGCGATGGCCTCCAGGGAACTGACCCGCTCCACAATCTGGCGGGCTTCCTGCTCCATGCTGTGGATGGTTTTCATCAGCTCGGAAACGGAGCGGATGGCATCACCCAGATCGCGTTTTTCCAACACTTCTTGGGCGACAAAATCGTTGATGCTTTTTACCGGCTTGTAGGCCATAAAATTGGCAAAAGTGCGCGCGGCGTGCATGGCCTCACGATCGGAGACCGCATCGCGGCGTCCGCGCAGAGCGCCGTAAAGGCGGCGCAGGTAGGCCTTTTTCTTGTCGTACTGCTCTACTTTTTCGAACTGCTTGCTTAGGACCTGGTTAAATTTATCCAGCGGCAGCAGGTGTTTGCCGTCGGTGTAATCCCGGACAAAATCCCCCATCACCAACTGTTCGCCGGGGAATACGAAAAAGCGCAAATCACTCTGGCGGGCCTGGGCGGGTTTACTGCTGCTATCCAGGTGCGCGCGAATACCCATCACCGCGGTAAAGGGCTCAGCATCGTCTTCACCGCTGGTGGGATGGAAAATACCGGCGATGTAACAGTCGGTAGGCTCGACACGGGCATAACTGCCGTCGTCACAACCCAGTACATAGGAAGCTAGCGTCCGCACCTGCTTGCCACCGCGCCCGCGCTGGGTGGTTTCATCCTGCCCCGGGTTAAAAGTAAACAGGGTGTCGTGGGCGGCGGTCATCAATGTCTGGATAGCATCGGCCGCCGTGGTTTTACCGGAACCGTTGCCACCGGAAAACAAGTTGATCGGGCCGAAATCATATTCCAACTGCGGGATATTGCCCCAGTTAATCAGAATCAGTTTTTTTAGGAACATAGTCTTTTCAAAAAAACGGTCTTTTCAAAAGTAGGGTCTTTTGCAGGCGGGAAGCCGACACCCTTCTCCGAGGCTCCCGAGCGCAATTTACGCAAACCCGGGCGGTCGAATGTTTCTCGATTTTTTATAGCCGCTACTGCGGCCTCTATTTTCAACTAGGAAGCGGCTTCACTCTCAAACAGGCTGTTATCTTCGACTTCTGGAGTGATGCGTTCGAGCGCTTGCTCTTGTTCCGCCTCTTCAGCCTTATCAATTTCATCAGCTTGAGTGACCCCGCTCTCTACTGCGGGCGGGACTTCGCTGTCGATCAGCTGGTGCAATACCGACTCGCTGACAAAGTGAGCGATGGTCGGGCGCACGCGCAACCAAACTTCCGCACTGGTCTCCACTTCTTCACTGCTGAACTGCACCAGACGCAGCTGGCGCAATTTCTTCAGCAGGTTTTTACGCTCGGCGTGCTTATCCGGCAGGGACATTTTCAGCAGGTTGCGCATGCCCAGTTCCAGGGCTTCCATCGATAGCGCGGCGTAACCACTCTCATCCACCTGCCCTTCCCGCAGCGCTTTATCGTATTCCACGCGCAGGGCGAGAATCGCGGCCACTTCCTGCTGACTGAGGCGGGCGCGGAAGCCGCCGTGGTGCGGCTCTTCCTGATCCGGCAAACCCGGCACTTCGGCGCCGGGCGGATACACGCGGATAAACTGGAAACGACTGTCGTGTTGCAAACGCAATCCCAATGGGGCCAACCACTCGCGCACCAGCTGCTCGCAGCGCTGGAAGCGATCGTAAAGGGTGGTTTCGATAACGCTTTCATCCCGGCAGATAACGCCGTAATCCAACAGGCGCACCAACAGCTCGGAAAATTCGCTGCGGTTCAGGCGACACTGCGCCAGGGCCTCTTCCAAAGCCTGTTCAATCACTGTTTTTCAGCTCCAGGATATATTCGTCAAATTCGGTGAAATAGTCATTGCTAACGATTTCACCGGTAAATTTCACCTGCAAGTCGGCGGCGTCGCTCTGGTTCACCGCCGCCGCTTCGATCACATGGCTCATAGCGAGCAGATCACGCGCATCGCGCAATGGCAGGTTGCGGCTGTTGATCTGGCGGCCGGTGCCGAGGGCATCGCTCAGATAATCCCGCAGGTTACTGTTGTTGAAATTAAACGCCTGGTCGAGCAATTGTTGCAGCTCGATCTCGCGGCGGTTCTCCTCACCGATGGGGGTTTCATCTTCAACCCGGGTATTCACCGGCTGGCGGCGGTTGCGCTGCCACAGCTGGGTTTGTTTGGGGTCAAACAGGCGCAGCTGGAAGCCACCTAACTGTTCACCCAGCTGCTCGAGAATTTGTGTTTTTTGCTGGCTCTCACCGAGACGCTGGCACAGGTCGGCAAATTCACCTTCAGCCTGGCTGTGCAGGTAGCTGAGCTGGCGGATAATAATATCCGCACGCTTGGTAAAGCCCTGTAGTGCGCGGCGCAAAGCGGGCAACTTCACCTCGCAGGCGCGGCGCATGCGGTCTTCGATGGTATCAAGCATCAGCCACAGCAGGGAGTGGCCCGGTTGCACCAACTCCGGCAGCAGTTGGCGCAGGCGCTTCTCCCACTCCGCTTTCTGCATATCCTCCTTGCGGCGAATGCAGTCAATCACCCGGTTGATGGAATCGCGGTGCTTCTCCACGCTGTCCGCAGACAGTCGGATAGCCAGGTCCGGTTGGAAGCGGCTCTCCATAAAGGAGAAAAACTCATCGGTGGCCTGCTGCACCAGCAATTGAGCCTCCACTTCCCTCACCATTTCCCGCTTGCGCTCTTCCAGCTCGGCGATCATATCGGTGAAATCCGCCACGATACGCTCGGAGTATTCCCAGGCATCGATCAAGTCGTGGATTTCACCTCGGCTGGCAAAGGCTTCCAGGGCATTTAAGGTGTTGCGGGTATTGCGGTGGCGAGTGCGCACGCGGGTGCCGTTCACTTCAACCAGCGGCTGAGTGAAAAGGCGGCCCCGGCGGCTAAACGGATAGGTAGCGGTGAGCGTGGCGCTGTCCACCTGCTTCTCCAGCCAACCGAACTCCACCAGGCTGTTCAGTACCCAGACGGCCTGATCGCGCAGGCTGCGGAAGCGGCCCTCGGGGTCCTGCACTCCATCTTCACTATCGAGTTGGGGCGCGCGGGTCAGGGCCTCGGCAAAAATTTCCAGGATCTGCTCGCGCAGCAGAGACTCGCCGTAGTCAGCCTTGGCGGTGTACAGACGCTCATACAAAAGACGCAAGCACTCAACCACCTGCTCGCGGTATTTACCGGTCAGCGGGCGGAAGAAGTGCTGGTAGGAATCGACGAAGAACAACGACTATAGGCCCGCTTATTCCTCTTCCGGCTTTTGGTTGAAGACGCAGTACTTGGTGTAGTCGCGTCCATCATCCAGGGTCCATTGGCCCTTGGGCACTTTATCCATTTTTTCACACCAGGCATCGGAGCCGCGCTTGGGCTCACAGGCGGTCAGTGCGACAAGGGCAACAGCGGAACAGATCAGAACAAGTACTTTTTTCATGGTTCGCTTCTACAAATGAAATTCGAGTGGCTTTTTCTCCCCAGCTGCGAGCAGCCAGGGAGAAATCCGTGAGCGTAGTTTTTAAGGATGTAGTTTAGGGGCTAGAGGCACCCTACTCGCGGCGCCACTTAGTGCCCTCGCGGCTATCCTCAAGCACCACACCCTTGGATTTTAACTCTTCGCGAATCTCATCGGCGCGGGCAAAGTCACGGTTTTTCTTGCTCTGCACGCGCTCTTCAATCAGCGTTTCAATTTCCTCTGCGGAAATAGTTTCTTCGCCACCGCGGGCCTGCTTGAACCAAGCTTCCGGGTCTTGCTGCAAAATACCAAGCATTTCACCGGCCGCCAGCAACAAACCTTTTAGGCGTGCTTTATCGGCGTCTTCGGCCTTGTTCAAATCGCGGGCAATCTGGTGCAGTTCGCTAATGGCGATCGGCGTATTCAGATCGTCTTCCAGCGCTTTAAGGAAGGCTGTGTCAGTCAAATCTGCCGCTTGCGCCTCAACCACTTCGGTTTCACGCAGTGCACCGTAGAGGGTATCCAGGGTGCGCCAAGCCTGGTCAAGCAGGTCAGCACTGAAATTCAGTTCTGAACGGTAGTGGGCAGATAGCAGTGCGAAGCGCAGTACTTCGCCAGGGTAAAGCGCCAACAGGTCTTTGACCATGCGGAAGTTGCCCAGGGACTTGGACATCTTCTCGCCGTCGATATTCACGTAGCCGTTGTGCATCCAGTAGCGCACAAAATCCACGCCATTGGCGCAGCAGCTTTGGGCCCGCTCGTTCTCGTGGTGCGGGAAGGTCAGGTCACGACCGCCGCCGTGAATATCAATGGTGTCACCCAGGTGCTTCTTGATCATGGCCGAGCACTCCAAGTGCCAGCCTGGGCGTCCACGGCCCCAGGGGCTGTCCCAGCCGGGCTCGTCATCGGCGGACGGCTTCCATAGTACGAAGTCGCCAGCGTACTTTTTGTAAGGCGCTACTTCCACCCGCGCACCGGCGAGCATATCGTCGAGGGAGCGCTTGGACAGCTGGCCGTATTCCTGCATGGACTCCACGGCGAACAGCACATGGCCCTCAGCGGCGTAGGCGTGACCTTTCTCCAGCAGGCTTTCGATCATCGCGATCATTTCCGGCAAGTGCTGGGTGGCATAGGGGACAATATCCGGCTCCAGGTTGTTGAGCGCTGCCATATCCTCGTAGTAAGCCTGGGCATAGCGGGCAGATAGCACGCCAATTTCCTCGCCGTTATCCCGCGCGGTCTTCATGATTTTGTCGTCAATATCGGTGATATTGCGCGCGTAAATCACATCGCTGAAATTTCTTTTCAGTACCCGGTAAAGGGTGTCAAACACCACCACAGGGCGGGCATTGCCAATATGCACGCGGTTGTACACGGTGGGGCCACACACATACATGCGCACCTGATCTTCCACCAATGGTACGAAGGGTTCTTTCTTCCCGGAAAACGTGTTGTAGACCTGTAGAGACATCTTTTCTCTCGAATTCTTTTGCTGTGTGGCTGGGCCAATCATTGACCCAGCCGCGAAAACTGCCGCTCGGGCAGCCCTCCGCTTTACTATTTGTTTTGCTCTTTGGCCCAGCTGTCGCGCAGACCAATGGTGCGGTTAAACACCGGCGCTTCTGCGCTGCCGTACTTGCTGTCGCGACAGAAGTAGCCGTTGCGCTCGAACTGGTAGCCCTGCTCCGGCTCCGCTTTGGCCAGGCCGATTTCCGCCTTACAGCCTTTTAGGATCTGCAGGTTGTCCGGGTTTACGCAGTCGAGGAAGTTCTTACCGCCGGCATCCGGCGCCGCATCATTGAACAGGCGATCGTATAGACGCACTTCGCAATCGACATTGTTGTCCGCAGATACCCAGTGAATAACGCCCTTTGGCTTAACGCCGTCGGCCGGGTCTTTGCCCAGGGTGTCCAGATCAACTGAACAGATCACCTCAACAATTTCACCGGCATCGTTCTTCACGACTTCTTCCGCAAAGATCACATAGGCGTTGCGCAGGCGAACTTTTTTGCCCAGCACCAGACGCTTGTACTTCTTGTTGGCCTCTTCGCGGAAATCCTCTTTCTCAATATAGAGAGTGCGGCCAAAAGGAAGTTCACGGGCCGGCAGATCATCGCGCACCGGGTGGCCGGGTGCTGACAGTATTTCTTCCTGGCCTTCCGGGTAATTTTTCAGGGTGATCTTCAAAGGCTCCATCACGCACATGGCGCGCGGTGCATTTTTATCCAGATCGTCGCGAATGCTGTATTCCAGCATGCCCACATCGACAACTGAGTCGGAGCGGGTTACACCGATCATCTCGCAGAAGTTGCGAATGGAAGCCGGGGTAAAGCCGCGACGGCGCATACCGGACAGGGTCGGCATGCGGGGGTCATCCCAGCCGTCCACATGGCCTTCATCTACCAACTGCTTGAGCTTGCGCTTGGACACCACGGTGTAGTTGAGGTGCAGGCGGGCAAATTCGTACTGACGCGGGCGCGAAGGCACCGGCAGGTTCTCGATCAACCAGTCGTACAGCGGCTTGTGATCTTCAAACTCCAGGGTGCAGATGGAGTGGCTGATACCCTCAATCGCATCACACTGGCCGTGAGCGAAATCGTAGCTGGGGTAAATACACCACTTATCACCAGTCTGGTGGTGAGCCATCTTTTTGATGCGGTAGATGATCGGGTCACGCAGGTTGATATTGGGCGCGGCCATATCGATCTTGGCGCGCAAGCTGCATTGGCCCTCTTCCATTTCACCGTTGCGCATCTTTTCAAACAGCGCCAGATTTTCCTCGACGGAGCGATCGCGGTAGGGGCTGTTCTTACCCGGCTCTTTCAGCGTGCCACGGTAGTGACGCGCTTCTTCTGCGGACAGGTCGCAGACGTAGGCCTTGCCATTTTTAATCAGGTGCAGTGCCCACTCGTACAATTGATCAAAATTATCCGAGGAATATTTGGCCTCGCCATTCCACTCAAAACCAAGCCAGGAGACATCGCGCTTAATCGCATCGACAAACTCTTCCTCTTCCTTGGCCGGGTTGGTGTCGTCAAAGCGTAAATTACAGGTGCCACCGAATTCCTGCGCCAGACCAAAATTCAGACAGATGGACTTGGCGTGGCCAATATGCAGGTAGCCGTTGGGCTCTGGCGGGAAGCGGGTCGCGATCTGCGTAACCCGGCCCTCAGCCAAATCTTCACGAATAAGGTTCTGTAAAAAGTGAGCGGGCTTGCTCTCGGATGTCATAGGATTCTCTTATTTACAGCTGTGCGAACATAAACGGCGAATTATACCCTAGTTGAGCCACAGAATATCCTATTTAGCTGAGCGCCAGACGATGATTTTTGCTGTTGGCGCACACTTTTTAGGCAATCCATTATGATATCGCGACTCGGCGTTTTACAGCTCCTGACTAAAAGGTATCATGCCGGCCGAAATCAACCCTCATAGGACATTTTATGATCACCTTGCACACTACCCACGGAGATATTGCTATCGAACTGGATTTCGACAAGGCCCCAAAGACCGCAGCCAACTTCCTGCAGTACTGCCGTGACGATTTTTACACTGGGACCATTTTCCACCGGGTGATCGACAACTTCATGATTCAGGGTGGCGGCATGACCCCCGACATGGAGCAGAAAGAAACCCGCGAGTCCATTGAAAACGAAGCTGACAACGGCCTGAAGAATGATACCGGCACCCTGGCCATGGCCCGCACCATGGACCCCCACTCCGCCAGCTCCCAGTTCTTTATCAATGTAAAGGACAACGACTTCCTGAACTTCCGCAGCAAAGACACCCAGGGCTGGGGTTACTGCGTATTCGGCAAAGTGGCCGACGGTATGGACGTGGTCAACAAGATCAAAAGCGTAAAAACCGGCAGCAAGGGCTTCCACCAGGACGTACCCATGGAAACCATCGAAATCACCGGTATCAGCATTTCTGACGACTACGCAGACAAGTAATTTTTCGAGCCCATTTAGGCTCTAAGGCGGGGACATTGTCTATTTATTTTATTTCCGATCTGCACCTCGATGAGAACCGACCGGAGATTACCCAGGCTTTTTTTGATTTTCTGCGCGGCCCCGCCGCCGGTGCCGAAGCACTGTATATTCTCGGCGACTTCTTCGAGGCCTGGATTGGCGATGACGACGATGCCCCCCTGATTGAAGAGGTGGTACGGGAGTTAAGCCACTACAGTGGCACCGGGGTGGAACTGTACCTAATGCATGGCAACCGCGATTTCCTGCTCGGTACCGATTTTGCCCAGCGCACAGGTGCGGTGCTACTGCAAGACCCAACTACCCTCACCCTGGCTGGCCGGCAGGTTCTCTTAATGCATGGCGACAGTCTCTGCACTCGCGACGAGGAATATATGACTTTTCGGCGCCAGGCGCGGGACCCCAATTGGCAACAGGGGTTGCTGGCCAAGCCTTTGGAAGAACGCCGCGCTATCGCCGCACAGATTCGCGCCGCCTCCAAAGCCATGAATAGTCGCAAAGCGGAAGACATCATGGATGTTACCCCTGAGGAAGTGGAAAGAGTGATGCGTGAATACAACGTAAATACCCTGATCCACGGCCACACCCACAGGCCCGGTCGCCACCCCTTCTCACTTGATGACGCTGCAGCAGAGCGCATTGTACTGGGAGACTGGGATCGCAATGCCTGGAGCCTAAAAGCGAGCGGGGAAACATTGGAACTGATGCACTGGCCAATCGGCTGAAGCAGGGCTACCCATATCCAGCCTCCCAATAGTTAGTGACAGAGCTTTTGTTCGAGCTTCACAGCCTCCGCCAAGAGGCGCAGGCTGTGGCGCAGACGCTTCGCCCCACCAAAGCGGAACCCTTTGGCCTGTAAATAGGCGCAATCCATTATTGCTGGCCGCTCTCCCTGAGCTTCTGGGGGCAGAGGGCTACGCTTACCCAACATGGACTGCAAAATCTCCGCCACCTCTCGGTAACTCACCAGGCGATCACTGCAATTCACCGCCCTCCCCTTAGCATCCGCCTCCGATAGGACCAACTCCACTGCCCTGGCGACATCTTCCCCATGTACTTCTGTGGCAACTCTGGTTTGAGTGAAGGGCTCACCGCTCACCACTGCGCGAGCAATGTCATACCACTTACTACGCTCGAGGGGATTCACCACACCATAGACTCCGGTGAGACGCAGGGAGACCGCGTGCCATTGACGCTGCTGGGCCCAAGCGGAAACCATCGCTTCCACCGCCGATTTGTAAGCCCCATAAAATGTATCGGGCAAGGCCGCCTGATGCTCGTACAAGTTGCCTCGCAAACACCCCGTCGCGTACACAGCCCTGCTGGAAATAAAAACAAATTTATCCACGGAGGCAGTATGAGCCACTTGCATCAGTAGCAGCGTACTGTTCAGGTTAGATTGGAGATAACCGGAAAGATTCTCCCCTTCCCCACCACGATAACGCCCAGGCAAGTGATCATAGGCACAGTGCACTATCGCATTCAAACCACTCACAAACCTAGTTAGAACTGCACGATCCGCCATATCGCCAGCAACCCACTCAAAGTTGCTACCTGTAGCAAAAGGAAATAACCCAGATTTATGACCTGTGCGGGATAGTGCTCGCACTTTATAACCATGATCGAGAAAGTAACGGGCAATAAACTGCCCCACATAGCCACTGGCGCCAGTGATGCCGATATTCACTGGGCACTACTCACTGATTGACTCTGCTCATGGGTCAACTGCTCGATTCTCGCACCGATATCACGACCCTGATTGACTGCCCACCACAATTCGATCAAGGGTCTGAGCTGCTCCATTTTCGTATGGTCCTTTTGCCAGGGTTTTTCGTATTGATAGTGAATCACATGGATGCTACTCCACAACCATAATTGCGGTAGATTCAGATACAGATATTGCAAGGCATTGTAGATATAAGGCATACCGTGCCAGCGAGGGAAAAATGCCTGCAGAAAAGTCTGGTCCGTGCGCCGCCAAAAAGCGCCCGGCTTGTCTAACAAGGTCATCATTGCTCGGTAGGTTTCTACACAAGGTATGGCAGTAAACAGGCCAGAATTCATTCGACCAAAGCCGTCCAAGTTTTCATAGAGATTGGGCGCGGCACAAAATTCAGGGTATCCCATCAGGTGGTCGATATTGCGCAGTACCAACATATCTGCATCGAGAAAAATTAGCTTGTCATATTCCTCCAGCTGCCAGAGGGACAGCTTGCAAAAATTATTCAGTGGAATATGGAACCGCGGTTTTTCCCCCTTATCAAAAGGCGCGCGCATGTGAAGTCCTGCGCGCTCGTGGCGCTGAATAAATGCCTCAGAAAAATCTGGTGGGCTGACCTCCCGCACCAGGCATCCAGATAATTCCAGCGGTTCCGTATCCACAGAATCGGCAACCACCATTGCTATCAAAGGGTATGCAGCCCTCACCCTTTCCAGCGAACGTTTTAGCGCAACCGCACCAATCACATAATCCTGGCTGTTTACGAGGGTAATAAAGGCACAACGAGACATGGTGGCTACTGCAATCTGTTTAACACTAGTTAGGTATACGCACTGCCTGACACTCAGAAATGCCCGTGGGAGACTCACAGGGGAGGCATTTTCTCATCCGCTCCATAAATTGAGCGAAGGCACCAGCGATCTGCAATGCTCTCCACCTGCTTAAAGCTGAAACAGTTCACATTATAGATAAAGCTCGCCCGTAACTGGCCGCCATAAACTGCCAGTGAGAGGTAAATTCCGTAAGGGGTGAGACGCGTTGGCAGCGGGGTCGTATGTATTTTCAAATTCTCACTAATTTCTACCCACTCTGAAGTTTCGCCGGTATACACAGCGGTAAACCCTTCATGATGCTCCTCCGCCTGAAGAAAAGTAATTAGAAAGCAGCTTGAGGCGTTAAGGTTGTGACCGATACTGCCGTGAGGGCCAATTGAATCAGCAGCGTAGGCCGTGCGCATCGCATGCCGGATCTCTCGTGACAGGCGCACGAGTTTTTCTGACCAGGATTCATTTCTGCAAACTGACAAATTGCCATAGCGAAACATGGGACCAAGAATATAGCGGTGCTCTCGCTTTAAGCGCAGAGACAAGCTGGTATTTAGCCAAAAATCATGATGAAGAAATTCACATAAAGTTTGCTCGTAGGCGGCGCATAAGAAGACAAACAAGCTGATTTCTGCATCACTGACATTGGCTTGAATCTGCGTAAAATCGGCTCCGTCAATATTGAGAATCACCTCATCACAATTAATTGAGACAATCTCTTGGTGCGAAGCCTGCCAAACGGCTTCTCTCTGCAGCTCTAGCTTATTGCGCCAATAGTAACTGGCTTTTTGCCCACGCTCCGTCCCAAGATATGTCTCTTCAAAATTGATATAGTCGGCAAAATCGGTAGACTCCCCGCGGGGTTTATAGGATTTCCCTGCTCCCATTGCCAGGTAGGCAGCTAGGGATTCGGCCCACAACAGAGACAGACTAATGCCATCGGTAATAATGTGGTGGCACTTGGTCAAGAAAATATATTCATCCTCACCGGTGCGAAAAAGGCTGAGGCCTAGCAGCTGGTCCGAATTTAAATCCATGGGGGAGCTACTGAACTGGCGCAGGAAGCTGGTGATATGCGCCTCACTCATATGGCGAATATCCATGTAGTCCAGTTCGATATCATCAAAACTTCGAATAGCCGGCTCATCCCGGTAGCGGCAGCGGAAAATAGGATAAGCGTTTACAACCGTGGGCACAGCCCGCTCAAACAGTTCGACATCTACGTCCCCCTTAATACGCATGGCGCGGGTAATCAGGTCCGCCAGTACCTTGCGGTGATTCAGGTTGTAAATACTCTGCTCCGTAATCGACAGAGGCACATTCGCAGAGCAATCCCAGCCTGGCATAGGAGTTCCAGTCGTCGGCTAAGAGTTAGTGGGCCGAATCAAATTCTGGGCCCCCTCAAGTACCTTGTGCAGGTGTGGTGTCTCAACATCTGGAGTACTTTCCTGGACTTTGTGGGTGCGCCAGTAAGAGCGACACGGGATCAGGTCTGCATTGCAGCGATAGGCATATTTACCTGCTACTTCAGAGATTTCCTCCAGTAATCCCTGGGCCAAAAATGTCGGTTTTAACCCCAGGTTACAGAGGCTGGCATTCTCCACAAATAAATCATTTTCCGCAGCCTCATTGCGCGGATTGTCGACAAATGCCACCTTGGCTCCGCTCACATCGGCAATCATTTTGGCGAGATCACGCACCCGATGGGTTTCGGTCATTTGGTTCATGATACGCACCCGCTCTCCTGCGACAGGAGGAGAGTTAATCGCCAGCTGGATACAGCGCACGGTATCGGAGATATGAATAAATGCACGGGTTTGCCCGCCGGTACCGTGTACAGTCAATTCATGGCCGGTAGCGGCTTGCATCAGAAAGCGGTTCAGTACAGTGCCATAATCACCGTCATAGTCGAAGCGGTTGATTAGGCGCTCATCCAGGGAGGTTTCCACTGTTTGTGTTCCCCACACTATCCCCTGGTGTAAATCTGTAATTCGCACACCATCATTTTTGTTGTAGTAGGCAAAGAGCAGCTGATCCTGGGATTTCGTCAGATGGTAAATACTGCCAGGGTTAGTGGGATAGAGTATCTGCTGGGACACCCTCTGGCCGTCAGCCATCGGTATTTCCACATCCAGATAACCTTCTGGAATCTTCATGCCCGCAGAGCCATAACCATAAACTCCCATAGTACCGAGATGAACGATATGGCAATCGACGCCGGCGTCCACCACTGCGGCGAGAAGATTATTAGTGGCATTGATATTGTTGGAAACGGTGTAGCGTTTATGACGCGAGGATTTCATGGAATATGGCGCTGCGCGTTGCTCAGCAAAGTGCACAATAGCAGCGGGCTGGGTCTCGGCAATCAACTCCATTAGCGGCTCGTAGTCACAAGCCAAATCCAGCCTGTGCAGCCGGATATTTAGCCCGGTCGTCTCCCACCAACACTGCAGGCGCTGCCCAATACTCTCAATCGGTGTCAGGGATTCCACCCCCAACTCCTCATCGATACGACGCCTTGAGAAGTTATCCACGATAGTGACAGTGTATCCCTCCCGCGATAAAAACAAGGCCGTAGGCCAACCGCAAAAGCCATCTCCCCCCAACACCAGAATATGGGCATTACCGTTTTGCCGCATATTAACCTCCCCAGAGAAAAGTCCGCGCCAAACACCAAAAGATATGAATAAATAATATACAAGACCGCCGATCAGGTTACCGTCAAGTAAGTGAATAGTGTCATCGATTAGCCCCTGTAAGACACAAACTAGATAAGGCTAAGGGATAGCGCCTGGTTTTCTTTAACAGTCGATAAGGCGTGAATAACGAACCCTGTCGGGGGTAATCCGTTGACCCTTTTTACGTCATAGTTGCCCCCCTAAGATTACTATTTATTCGTCGGTACTCACCAAGCAAAGGCAAACCGCCAGCCAGTCATTTAATCAATAGTCACTAAGATTCTCTTGATTTACGTCACTACCCCATTGCATGATCCACTCTAACTAACCTCAGGGGAGAGGAGTGCGATCCAGGTGATTAATAACCTGAACAAACGCGTATTAATACTCGGCGGCTACGGCAACTTTGGCGCGCGCATTGCGCAAATGCTGAACTCCGAGCCCAATATTCAGCTGATTATTACCGGCCGCAACAAGGCTCTGGCAGACCAGTGTGCCGAGGGACTCGGCGGGCTCGCCGAAGGTTTACGCCTGGAGAGAGATGCCGTCAACTTGGCTGCGCAACTCAAAGCCCTCCACCTAGATCTTTTGATTCACTGCGCAGGCCCCTTCCAAAAAGAGAGTGATTATCGGGTTGCAAAAGCCTGCATTGAGTCACGCACACCTTACATTGATATTTCCGATGGTCGTCGCTTCGTATGCGATTTTCACCGACTGTCCCCCGCCGCAGAGGCCGCAGGTATTAGTATGGTATCGGGCGCCAGTAGCCTACCCGGGCTGAGCTCCGCCGCAATCGCCGAGATCCAGCTTGAACTGCCAGTGATTCACTCCGTAGACATTGCCATAGCACCTGCACACCGAATAGATCGTGGCTTGGCGACGGTACGCGCTGGCTTTGAATCCCTTGGCCACAGCTTTCCACAGCTGCAGAGCGGCTACTGGCGCGAATCCCACGCAGGAAAAAATCTACGCCCCATCAACCTGGCCCACCCAGTGGGCAAACGCTGGCTGTGCGACTTTGATGTGCCCGACCTAGAGCTCTGCCCGAAGTATTTTCCCAAGATGCACAGTGCTCGCTTCGCCACTGGCCTTGAGCCTCTGACCCTGCAAATCGGCCTGTCCGCCTGCGCTCAATTGGCGCGCCTACAACTACCGGCAACCACAGCGCGCCTAGCCCAACTTGGCCATAAGATCAGTGACCGCTGGCCGGGAGGCACGCCACACGGCGGCATGATCGTGCGCGCTACAGGGGAAAATGCCCATGGAGAAAGCGCTTCGCGCAGCTGGCAGGTATTAGGCCTAAATGGCGATGGCCCCTGGATTCCTGCAGCCCCAGCGGCAGCACTAGCGCGTAAGTTTCTACGCGGAGAAATGGAAGAGGCAGGAGCAAGAGCCTGCTGGCAGTTACTGAGTCTGGATGAGATTCTGCTTGAACTGAATGATCACTCTATCGTTACAGCTATAGAAACCCACTCCCGCGAGCGAATGCCAGCACTTGCTGGCTAGGGCGGTAACCAGGCCAACGCTTGTGCAAAGTGAATGATTTACCCCCGTGCCCAATGAGAGTTTGCTGATATTTTTGGCGCAGTAATTCAAGCAAACTCGGCCTAACAGCCATTCTCCAAGATAAAACGCCACCGATCGCTGAGTTTTTGCACGGTGTCGCGGCTGAAACAGTTGGCGTTATAGACAAAGTTACTATGAAGGTGCCCACCGTAGGCCGCCAGAGAAAGATAGATTCCATAGGGTGTAATTCGGGTGGGCAAACTCATTGAGCGCATTTTTACTCTCTCATTTAAATTGACCCAGTTCGAGGAAGCATCGTTATAAATCGCTTGCAGTCCCTCCTGCTGTACCTCTGTTTGCAGAAAGTTTATCAAATAGGTACAGGGAGCAGGCAGGTTATTGCCAATAATGCCATGGGGACCAATCGAGTCAGCCACGTAAACTGTTCGCACGGCATAGTGTATTTCTTTGCACATCCTACGTAGTTTTTTCAACCAGGTTTCCTCAGCTACCACTGCCAGATTTACCTGGCGAAACATTGGCCCCAAAACCTTCCGATGTTCTCTTTTTATCCGCAGTGACAAGCTCGTATTCATCCAAAAATCTTTTTGTAGGAGTTCGAATAAAGCCTGCTGAAATCCTGCGCACAGATAGACAAAGTGACTGACCCCGGCAGCCCTTGCCCGCTCTTTAATATGGGAGAACTCTTTCTTATACAGGGTGCAAACCAAGTCTTCACAATACAGAGAGACTCCTTTCCCTGATGAGGCCACTTCAATCGCGCCTCTTTGTCGGGCCAGCTTATTTTGCCAATGTTGTAGAGCTTTTTGTCCCCGCTGGCTACGGATGTAGTTATTTTCAAAACCCACGTAATCGGCGTAATCAATGATTTCGGGCTGTGGACGGAAACCAGCCCCGCTCTCAAGGTCCAGATAAGTGCTCAGTATCAACCCCCAAAGCAGTGACAAACTAATCCCATCGGTAATAATGTGATGACACTTCGTTAAGAAGATGTATTCATCCTCTCCGGTACGGATAAGGCTTAAGCTCAACAGCTGATCAGTATCCAGTGCTATTGGCGCATTACTGTATTGGGTTAAGAAGCTCTTTACATGAGAGTCACTCATGCCCCGAACATCCAATATATCCAATTCGACATCTGCAAAAATCCGTCGAACAGGCTCGCGGGTATAGCGACAACGAACAATAGGGTAAGTATTGACAGTTCGTTGAACCGCCTCTCTGAACAGGTCGATCTGGAGCGCGCCCTTGATACTGATTGCACGGGCGATCATATCTGCCAAGGCTTTTCGGTAATGTAAGTTGTAGATACTCCTCTCGGTAATCGATAAGGGTACATCCGCAGCATGCTTCCATCCCGACATGCTTATCTCCCGTGAACGCTCAATCAATCTTATTTCTGCCAGAATCTTGTTAGGCGACTACTGGAATGCTCAGGCAAAGGACTCATCCATTCGCAAAGACCCACCCCCATACCACGCGACCTTCAAGCCTCAATTGAAATTACTGAACTATTCAGAGGCCCGTTCCCTTATTAAGTATTGCAGGCCTCCCCGCATGGAAATAAACAGCTGCATACACTCAATGCCTAAAGCCAGTATTTACGCGCCTACAAACAGTAGATTGGCAAGATTCATACTGGGGGTGGTCAGTTTTGCGGCAGATCGTGGACCGATAGCGGCAAAGCCCCCTGTGATGATCTAGGTTCATTATCGGAACTCCCAGTAATGAGATTGAACCCACACACTATGATCATCTCCACAGCCTGGCGCGCCTATGCCAGTCGGAATGGAATCAAGCGCGCCATCATTCCAGTGACCGCCCTGGTTCTGACACCGATATTTTTAATACTCACCATTGCTGTCGATGCCTGGTGGGTGATCGCATTGCTACTCAGCCTGTTCTTGGTGCTACTGGGCATTTATGACATGCTCCAGCCCAACTGGAGTTTGACACGTAACTTCCCCGTTGCCGGGCGCATACGCTGGTTATTTATGAATCTGCGCCCCTACTTCCGCGCTTACATAGTGGAGGGTGATGAGGAGGGCAGACCATTTAGCTATGAGGCGCGCCGACTGGTCTACGCCCGCGCCGACGGTTTCTCGGATATGCACCCCTTTGGTACGGAGCTGGATGTACGCAGTGATGAATACATGTGGCTCACGCACTCCATTAACCCGGCCAAAGAGGCTGATATAAAGTCCCGCATCGAAGTGGGTTCTGGCCGCTGTGCAAAACCCTATTCGGCAACGCTATTAAATATTTCCGCCATGAGCTTTGGCGCCTTATCCGCCGCTGCGATTGAGGCACTGAATCAGGGCGCAGCTATCGGTGGCTTCTACCACGACACCGGAGAAGGTGGCATCAGCCCCTATCACCGCAAACACGGTGGGGACCTTGTGTGGGAGCTGGGAAGCGGCTATTTCGGTGCCCGTAAGGATGACGGCAGCTTCGATCCCGACCTTTTTCGCGAAGCCTGCAATGATCAGGTAAAAATGACGGAAATTAAGCTGAGCCAGGGCGCTAAACCTGGCCATGGCGGTGTATTACCCGGAGCAAAAGTTACCCAGGAAATTGCCTCAACCCGCAAAGTCCAGCCGGGCGTCGACTGCGTATCTCCACGCGCCCACTCGATGTTTTCCACCCCTATTGAAATGCTCGAATTTGCCGATCAGATGCGCAACCTGTCCGGTGGCAAACCGGTGGGCGTCAAACTGTGCGTGGGGCAGGTCTTTGAAGTACTGGCCATTATGAAAGCCATGCTGGAAACAGAGAAATATCTCGACTTTATCGTGGTTGATGGCGCCGAAGGCGGGACGGGTGCCGCGCCATTGGAATTATCCAACCATGTGGGTATGCCACTGCTGTCGGGGCTGATCGTAGTCCGCAATGCCTTAGTCGCTACCGGCTTGCGCGATAAAGTGCGCCTGGCGGCGAGCGGTAAAATCTACTCTGCTTCTGAACTCGCAGCCTGTCTGGCAATAGGCGCCGATTGGTGCAATGCCGCGCGGCCTTTTATGTTTTCCATCGGCTGTATTCAGTCGCGACGCTGCCACACCGACACCTGTCCTACCGGTGTCACGACCCAGGACCCCAAGCGCCAGCGGGGCCTGGTGGTGGATGTGCAGAGCAAGCGCGCGGCGGCTTTCCAGGCCAAGACCCTGGAAGCCCTGGGGGAGATTGTCGCCGCCGCCGGTTTAACCGAACCGCGCGACCTACAACCCTACCATCTCTATCACCGCATCAATGGTACCGAGTCATATCCTATTGATCGCATCTGGCACTTTCTCAATGAGAAAGCCTTGATAGACGCCCCTGAGGAGACGCCTTACCGGCATTGGTGGCAGGCCGCCAGGGCTGATTCATTCCGGCCCGCAGTCAACCTGGCTCACCACGATGATCACTCCGCACTGCGGCGCTTGTAAGCCCTGCCCCTTACTCTGGAGATTTCCATGGAGACCGTTTCGGAAATTATTGTCGATGCCCTGGTAAAAGCCGGAGCAAAGCGCTGCTATGGCATCGTCGGCGATACCATCAATCATTTCACCTCCGCCGTGCGCCAGTCCAAGCTGGAGTGGGTCCACGTTCGTCACGAAGAGGTGGGTGCCCTGGCTGCGGGCGGTGAGTCTTACTTGAGCGGGGAGCTCAGTGTCTGTGCCGGTACCGCTGGCCCCGGCAGCCTGCATTTTCTCAACGGCATCTTTGAGAGCCACCGCAATGGCGCACCGGTATTGCTGATCGCCACCCGCATTGACCGAGCCGAGCAGGGATTGGGATTCCCGCAGGATGTCGATCAGATCAAACTCTACGAGCAGTGCGCAGTATTCTGTGAAACCCTTTCCGACCCTGAGCAGGCTCGCCGCATTGTGAGCCAAGCTGCTCAGGCAGCTCTCAACCACAGAGGCGTTGCGGTGGTTGAGGTCAGTGGCGATATCTTCAAGACCAAGATCAAAGACTCAATTCCCTGGGCTGTTCACCGCCCCCAGTGGTTAGCGCGCCCCACTGATGAGGAGCTGGATGCGCTGGCAGAAAAGCTCAACCAAGCAGGGAAAATTGTTATCTATGGCGGTATCGGCTGCCGCTTCGCGCACGATGCAGTAGTTAAGCTGGGACAGCAGCTGGCAGCACCCATAGTGCATACCACCCGCTCCAAGGAATATCTGGAATATGACAATCCTTGCAACGTGGGCATGAATGGTATCCTCGGCAACCCTGCCGGTTATCGCGCAGTTCAAACCTGTGACCTGCTGTTGTGCCTGGGTAACGATTTCGCCTACACCCAGTTTTACCCGGAAAAAGCCACCATTATTCAGGTGGATATAGCGGCTTCCCACCTCGGGCGACGCACGCCCATTCATATGGGCCTGGTCGGCGATGTCGGCGCGACCATTGAAGCCCTATTACCGAGATTAAAAGACCGCAGTGACAATGCATTTCTTCAGGACCTGCTCAGTCGCTATCAAAAAGACCTGGAGCAGTTGGAAGAGCGCGGCCACGAGCCAGACCCCAAACTGATTCACCCACAGTACGTTGCCCAAGCCCTGGACAAACTCGCCAGCGACGAAGCTGCATTTACCGCCGATGGCGGCTCTCCCATGGTTTGGCTGCTGCGCCACCTGCGCGCCAATGGCAAGCGCTCCTTCCTCACCAGCCTCTCCCACGGCACCATGGCCAATGCCTACCCCCAGGGTCTGGGTATGGCTAAGGCAGACCCCAACCGCCAGGTAATTGCGATGTGTGGCGATGGCGGAATGACCATGCTAATGGGCGATCTATTGACCCTGGTGCAGGAAAAAATCCCTCTCAAACTATTGGTCTTTAACAATCATTCCCTCGGCTTTGTGGAAATGGAACAGCGTATCGAAGGACTGCTGGATAGCTACACCGACCTGCAGAACCCCGACTTCAGCCGCATGGCGGAAGTGATTGGTATTCCTGGAGAAAAGGTCGAGAAAGCGGGTGATCTCGAGGACGCGATGAAACGCTGGCTGGCAGTCAAAGGACCTGCCTTACTGGACGTCACTGTAAACCGGCTGGAACTGGTGATGCCCCCAGAGGTGACAGCGCAGCAAGTGTCTTCCACCGCGCTATTTGGCCTCAAGGCCATACTCAACGGACGCGCAGATGAAGTGGTCGACCTGCTGAAAGACAACTTTCTGCGCTGACGAGGAGCCGGCCAACTCGACCCGAGACGCAACCCAGGCGGGAGGTTCATGCACCAGCTCGGAAAACAAGTGCCCACCAATATGTTGGCCCTGCTCGCCAGTGGGGAGATCGCCAGCAACAGCGCTCCTGGCCGCGCCGCCACACGCCTGCAGGAGGAGCTGGCGCAGCGTCGCATCGACCTGATCACCACAGTTTCCAGTGACGATGCCAGTGCCATGTTGCGCGCCAACCCGGCAATACAATGTCTGCTACTGAACTGGGAACTGCCCGGCAGCGGTCACCCCCCAGCGCTGAATGTGCTGGAGCAGTTACGAGCACGTAATCTGCATCTGCCGGTATTTCTGCTCGCCGACCGCGAAACCGTCAGCAATATGCCACGCCGCGCCCTGGAGCTGGCCAATGACTTCATTTGGATTCTGGAGGACACCCCCACTTTTATCGGCGGGCGTATCCAGGGTGCAATAAGGCGCTACAGCCAGGCAGTGCTGCCGCCCATGTTTGCCGCCCTAACCCATTTTTCCCATGTGCATGAATACTCCTGGCACACGCCCGGCCACACTGGTGGCACCGCATTTTTAAAGTCCCCTGCAGGGCGCGCCTTCTATGACTTTTTCGGCGAAAATATGCTGCGTTCAGATTTGTCCATCTCTGTGACAGAGCTGGGCTCCCTGCTCGATCACACAGGCCCCATCGCCGCAGGGGAACGCTACGCAGCCAAGGTATTCGGCGCAGATCGCACTTACTATGTCACTAACGGCTCCTCCACCTCCAATCGCGTGATTGTGATGGCCTCTGTAACCCGCGGCCAGCTGGCCCTGTGCGACCGCAATTGTCACAAGTCTGTAGAACATGCCATCACCATGTCCGGCGCTGTTCCTACTTACTTGATACCGTTGCGCAATCACTACGGTTTGATTGGCCCGATTCCCCCAGATCAGTTGACGAAAGCAGCCATTTCAGAGGCCATTGTTAACAATCCCCTGGCGGGCAGCGCCGATAGCCCGCGGGCGGTACATGCGGTGATTACCAACTCCACCTATGACGGCCTCTGCTATAACGTGCGCCGGGTGGAGGAATTACTGGGTGAGTCCGTAGACCGACTGCATTTTGATGAGGCCTGGTACGCCTATGCGCGCTTCAACCCGATCTATCGGGATCGCTTCGCGATGTACGACAGCGAGGACGATGAGCCTCACACCGGCCCGACAAAATTTGCCACCCAGTCCACACACAAACTGCTGGCGGCCCTATCGCAGGCCTCCATGATTCATATCCGCGATGGGCGCAGCCCCATCGAACACGGTCGCTTTAACGAGGCGTTTATGTTGCACGCCTCCACTTCACCCCTCTACTCCATCATGGCCTCGAATGATGTCAGTGCGGCGATGATGGACGGCCCTGGCGGCACTGCGCTCACGGGCGAATCTATCGCTGAGGCGGTGGCTTTTCGCCAAGTGTTGGCACGACTGAAACGAGAGTATGGGGAAAAGGGGGAGTGGTTTTTTGATGGCTGGCAGCCGGATCAGGTAACAGAACCTTCAAGCGGCCAGAAATACGCCTTTCACAGCGCACCTACAGAGCTACTGTGCAGCGAAGCCAGCTGCTGGTTGTTGAATCCCGGAGACTCCTGGCACGGATTCGGCGAGCTAGAGAAAGGCTATTGCATGCTCGACCCCATTAAGGTCTCCATCACCACCCCGGGCATGCAGCGCAACAGTCAGCTGGCGGAATGGGGTATTCCTGCCGGCATTATCAGCAAGTACCTGGATAACCTCGGCATTATTGTCGAGAAGACCACTGATTTTACCATCCTGTTCCTGTTTTCCATCGGCATAACCAAGGGCAAATGGGGCACGCTGATCAACGCACTACTCGCCTTCAAACGGGACTACGATGCCAATCAGCCTCTCAGCCAGTGTCTGCCCAATCTGCTGGCCAAACACTCTGGTTATGCCGATATGGGCCTACGCGACCTGGCGCAAAAAATGTTTAACCGTATGAAGGAGTTGCGCAGCACAGCAAAAATGTCCGCTGGTTTTTCTGCTCTGCCACAGGCCGACTGCAGCCCCGTTCAGGCCTATGAAGCCCTGGTGCGCGGCGAAGTGGAATTGCTTCCCTTGAGCCAGTTGGCAGGGCGCAGCGCAGCAACCGGGGTTATTCCCTACCCACCGGGTATTCCGCTATTGATGCCGGGAGAAAATTTTGGCAGCGAGGGCAGTCCTGCCCTGGAATACTTACGCGTGCTGGAGTCCTTCGACCGGGAGTTTCCCGGCTTCGGCCATGACAACCACGGAGTCGAAGTACACAAGGGGCACTACCATGTCTACACCCTGAACCGGGGGACCGCGCCATAACCCCCCAGACGGCGGAGAGTAATAAAATCGGCCTGGTGCCAGCCACGCTGATGGTGGCCGGCAATATGATGGGTTCCGGCGTATTTATGCTACCGGCCAATTTGGCAGTTATAGGCAGCATCTCTCTGATTGGCTGGTTGATCACCATCGTGGGCGCCGTATCACTAGCACTGGTTTTTGCCCGCCTTGCCGCCCTGGACCCGGCCGCCGGAGGCCCTTATGCCTACGCACGCAGGGCGTTTGGCGACTATATCGGCTACCAAACCAACCTCGTGTATTGGCTGGCCAATGTCATCGGTAATGTCGCACTGATCACCGCCGGGCTGGGCTATATCACCCATTTCTTCCCCCCGCTCCAGGACCCTATGACCTTTGCCCTGGCCCAGGTGGCCATGATCTGGCTACTCACCTACGCGAATATCCTCGGGCCGCGCATGGTTGGTCGTATCCAATCGCTCACCACCAGTTTGGTATTTATTCCCATTCTCGGTACAGCACTCTTTGGTTGGTTCTGGTTTGATAGCCAGACATTCAACGCCAGCTGGAATGTCTCCGGCAAGAGTAATGCCAGTGCAATTATGGCCACGCTCACCTTTACCCTGTGGGCATTTATCGGCGTGGAAACCGCATCTGTATCCGCCGCAGTGGTGAGAAACCCCAGCCGCAATGTGCCGATCGCCACTGTTGGCGGGGTATTGTTGGCATCGGTAGCCTATGTCCTGAGCTCTTCAGTCATTATGGGCATGCTGCCCAACAAGGAACTCATCGCCTCTTCGGCACCTTTTGCCGACGCCGCACGTTTGGCGTTAGGTAATACCGCCGCGAATATTGTTGCAGTCTGTGCAGCAGTAGGTTGTATCGGCTCTCTCGGCGGCTGGATTCTTTTGGTAGGGCAATCTGCCAAAGCCGCAGCTGATGACGGTCTCTTCTCTAAAGCCTTTGCCAAAACCAACCCTAAAGGGGTGCCCTCTGTCGGCCTGACATTGGTGGCCATTCTGATGTCCCTATTGGTACTCGCCACCATTTCTCCCAGCGCCAGCCAGCAATTTGGCAAGATCGCCTCAGTGGCGGTCATCATGACATTACTGCCCTATATCTACTCGGCAATTGCATTGCGGGTACTCGCTTACGGCAAAATACCGCAGCAACAATACACACTGTTTACTGTAATACTGCTAATTGCCGCAATCTATTGCCTGGTGGCACTGGTGGGCTCCGATGGCCAGCAGACACGCTGGTCGCTGATATTTGTTATTGCCACCGTTATTTTCTATGCGCTGATATTGAATCGCCGCCGCAGCGTCGAAGAGAAACACTGGCTACCAGGGGGGCCGGAGCCAAAGTGGGTGCAATACTTTACCCTCGGCGCAACAGTCACTGCGCTGTGCGTTTTTTTCTGGTTTTCCGTGGGCCAGCATACAGACCTAGAGCTACGCCTGCGCGCGCCACAACCACAAGTCTCGAACCAACAGTCGCAACCAATTAACCACTAAATACCCGCTGTATGGTCTCGGCCGTGCGCCAGGTAATTCCCTGAGAATTTGATTCCCTATTGCCGGCCACATTTAAAATATAAGGTTTATTTTTACCGATAAAATCGCGAATTTGTTTGCAACAGTCATCCCAGGGATCAATCACTAAAAAGGGTTTCCCCAGCTCCCGGCAAAACTTAATGGTATAAGAGGTACCATCACTGCCGGGATTGTCGGTAAAAATCAAAGTTGCATCAGAATTACGGATATTCTCCCGAGTGCGCTCTGCTAAATTCCCAGATGCCAGCTCAATCAGCCCGAAGCTTTTGAGGAAATCGGCGCGCTCTCCAGCTTCGGTCCAATACCCCTGCGGGGCAGTACCACCGGTGGCAATACCCAATCGTTGCCCGGCAATCAAGCCACCAGTATCCGCACCGGTCTGCCCACCGCTGATAATTTTTTCTGGTTTGAAACTCATAGCCAAATCAAACCTATAGGATTGAAAGTTCTGCGCTAAAACTCTACCTTATTGCCGGTTTATTTTGGTCTGCCGCTTTATGAATTACTACCTCGCACTCAAGACACTACATATTCTCTGCGCCATTATCGTACTCGGAACCGGTACCGGGATTGCCTGGTATACTTTGCGCGGCTGGCTGTCCGGTGATTCCCAGGTGATTCAGTGGGTGAGCAAGGAAACGGTGCGAGCAGACTGGATATTTACCGGCAGCGCAGTACTCGGTTTACTGGGAAGTGCCTTGGGGATGCTGGTGATTAACCCGGCATGGATAGAACAAACCTGGCTGCAATTGGCTGCCGGGCTAACCCTAGCGGTTTTCCTATTGTGGCTACCGGTTGTCTACCTTCAATATCAATTGCGCGCACATGCAAACCAAGAAAATAGCCACAGTCAAATCCGCTGGATCATGCGCACCTGGTGCCTGCTAGGTGCTCTGGCCTTTCCCTTAACGATTGCTATCGTTTACCTGATGGTTTCCAAGCCCTCCTTTTAAACAGCATCACGAAAATTTGATGATGGCCAAATACACGTTTTCAGCCTTAACTCCCTCCCCGCAGTATTTTATAGCTCGCTCTCTGCCCCATATCTTTCCACTGCCGCTTAAAGTCCTCCAGCACAACCCCTGCGATAATATCGGCAAAACCGTCAGGGGTTTTACTCAACCGCTCTAAGGCTTTCTTTTTACATAGTGGAATAATAACCGCAGATTTCTCGCTCCTATCACACCTCAGCAAGCGACTGCGAATTTGCTCAGCCTCGCCACCGGAACAACTTGCATCGGTAATGACAAAAACATTGGTATCACTATCGAGATCAGGGCAGATCAGGTCCCACCCAAGATCAAACTGCCGGAATACAACCCCGCGAAAGCGCCCCCTGCCCACCTCACTACCTGTGATAAAGGGCCAGGCATGGGCTAGGGTCCAAAGATAAGATTTACTGAGCACATATTGCAGGTGTTGGTTTCTCACCAAACCCAACTGACACTGCTTCTTGAAAGTTTCATCATCCAGTTTTGCCTTGCTGCAGATTGCCTTGGGAATAAGCTCCCCTTTATAACTGGTGGTAGGAATTACCACGACAAAGTCATCGGCCTCTTTCTTTTTTTCCAAGGCTTTAACAATGGTGGCCTGTAAGTGCAGAATAAATTCTTCGGTAGAAATCACGTCATGGGGTAAAGACACCCTCTCTTCCCCCAGATTCATGTATCGCGTTTCATTTCGATACGCCGAAATAATTGGCTCTAGCTCCTCCTTGCTGAACAGCAGTTTTTTACCCAAAACCGCTTCTTCATTAATTTTTCTGGCATAGCAATCCAGAAGCATTTGGTCAGCCCGGTAAATTCCTTTATTTTTAGATGAGACACAGCGTAAATATTCAGTATCCTGAAACGCGAGAAAACGCTCAACTACCGGCCGGCTGATATCCCTGCCAAACAACTCATACAAAACCTCTTCATCTCTGGGTAAAAAGTAATTATTCGGGCGAAATAGATTTTGCAATTGCCTATGAGCCATTCATCCAACTCACTTTTAACCTTCCTCTTAAAATCTTGGTGGCATTCACACAGTGCCCTCAAACAACTTGGCATACCTCATCGAATTCAAAGCGCGGGTTGCGCGGATGTAACTTGGCATCCACACCGTATCCCAGATTACAGAGAAAGTTGGATTTAATATGGCCTGGACAGTGTTCCTGTACAAAGGCTAGGGTTGAGGACTGATCACTGAAAAATTCATGATCTACTAGGGTATTATCAAACCCAGACATAGGACCGCAGTCCAGGCCCAGAGCCCTAGCCGCCAGAATAAAGTAGCCACCCTGTATTGAGCCATTGCGAAATGCCGTGGTTTCTGCCAACTCTGGATTATCGGCAAACCACTCACGCGCCGGTGTGTGGGGAAACAACTTGGGAAGATATTCGTAAAAGCGCATATCAAATGCGATGATTGCTGTCACCGGTGCCGACATGGTTTTCTCAATATTGCCCGCATTCAAAGCCGGTTTAAGCCGGGCTTTTCCCTCCTTGCTCACAATAAAAACAACCCGCATCGGGCAACAGTTAGCGCTGGTGGGCGCCATCCTGACAAGATTGTGCAACTTTTTCAGCAACTCTTGCGGCACCGGTTTATCTTGCCAGTAACTGTGTGTTCTAGCTTCAAAAAATAATTGATCCAATGCTGGAGGGGCAATCGACTTCATACCTGGCACTCTCGTGTCGCTTTCTGGTGAAAGTCTAGCTTTCAGAACGACGGAGAAACGGTTACTCCAAGTGTTAACGCAGCAGTATCATGCCGATATGGCAAGCAATCACCAGATAGGTCACGATACTGCGAGTACGAAAATACTGCTCCCGACCAGGCAGATTGGGATTTAAGCGGGCCTCCATCCAGGCCACAAAGGCAAAACCTATTGCGAGAATGGGCAACCCCCAAGCACTTTGATAAAGCATTAATCCCACCCACCCGGCAAGCGCAACCACATTACTGAGCACGATCAACGCCAACCGGTGAGGATGGCCGGGCCGGTTCAGCGCGCCCCCCCACCAGATACCACACAAAAAGCTGAGAATCACTGCGCTATAAGCGGTAAAGAATAGGCTGGCATCAATACCCAGGAGGGAGACTTCAGTTAGCTGCAACAATAGACCGACAACAAAAGGACAGAGCCCCAGGTAAGCCAGGGCATCAAATAAACGGGTATCCACCACCGGCTGCTGATAGCCGCTACTATCCATGCTGTCTAATCTTCCATACAGTAAGGGAGAACAGAAACAACAAGTTTAGTGGCACGGGGAAGCCTGCATGGAAGAGGAGAGCAAAATTGATGTCAAACAGGCCTTGCGGGTATTTGATCGTGTCACCCGGGAGGGACACAAGGAAACAGACGGCTGGCACTACAAGGGGCTGACAGTGAGCACCGACTTTGATGGCTACACCGTATTTATCAACTCAGCAAAAGTGAAGCTCACCGTCTTTTTTCACAATAAATTTTCTATCGATTATTCGAGCGACAGAGAGCTACAGGATTTTATACGCCTACTGGCTAGTCTTGATCAGAAATGAATACCTTAAGCGCCGTTGCTTCCCAGTGGACTAGCATCAGGGTAGCGCCTAAACCGCGGTAGCTCCTAAGTAGCACCTAAATAGGCACACAGCATTTTGGTGTCCAATGTACTGCCTGCAACTGATGTAGAACAACTTCATAGCCCTCCTGTCTAGTTAGGCAAGAAAGTGATCTCCATCAGTGACGGTTCAATGATTTTTAACGGACCCTAGCCCTGCGACTTTCCCGGCACACCGCTATGGAAACGAAACTCACCATCGCCACTCAGCACGAGCTCTTTCTCCAGCGCTAACAACGCTTGCACCCGCGGCTCAATATCTTCATCTGCGGCTTTTTGCGCAAGATGTAGATAGTCGCGGAAATGGCGAGCTTCAGATTTCAGCAGAGACAGGTAAAATTTTTGCAGCTCTTCATCCAAGTGTGGCGCTATACGGGCAAAGCGTTCACAGGAGCGTGCCTCAATAATGGCTCCACAAATCAGAGTATCCACAAGGCGCCCTGGCTCTGCGCTGCGCACCTCGGCACGCAACCCAGCCGCGTAGCGGGAGGCGCTCACGTGGGGATAGGCAATGCCGCGCTTTTCCATAATAGCCAGTACTTGCTCGAAGTGGCGCAACTCCTCACGAGCCAAACGCGACATCTTGTGCAGCAGCTCAAAATCCCCCAGATAGCGAAACATCAGGTTGAGCGCTGTACCGGCCGCCTTCTTTTCACAGTTGGCGTGGTCCACCAGCATCATTTCCGGCTCAGCCAGTGCTGCCTCAATCCAGGCATCCGGGGTGGCGCACAGCAGGAATTCGTGAATCGCGGACAAATCGGGAACTTGGGCACTCATGGGATCAGTATTTCATCTGGTATCATCATTTGGCGCGGGATTATAGCGGCACAACAGCAGAAAGGCAGGCCCCAACAGAAATCAAGCGCTGCTCTCCAGGGCAGCTTTTACTGTAAATAGCTATCTATCCTTTTCTCTGTGACGCACCCCCTTCAGTCAACCTCTAACCAACTTCACACGCCAGGCACCTCCAGTTTTAAACAGTTCAAATAGAAATTTGTTAACGGTTTATTAAGTGCATTAAAATATTGATCTTTTGAATAGTGGAACTCGGCGATGAAAGACCATCGGCAATTGGCACTCAGCATCCCCCCCTTACTGGAGCAGATCCACAGCAGCGCAGCAGAATTACGCGACTCTCTTGAACAACTTCAAACTGCCGGTAAGCCCTGGCAACACTATCTGCTGCAGCCACCTTTTGCCTTGGAAGCAGCCCAATCCTTGCAAGAAAGCTTTGAGCGGCCCTTTTCTCTTGCTGGCGCCCTGTATAACCAGCTGGATTATGCCGAACCTCTAGGAACCGGAGGCGATGCCCGTGCAACCCTGCAAATCCCGGGTCTATTGGCGGTTCCAGACAAGACTCTGGCACTGGCAAAACAACTCAACAGCGACAAAGAGGCCTTTGCCAATGCTATCGCCGAGTACCGATCAGCCTTAGCAGAGCGGCCCATGGCAGAGCGAGACCGCAACGTACGCGAGGTACTGGCGCAAGCGGGCTACCCCCGCGCGCACCTGCGCCAGTGCTACCGTCTGGTTTTACTCTGCGAGCAGCATCCGGATGCCATCACACTCTCCTGGATAAAGGCGCGCAAGTCCATTCGCAAAGTCACAGTGCAGTGGTGTGAAAAAAAGTTGGTCCAGATGGACCCAACCGGTGCAGATCCCGGCATCCAATACCAACGGCAACTGCTTGCCGGCCTGCACAAAAGCCAACAGGAGGACCTGCGCCAGGTACAGGTGCAGAGCCGCCCCAATCTACAGGTCGCCGAAATTTTCTTCGCACAGGAAGCTGGAGGGGAAGACCAGTATCGACAAGTGGGTTACTCCTCCATGCCGATACTAGTGGCTGCGAATGAAGCCGGGCGATTGCCTGAATTTACTCGGGTCGATCATCAACCCAGTGTTAGCCGGCGCCGACAAAGAAGGGACCTGGCTATTTCCACAGAGCCATTCCTACCTGCCCTGCGTGTCTTCTTGCGACAGCAACGCTAGCGCCGGTTAACCGGAACGCCCAAAGGGCTACCGGAGCCTTTGAGCCAGCTCCGCCAATGTTTCTTCGAGTTGAATCCGGCAGGCTTCTTTAAGCGCCTTGTGGGATTTATCAAGAGCACTCAACTCATCATCGTTAAGACGCGCAAGTAGCCCACGATCGGCGTCTTGGCGCTTTTTGAAAATCTCTTTGGTTTTGTCCTCAGCCAGTAGGGGCGCAAAGCTCTGTAGCAGCTGTTCACCAGCCTTGAGGTCCCTATCCGGCTCAGAGGGTAAACTATCTTCGGCACGAATTGCCCGCTCTAACTCGTCCGCAAGCACCTGCCGGCGTTTGGTAATTGTGTTTAAGAAATTAGCTGCCGACTTTTCTTCAAGTTGCCCGGCCGCTGCACGGTAATCCTCCTCGCTACGGCTAATAAGCATAAAAAGAAGGCTCTCAGATAACTTAGAACCCCCCAGAGCTTTTTAATCTCGGAGTCTTGTGCTTCAGTCACTTTTACCCCAAGCCCCATATTGGCCACATTGAAAAAATAGTGACCATTGACAACGCCGAGGTCGATTAGCTGGCGATGGTTGCCGATAATGACATCAAAAGCCTGCTCCAAGTCGACAATGCCAAGGGAGCGCGCCAAATCATTCGCGGTACCCAGCGGTAGAATTGCCAGGGCCAGTTGGCACTCTTTCAATACCCGAGCGGTGGAGCTGATGGTGCCATCTCCGCCACCGACTATCACAAGGTCGAGGTTCTTGTGGCTCTGCCGGATCACAGCCTCGGTCTCCTCTGGACCCTCGGAGTGCAAGATTTCAACCTCTATTCCATCAGCGCGTAAGCGCGCTAGGCCGCTGTCGATATCCGCCTCGGCACCATTCCGGCTTTTTGGATTAACCACGAGAAGTACTCTACGCGGATTTTTGTGAGCTGAGCTGATAGCCGGTTCTCCATTACCGGAAAGATGAACATCAATTCTAAAGGGGTAAATCGCCTCGGGAAATACAGTAGCCCAGGCACGTAAGAATAAGTTGAGGTTTTAAGTCAGTCTTATATCAAGCCAGGGGCGATAAAGCGCTGATAGTAAGCCACAGACAAGGCATAAAAATCTTCATCGATGCGCCGGCGAATTTCCACCAGACTCACTCCCCTGGCCTGAGCTGTCGGGCGCAGGCCGTAAGCACCCAGATCGCCAATCTGGCTGGCACCGGCGCGCAGCAGCTCAAAAACCCAGCAGTAGGCACTTTGGCTTTCATCAAAGCGAATTTGTTGATGGCGCAACTGGGAAAGCAGCAACGACTCATCAATGATTTCCAGCTGGCTGCGTACAGCATTGGTTAAATAGCCCTCCCGCCTGGAGGCAATAATACGGCGCTGCTCTTCGGTATAAGCATTCCAGTCGATCACCTCGTGGGCAAAACGCTTGCACCCACGACAGACATCATCACCTATTCCCGTTGAACAGACACCAATGCAAGGTGTACGGACTTTTTTGTACATCAATTAACCAGATTTAGCCGATCAGGCAACGCGGGCCTGGATTAAAATTGCGCGTAGACTATTTTGTTTCGGCCACTAAGAAAAGAGGTGAGGCAGCTGCAGTGGGCACAGTAAAATTTGCTCTGCGAATAGTCGAAATTCACTTAAATTATTGATTTTTCGATAAACTTAACAGCCGTAGGGCTTTGCTGTAGTATTCGCCACCCCGCCTTCAGCGGCCTCGAAAAAAAAATCCCGACAACAGTACAAAGATCGGGAATTCCACCCGCTGTTGGTGCCACCCCACACACCAAGAGGGACTTATCCGTGCTTGAAGCCTATCGTAAACACGTCGCAGAACGCGCCGAACAAGGCATCCCACCGAAGCCACTCGACGCAGAGCAAGTCGCTGGCCTGGTTGAGCTGCTGAAAAATCCGCCAAAAGGCGAAGAGCAGGAATTAGTTGACCTGCTAACCCACCGTGTACCCCCCGGTGTTGACGAAGCCGCTTACGTGAAAGCCGGCTTCCTGTCCGCCATTATCAAGGGCGACGCGGAGTCCCCGCTGATCGACCGCAAACACGCTGTAGAGCTGCTGGGCCAAATGCTGGGCGGCTACAACATCTCCACCCTGGTCGAGCTGCTGGACGACAAAGATCTGGCCGAACTGGCTGCCGAGCAGCTGAAAGGCACTCTGCTGATGTTTGACGCCTTCCACGATGTGGAAGAGAAAGCCAAAGCCGGCAACGAATTCGCCAAAGCGGTAATGCAATCCTGGGCTGACGCCGAGTGGTTCACCAAGCGCAACAAAGTGCCCGAGAGCATCAAAGTTGCCGTATTCAAGGTCACTGGCGAAACCAACACCGACGACCTGTCTCCGGCACCGGATGCCTGGTCTCGTCCGGACATCCCCCTGCACGCGCTGGCCATGTACAAAATGAAGCGCGACGGCCTGGAGCCAGAAGAAGCTGGCGTTACCGGCCCGCTGAAGCAAATTGAAGAAGTGAAAGCCAAGGGCCTACCCGTTGCTTTCGTTGGCGACGTAGTAGGTACCGGTTCTTCCCGTAAGTCCGCCACCAACTCCGTGCTGTGGTACTTCGGTGAAGAAATGCCTGGCGTGCCCAACAAGAAGGGTGGCGGTATTTGTATCGGCGGTAAAGTTGCTCCGATCTTCTACAATACCATGGAAGATGCCGGCGCCCTGGTATTCGAAGCCCCCGTTGACGAACTGGGTATGGGCGACGTGATCGAGATCCGCCCTTACGACGGCAAGATCCTGGCCGAAGACGGCAAAGTCCTGTCTGAATTCCAACTGAAGTCCGACGTCCTGCTGGACGAAGTTCAGGCTGGTGGTCGTATCAACCTGATCATCGGCCGCGGCCTGACCGGCAAAGCCCGTGAAGCCCTGGGCCTGGCGCCTTCCGAGCTGTTCCGCAAGCCTGAGCAACCTGCCGACACCGGCAAGGGTTACACCCTGGCGCAGAAGATGGTTGGTAAAGCCTGTGGCGTTGAAGGTATCCGCCCGGGTACCTACTGCGAGCCGAAAATGACCACTGTGGGCTCCCAGGACACCACTGGCCCCATGACCCGCGATGAACTGAAAGACCTGGCCTGCCTCGGCTTCTCCGCCGACCTGGTAATGCAGTCTTTCTGTCACACTGCAGCCTATCCGAAGCCCGTTGATATCAGCACCCAACACACCCTGCCGGACTTCATCATGAACCGTGGCGGTGTTTCCCTGCGCCCGGCTGACGGCATCATCCACAGCTGGCTGAACCGCATGCTGCTGCCGGACACCGTAGGTACCGGTGGTGACTCCCACACCCGCTTCCCCATGGGTATCTCCTTCCCGGCAGGTTCCGGTCTGGTAGCTTTCGCCGCTGCTACCGGTGTTATGCCGCTGGATATGCCTGAGTCCGTATTGGTGCGCTTCAAGGGCAAAATGCAGCCCGGCATCACCCTGCGCGACCTGGTGCACTCCATTCCTCTCTACGCCATCAAGCAGGGCCTGCTGACCGTTGAGAAGAAAGGCAAGAAGAACATCTTCTCCGGCCGCATCCTCGAGATCGAAGGCCTGGAAGACCTGACTGTAGAGCAGGCATTCGAGCTGTCCGACGCCTCCGCCGAGCGCTCCGCTGCTGGCTGTACCATCAAGCTGTCCGAAGACACCATGTCTGAGTACTTGCGCTCCAACGTAACCCTGTTGCGCTGGATGATCGCTGAAGGTTACGGCTCCAAGCGTACCCTGGAGCGCCGCGCGCGCGCCATGGAAGAGTGGCTGGCCAACCCGAAACTGATGGAAGCGGACGCCGACGCCGAATACCTGGAAGTGATCGAGATCGATCTGGCCGAGATCAAAGAGCCGATCGTATGTGCTCCGAACGACCCAGACGACGCACGCCTGCTGTCCGACGTTGCTGGCGACAAGGTAGACGAAGTCTTTATCGGCTCCTGTATGACCAACATCGGTCACTTCCGCGCTGCCGGTAAACTGCTGCAAGAACACAAAGGTGGCATCTCCACTCGCATGTGGATCTCCCCGCCCACCAAGATGGATGAGCACCAGTTGATGGAAGAGGGTTACTACAACATCTACGGTTCTGCCGGTGCCCGCACCGAGATGCCCGGATGTTCCCTCTGTATGGGTAACCAGGCGCGTGTGGCACCGAATGCTACCGTACTGTCCACCTCTACCCGTAACTTCCCCAACCGTCTGGGCGATGGTGCCAACGTGTACCTGACCTCCGCTGAGCTGGCTTCTGTAGGCGCCATCCTGGGTAAACTGCCGACTCCGGCTGAGTACCAGGAATACGCACAGAACCTGGACTCCATGTCCAGCGAGATCTACCGCTACCTGAACTTCGATCAGATTGAAGACTTCCAGAAGTCTGCCGAAGAAGGCAAGCGCATCGCAGCGACTGAGATCCAGGAAGTTAGTGTATAATTAACCGCCCTATCTCACTAAAAAGCCCCGCCATTTGGCGGGGCTTTTTATTTCACACAAAATTGTATATAAACTTTAAAGGCAATTCGCGCCAAATTAAGTTTGTGATGGATATAAGCCTTATTCCCCTTAAAAACTATATTTACAAAAGTTAAAAAGCAAACTAGCTTTAATGCACTACCGTTATGGCATAACCTGCGAATATTAGGCAGTACAAACAACTTATTACTCAATCTCAATCTCAATCTCAATCTCAATCAAGTAAATTTTTCATTATCATTACAAAAATTCAAATGAAAAAGCTCTTACGAAAATTGACCTTTACTCCCTCTACTGAGGATATTTCAGACGGAAAAGTTTCACATAGCCAAATACTCCCCCAGAGTTCCCCTCCCCCCCCAAAAATCTATTTCAGCCATGTCCCTAAATGCGCAGGCTCATCAGTTTACTTATCTCTTAAAAAGGATATTTATACTCCCCATAGACTGGGAGAGTTCGATATCAAACTGCAGGAAAGTAAATATGCAGCCGACATATTAGAAACCTCAATGATGTCTGTAAGAGAGACTGTACTTGCTTACAATCTATCCATTAAATCAAACTTTTTTGGCCGGGGGCACTGCTTCTGCCGTCCCAACCTGATAAGAAACTTCTATCACGAATGGAATTTCTTAACAGTATTAAGGGACCCTATCGAAAGATGGATATCACTCTATGTTTACAACAGCTTCAAAGAAAGTAAATGGTCTAAAAACACACTCCCCTTAAATAAATACATCCAATCTAACAAAGGAATTGTTGCCGGCCAAACCTTTCTCTACTATTTCTCAAATTTAAGCCTAACCCGTAATCCAAGCCCTGCAGATTACATCGAACAAGCACTTTCCAACCTGCAACAATTTTCAATTGTTGGCACAACCAAACACTTACACCTGCTGGCAAACCAGGTCAGCGAAGACTTTAAAGTCAATTTAAACATACCCCAAATAAACATAAGCCCAAACAGTGAACTTGCTCAACAAATAAAATCCGAAACGGGGACATTGAAGAAAATTGAAAAGATTTGCGAGTATGATATAGAACTTTACAATAGGTTTCTTGATAATCTTGGGCCAATCTACTCAAAAAAAACTCAGAGGAATACTTAGAAGTAATCAACGAATAAAATATAAAAGCTCCTATTTCAACAGCAACCATTCCCTACAATTCGCTTCCTTCCATTAATAAAAAACACACTCACCACCACACCCAACAAAGCCAAGTGTGCATTCATCAAAAAGGCCCTACTCATACCTGTTGCTAGATCTGGAGCCAGTGCAACGATTGTCGTATTCAAGCCCAGGCCAATAGCACCGCCAATAATCTGAAACATATAAATAATGGCTGCTGCGAGGCTTGCACGGTTGAAACGAAGGATCAATATCGCTGCCGTCGTCACAGTTGGATAGAACAAGCCCATACCAACCCCCATCAATATCAGGCCCGGGACAAAAGTAGTTGGATCAATTTGAGCACTAAGCCTCGAAAGAACCAACATACCGGCCCACATAAATAAGGCCCCTAGACTGGAAAGGCGCTTGGCCCCATACCGCCCATAGAGATGTCCAGCCAGAAAAGAGGTGGCACCAAAAGCAAGCATCATGGGGAGCAATGCAATACCACATTGGATCGCAGAAAAACTCCAAATCTTGCTTAGAAATTGGGGGATAAACATAAGTGCAGCAATAAATGCCACAGAGACCAGCAGGGTCGCCACTCCCTCCGCTAAGAACTTCTTATTCTTCACCACATCGATGGGAATTAGCGGCTCTTCTGAGGAGTGGTAATCCAAACAGATAAAAACTGTAAAGAAAATCGCAAACGCCAAAAATAAAAGTATGGTTCGATAGTTAGCAAATCCCATATCTACCGACAGGTCCAATCCAACCAATAGCGCAAGTAATGCCAATGAGAGGAAGAGTAGCCCCATTAAGTCTACACGCTCAGAGGGAGCCTCAGGCAAGTCACTACCAATCAGTCGCCAACAAACCAACATTGCTACCAAAGTTATCGGGAGGTTAAGAAAGAGAATCCACCGCCAGCCTAAAGAATCAGTCACAATACCGCCAATAATTGGGCCAAGTGCGTTAGCGACAGCACAGCCAAGCATTAATAACCCACCAGCCACCCCTGCGCGTTTACTATCCAGCAGGTGGTATGTCATTCCAATCACGGCGGGCCACATCAAAGCACCACCAATGCTCAACATTACGCGACACCCCATCAACATCCAGATGTTAAGGGAAAAGCCCCCCAGCAATGAGAATAGCGAAAAAAGTGAGGCGCCCATGAAGAAAGTTCGGCGCCTACCCAACATATCGGCTAAACGCCCACACGATATTACAGAAACACCAAAAGCCAAGGCATAAGCATTAACCAGCCACATTGTTGTAGTAAGATCGATATTAAAGGTTTTTTGAATCGCAGGTAAGGCAACTGAAAAGGCCGTATAGTCATACCCAATAAGGAAAATAGAGAAAATTAACGCCGCCAGCCCCAAACTGCGGGTTTCAGAAACCGTTAACCCCTTTAAATTCATTATTTTTACTCACCTAGCCATAAAACACGTTTTATCGACTACTCCATTTTCTGCCCCCAACAAATACAGCAACTTTAAAACTTCGCTACTTTGTACTCCAAGCATTATTAAAGTCCTTTCTACAAGTCGTTAAATTTTACCTGCCAAGTCAAAAATCACACTAAAACAGCATTCCCCTCTCACTATTTCATTAGAGCATTCATTAGTGACCATCGCTTAAAAATAATCCTTAGCCCCCTTCCACAACTGTAAATCATGAAGTGAATCATTCATTAGCCAAGCACAATAGAAAAATACTGAAAAAGAAGCTGATGTTTACCCAAACACAAAGCCTTCAATCTTCCATTCGGCAAAAAGAGTTAGATCTCACACCCCGCAAAGCACTGTTAAATTGAATTGCTCCTCAAACAGATCATCAAAAGTGATCTTGAAATTTTACCCAGCAGACAAGATATATAAAGCGTCAAAACAAACCTCAAGAAAAACGTGCATCAACACCTTTCAAAAAATAAAGCGGCAATAAAAAACCAAGAAAAGTTATAAAAGCATCCACCTCAAAAATCCTGTAGACACCTTCAGCAATATCATCATAATAGGCTAGGATTATTGCGTTGAACCCAAGAGCAAGCGCACCACCCAAAAAACGGAACATATAAACAATTCCCCCCGCGAGACTTGACTTACTGGGATCAACCAAAGCAACGGCAGCAGTAACCGCGGCTGGTGAATAGACTCCTAAACTTGCCCCTACCAATGCCAGCCCAGGGATAAAAAAAACATAACTTGTGGATTCATTGAGTACTGACAGCCAATAGAGCCCGACACTCATACCAAGGGCTCCGCTACAAATTAACAACCTTGCACCACACTTTTCGTGTATCAATCCAGATACAAAAGAAAAAATACTGGAGCTTACCATCATTGGCAAAAGTGCAACCCCTGCCATAAGGGCACTATATTTATGAACCTTAATAAAAAGTAGAGGTATATAAACAAGGACAGCAAAGAAGGCTGTCGCAACCAACAAAACACTAAACACTATAGATAGAAAACTGGCATCTTTTATCAACTCAACGGGTATTAGCGCAGCAGATCCCTTACTGATCTCTCTACAACCAAACCCCACAAGAAATAACATTGAAGAACACAACAATAAAGTGGAAAATAATCCAAAAGCATGCTTTTGAGCCAGCACTTCCATAGCCAGCAAGAAACAAAATAGTGACACTGAAAGCAATAATGCACCCAGATAATCAACATCCTCCTCAATTCTCACTACTTCATCAGCTGGGTACTTCCTACAACACAAAAAAATTATTATAAATGCCAATGGTATGTTGACAAAAAGGACCCACCTCCAGGTTAGGTACTCACTAAAAAAACCACCCAATATGGGCCCTAGGGATGTCGACAAACCAAGGGCAGCCAGTATTAACCCTCCCGCCAAACCGGCTCTCTCTGGAGGTAACAGGTTATAAGCCATCCCAAGAATCGCGGACCAGATCAACGCTCCAGCAAACCCCATTAATGCCCGACATAAGAGAAGCACCCATAGATCTTGTGCCAAACCACCCACAAGCGAGGACAACGCAAAGACAATAACGCCAAATATAAATAAGCGCCTACGGCCGTAAACATCTGCCAGTCGACCACCAGTCACAATGATCACTCCATAAGTAAGAGAGTAAGCATTAATTACCCAGTGGACTGAAGTAAAATTTGAGGAAAAATTGGCAGCAATCGCCGGTAATGCAGGAGAGAAAGCTGTAAAGTCCCCTGCAACCAAGAAGACGGCAAGAGAGAGAACAGATAAGCCCCAATAGTGAAGTGATGTGAGTGTACTTTTATCTGCCATCATAAAAAACTATTGAGTGATAACATTCTATTATTTACCAGCCTAAGAAGGCAGATTTGACGTGAAATAATGTGAGGAAACTGTAGATATTTTCATATAATTCGACTTGCTCCAAAATAGATATCCTTTACCACAACCACTAGCCTTAAAATATTTTTATGCTTACCTTTAAGAAATAAAAATCCCTATTGTAGGCACGAAAATCCTCTGACACATGATCATTACCCTCCTTCTAATTCTCGGCCTGATTACTGGCTACATTTCTATTATGGCTGCAGGTGGTGGCGCACTGCTGCTGGTACCACTAGTAGGATTTCTAGTTGGCCCCCATTTAGTCGCCCCGGTATTAACAACAGGAAATGCGATTGCATCCCCATTCGGCGTGTATTTATTTTGGAAGCACATAGATTGGAAGGTGGCATTATGGCTAATCCCAGGCATCATACCTGGAGCAATTATTGGCGCCTACGTTTATACCCAGATGCACCCGCTATTAATAGAGTTTACTGTCGGCTTATTCTTAGTTTCGACCATATTTCAGTTTGGATTCGGGCATAAGAAACGTTCATTTGTTATGTACCTGCCGTACTTTCCCATGCTCGGATTTGTCACCACACTCTTCTCTTCAATTATTGGCGCTGTAGGCCCCGTACAAAATCCTTTTTTCTTAAATTACGGACTTAACAAAGAGGAGCTAGTCGCAACCAGAGGGGTAAGCTCTTTAATGATGCACTCGACGAAACTTGTCGCTTACTTCCATTTTGGCGCGCTTAACACTGAATTAATCACTTACGGCTTGACCATTGGACTGGGAATTATGACAGGCATGTTTATAGCAAAACATTTCCTAAAGATAATAAGCATACAAAAATTTAACAGCTACGCACTTTCGATCATGTTTGTATCTGGATTGATTTTAATTTTTCGAGTTAGCGTGCAGCTATGGGAGGCAGTTTCATGATCCACAAAATCATAATTAAAACTGACAAGCAACAATTCAATTTTGAAGCCTTTGAAAACCTTAAGACCTTATGATTTCACCTGACACAAAAGAACACCCCCTTCAACAAACCCAGCCACAAAAAAATCAAAACATCTTATAAGCCCCACACCAACATAAAGACCACGAGATTATTATCTTTAACTCTTTGGATATACTCACAATTAGACATTAACCCTCATTTCCTTTCCCTTTCCCCTTCCCTTTAAGATATTCTTCCTGAGATATTTCTTGCCCATGCCGGAGGGCATCATTAAACAGTCGATTATTGCTAGGAATTGGAGTTTGACTTTCCTCTTCACCATAAAATTTTCTGTATATATTTTTAGTCTGATGATCCCTCCTAAACATGACTGACTCAAAAGGATAGTCAATAAAAATATGCCTTAGATTTAAATATTCACCTGTTTTAATCGGCATCAGCACAGACCTCAAAGACGTATAGTAATTTTTACTTTCAACTTCAATCTTCTTTCTTCGTGGATCATCTTCTTTCAAAGAGCGCCATTTCTCGTATAACTCATGTCCTTTTCCACCTTCAATTGTGGTTCTCTTTGCAATAGATGCATATGCATCCTTACCCAGTAGAGCTACTGCAAACTCAGGAGATTCTTTTGCATATATCATCTCAGGAGAGTTCACTTGTATTTCTGCAACCAAACCACTACTCGTTTTAATTTTAGAATTTACTCCGCTATAACCTAACGGATCGACAGATCCATCAATAACTTTTACCATTGCCCCTTTTTCCCTAAGCATTCCAACCACTATAGGGATTTTATCCTGCGGTACAACAATGGTATTCCTTGCAAGATCTTTGATTCGAGTTGGGTCACCGCCGTAATCATTAATAACTTTTTCCTTAGATCTCTCTAATGACTTTATCGGCACTTTAGCAACACTCCCCTCATTCATAGCCGCTATTTTATCGGCCAGAAGGTCAATTTCTTTCTTCGCTGCGGGAGCTTTTGCATATAACTCATCAAAGCCTTCGATCTTCTCTGAGTGGAACGATGACTGATCGCTTTTTGAAGCCTCATTTGGTGCATACTGATGAGACTCAATCCCAACAGGCAACCAATTTTTATTTTTCTTTGAGCTCCCAACAAATAAATTAATGACATAACATCTAGAATCAATAACGCAACTGTCTTTAATGGCACTAGATTCCTGCCAGAACGAATTAGGCCTTGAAAAGCAGGACTGAGCCAGTGTCGCAGAATCAACCTTTAAAGGTACCAACAAGCCACATACTAAATAAATGACATTATAAAGAGTCAAATAACATAAAATTGAGCGACTACTCATGTATCGACCCCAATAGAAACGTTTACTCACAGTTTATATCTGGAGAGTAAAAAATGGATACTTTAAGGTAATCAGCGACAAGAGTCAGAATAAGATTACCCAGAATTACTATATCACTTAAATAACTTTGAAGGTGTAAATATGGATTTCACCCAGCACCATTTAGACCATTATCAGGGAGTGCCATCTTGCCTGCCTAATCACCAATGGAAAACATTTGGCAAGCTCCAGGATAACCGCTTATTAATTTCCAAATATATTATCCTAGGAGATAAGTAGGATTCCCTGGCAAATCATTCATAAATTCTTGCTGCATAAATAATTTCAGCAAAGACTTTCCACTGAACATTTTCAGGCATACCCTTCCCTTGATTTGCATAAAATCCATCCATATCTTCTGTCCATGCAGCCATTGCTTCGAGAAAATTGGCTAAATCAGTATTTTCCCAGGTTGATGCGTTATTTTTGAAATCCTCAAGTACATCCAAGATGAAACTGGAAAAATCAGCCCTTGTTTTAATTTCACCCAGCTTATTTGGCAGATCTAGTGATTTCATCGATCTTCACCTTCTTCACGGATACGAATAGATGTACCATCGTTACGACTGGTAAACTTAAATGATCTGGTGGATAACTCCTCTGATGTGGCGGGAATTATTCTTATCGGCTTACTCGCCTCTTGGAAAGCTTTGAGTCTTCTATTATCCAGGGAGTAAATCTTTCCGTCACGACCAAAAACCCGAATAGGAGGGACATCATACGCAGTTACTTTACCCTCTTTAAGGTTTTGAATTAAATCTTCAACTTTACGACCATTTGAAAACGTCGGCTTAATGCTATCCTGGGTAAATCTAACTTCTTTGGGATTTATCAGACCCTTTCGGATCACAGCAACCCTTGGGGATGCTACCCACTCACTGTAGGACGTAAAACGACCTCCCGTAGCATAAGACCGAACTCGAAACTTGTAAGAACCACTCTTTAATCGATTATTTTTTTCAATTGGGAGGGTTACTGAAACAATTTTTGCTCCCATATAGACTGAGGACCATGTTGCGCAATCATCTTTACACTGCTCAATTTCATACCCCGTTACTTTTGCTCCAGTATCTGGAGCCTCCCATTGAACTTTGACCGTTCCATGAGATTCTGGGTTGTCTGAAGCAGTAATCACTGATAAGGGGGCTGACTGTACAGGAGGCTGTACCTGCTGAACTCGCTCTCCCTCGCCACCAGAAACGGTAACATTTCTTGGCGAAGAAGGTGGGATAGCTACATTTACCCACTTTTCATTGGAATAAGTGCCACATCCACCATTATTACAAGCCCGGACCTTAAATCCCCAAGATCCTGTAGATAGCTTTTTAACCCGATAAGAATGCCCAGCAATTTTTATGGGCTTAGACCAAAATCCATCATTTTTTTGCTTTACAAGCTCATAGGTGTCTACCGTCTCTGGGGGAGGATGCCAAGTTAACGTTATATCCCCAGTTCGACTTTTCATTTCCGAGACAGCTATTTCAACTTCTGAGGGCGGTGCCACCCCAAAGGCTGACTGACCAGAAAAGTTATTAGCAAAGGTTATAAGAGAAAAAGAAAGTAAATATAAATATGTAATGATATGCAGTTTAAAAGCCACTACTATCACCCGAAAATTTATATTGGTGAGTGGGAACTACCAATTGCCATATTACGGCTGACAATTATAGGGTATAGCTTAGCTATAAAAGAAGATAGCTGCTGAATTACTGGTCAGCTTTTAATGTGGAAAGTTGATGAACCACTACAGAAAAAATTTTAGGAAAGTAATACAATGCAAGAAGATATACGGAGTCCAAAAGTTTATTCTTAAAGGTAACCCCGTACACTAATGTTAGATTCTGGCGAAATTTTAATTGACTATAACCTAGCCCCTTTAGCTTTTCCTATGAAATATCCAGTGAGTAAGTCACTCATCTCGCCTGAACTCTAAAATATCACCGGGCTGACACTCTAGTGCCTCACATATTGCCGATAGGGTGTCAAACCTAACTCCCTTCACTTTACCACGCTTCAGCAGGGAAAGATTAGCCTCAGTAATTCCTATCTCTGCTGCCAACGACTTTGAACTGACTTTTCGCTTAGCCAGCATTACATCCAAATTGACAATGATAGCCATGCTAAACAAACTCTTTGTTTTCTTGATCGATTTGTTTTGCTGCACGCAAAATATAGAGGACGCTCACTAGCACGAACAATGTAAATAGCCTGCCGATATCAAGTGCAAGGAATAGAGTAAACTCATTATCATGCACATACGATAGATAACTAAGCCACAGCGACTCCAACATACCTAGTGGGATTGAAACTCCATAAAGCCAAACTAGCCATAGATAGCATCGGTCACTCTCCTTACCAAAATAATCACCCTTGGCATACTGCCCAAAAAGTCGCCAAAGCCAGTAGATAAACAAACCGGAAAGCACAAAAGTTGGTAATTGGCCGAGGAATAGCATCGGTCTGAACTGATCACCTAACCCCCACAACTCTTGAAAAACTGGATTACTACTATTGAAGCCATTTATATCATAGAAAAAATAAATGATTGGTAAGCTAGTAATAGCAATAAGGCTAATTACCACGATTGCCCAACGTAGACGCGTACTTAAAACCTGGATCTTGTAGTTCACAATTTTGCTCCCACTGGATAGGCAGGCATTATACAACAATATAATATTTCTGCAATTAAGCAATAAATTATTGCTTTACAATAATTTATTACTCATCTACAGTATTCCGCGTAGTCATTGTTGATAAGGAGTAAAACTCATGGAATTACAAAATCATCGCTGGTCAGTACGCAAAGCCATCTGTTGGCTGAGTCTTGCAGCCGCATTTAGTGGCTGCAGTGTGAACCTTCTCGTGGAGGATTCAGCATCGGCAGAAATTCAGCAGGAGCTACTCCCAGTTGAGAGTTTCTTTAATGACTCTGTAATTAGTGGGGTCAAATTATCTTCAGATGGGCAGTGGCTGGCCTGGTTCCAGCTGTACAATGGAGCACCAAATATTTATGTAATGCCGAGTAACGGGAACATTGAAGACGCTTTCCCACTAACCACTTTTACTGACGGAGTCGATGGCTTTTCTTGGGATAAGCATCAGCTCGGTATGTTTGTTTCTAAAGACTCCAATGGGAACGAGCAACATCAGATCTATCGGCTGGATCTGGAGGAAAGAGCAAAACGTCTAAATCTGCTCAATACCATAAAATTAACATCGAAAGCTGGCGTAAATTATACCCTAGCGGGACAGGCTTCAGGAAATGCTAAAAGCCTCACTCTTATGGCTAATCATGACGATCCAAAAAGGTTAGATATTTATCAACTGAATACAGAATCTGGTGAGTTAAGCTTATTAATGTCGAACACTCAGCATTTCCAGAGCATACTAATTGATGATGAAGGAAAGCCTGTAGTAGGAGTCAGGGATAACCCTGACACCTCAGCAGAGATGTATATTCTCAAAGATAATTCCTGGCAAAAAACTCTAACAACAAAACCAGGAGAAATATTAGAACTTACTCAGTATAATTCAGATCTTGAGAGGGTGTACTTCGAATCCAGCTTTGGCGAGACTGATACTTCAGGGTTAAAACAGCTGGATTTAAATTCAGGGATAATTGTTGACATTCACACCGATCCCAATCAACGATCTGATGTTTATAAGACATTGTTCAACAAGGATGGTGAACCTCTATTGGTTTCTTACTACTATGGATACCGCGAAGATTACCCAATTAGCAAGGAGTTCCAAAAGCACTGGCAATATATCAATGGTCAATTCTCACGCAGAGTAGAAATTGATGTTGTCTCTATAAATGAAAAATCGGGAACTTGGCTGTTGGACATCGCTAGCGATATCGATCTGGGAGCTTTTTATACCTACAGTCAAGTAGACCAATCGCTAACACGCTTGATTGATAAAGATACGAAGCTAGATTCTCAGTCTCTAGCAGAAAGACGTTCTATCACCTATCAGGCCCGTGACGGTATCAGCATCCAGGCCTATTTGACGCTACCCAACGGCAAGAGTAGTCAGTTACCGCTAGTGGTATTGCCGCATGGTGGCCCATGGGCTAGAGACTATTGGAGACTGAGTGATAGCTTTTTCAACCGTGTGTCCCAGCTGTTAGCAAATCGTGGATATGCCGTTTTGCAACCTAATTTTCGTGCATCGACTGGCTTTGGTGAAACCTTTATCGCTTTGGGTAATCGCCAGTGGGGAAACGGTGCGATGCAGCATGATCTGACGGATGGTGTTGAGTATTTAGTAGAACAAGGTATTGCAGACAAAAATAGAGTGGCAATTATGGGAGGCTCTTATGGAGGCTATGCAGCACTTTCTGGGTTAACTTTCACCCCAGATGTATACGCAGCCGCGATATCTTTCGTTGGCCCCTCGAATTTAATTACTCTAACAGAGTCATTTCCTGAGTATTATCGGCCAAAACTTTCCCAGTGGTTCAAAGCAGTCGGTGACCCTTTGATTCAGTTTGATCGAGAGGATATGCAAACCAGATCACCTATAAACTTTACGGATCAAATTAAAGCTCCTTTGCTATTAGTGCAAGGTGCAAATGATCCTCGTGTTACTCAACTTGAATCTGATCAAATTGCTATAAAAATGTATCAAGAAGACTTGGATGTCGAGTATATTTTAGCTAAAGATGAGGGGCATGGATTTAGCAAGCGCATTAACCTGATGGCTTATTTAATAAAGATGGAAGAGTTTCTTGCTGAGCACCTTGGTGGTGAATTGAATCCTGAAATCCCTGAAGAGCTTACTGCTCACCTGGCAGGGCTTGAAGTTGATATATCAAAATTAGCCGAGAAGCATTCTAAATAGATTAGCTCTGAACTTACGCTAACCGCTCTTATAGGCCACCTGGCTTTAGCTAACAACCCTCATCATTGGTTAAAGCCAGGTCACTATTAATGAGAGAGAGTTCAAGTTGAAAATATACAAAGTTTAAGGCACAGCTATATATAGAATCTTAATCAGCCCATCTTGAGAATACCAACCTCTTAAATTTATCTCCGTTCAGACAGGCATCATGGTAAAATGTATTGTGGTCACACACCGATGGCAACCCTCGTAGAGGATAAAAATATCGGGAAGGATAAACTCATAAACTGAATTTGACATGACAGAGAACCTCTGAAAAACTGGTAACGGTCAGGTCAAGCCTGACTACTATAGAACTCTGAACACTACTCCATTAGGCAATTAATCGCTACTATGGACGAACTCTTGATGCTTGATTAAGTCTTCTAGAGTACTCAGTAAAAGTCATCTCATCCTCATCCAGCTGTGCAGAATAATCAAACTCACATTCAAATGTCTTTAAAGGTGGAGACGCAATAAAATGAACAATATTCCAACCCCCCATATCTCTATCTAAACAATACTCTTTTAGCTCATTTACAAGCATTGTAAGCTTTCTAAGCGCCTCCACTGATAGATCAAATGCTCCGTCTACAGATCTTAACTCTCCGACCCAAACAGAAATAAAAGAAGGCTTTTCAACATGCATAGCAAGAGCATGTATTTCACTCGAAACATCTGGAGCCTCACAATATAGCAATTTTGCAACTTCAGAATATATTTCTTGATCCGTCATAGTAACTTAACCTTAAGCCTAGATTCCTTTAACAATCAATACACTTGGCAATAGTAAAAGGGATCAGTTGACCGTAGGCTGGTTAGATTCTACATAAACAAGTCAGAAATCCCATGGGAACCCATTCCAACCAGCTGATCTTGAAAGAACTATATCAGATAGAAGCGTTCATGGGACAGAACTGTTCAGCCCGAGCCATTGCTCAACACCTCCATTGAGTCCAATAAGACCATCTCTCGTGAGCTTGGTCGTCGCAGCCATTACTGTGCCGAGAGTGTATATCGTCTTGCACTGCAACGGGGACGCGGAGCCCTTAAGCATTCCAAGCTCGACTTTACCATGCAAGTACAAATTGACCACCAGCTAAAAATGCAAGTCCTGAACAAATCGCTGGGCGAAAGCGGTTAGCTGCTCAACTTTTTCGCGGGATCAGTCAACTTAACTGGAGGTCACGATTACGAAAGAGGGGTAAACCTTACCATAAACGGAGAGGTTCAGAGGCAAGCGCAAAGCTTATTTCAGAGCGCATAGATATTGTTCAAAGACCTGTGATTTTTGATGAAAACACTGAGATTGGTCACTGGGAAGGTGATACAGTTTATGGTCAAGATGGTTATCTAGTGACACTGGTTGAACGAGCTTCCAAATTATTGCTCACTCGCAGAATCCCAAATAAGAGCAAGAAAACAGTGGGGCGGGCAAACAAGCGGATATTGAAGCCATATCAGGCCATCTGTAAAACCATCACCTCCGATAATGACGGAGAATTTACAGATCATCAATTGATTACGCAGAAGCTAGGGTACAGAATATACCACTCCTGAGAGCGTGGGCTGAATGAAAAAACAGATGACCTTTTGAGACGCCTCTTCCCGAAAGGAGTGGGAATTGGCAAGATACCCAAAAGCCGTATTGATGATGCAGTGTTTCGAATCAATACTCGACCAAGGAAGGTGTTAAATTACTCGAGTCTAAATAGAGTTTTTGGTGGGTAAGCGTGTGTCACTTATGGTGGCAATCTAGGCTTTGGGTCATCGACTTATTTTTTAACTCAGAAACCATATGACTTGTCACTATGCATACACCTATATATGGCTGGCCTTAAAACTCCGTAAAATAGCACAAGTGCCCCCAAAACTAATATATCAATAATCATAGGTTCCGTAAGCCTAAGCACCCAAAGCACGGGCATTAACACTCCAAATGGAAGCCAATAGTTCATAGATAGCTTACTCGTGTGAAGAACCTTTTTCCTCAAGACTCCCTCAACAAACAATAAATCCAGAGTAATTAAGTCCAACCAATAAATAAGAATGTTTATATAAGTTAATGATGAAATCCAAATAAAAAATTGATCGACCAACGATTCCATAATAATAAATACAGATTTTTAGGCGTGAGGCCATCGATATTATTTACGAAGGCTAAGGAGGGAAGTCGTAGAGAGAAGAACGATCTAACAATTCACAAGCTAAGAAGTACAGCTACTACCGAAAATAAGTATGTCAATATCAACGGCGTGCATTATCTAAGGATTAGATAAATTGTCAATTCTCCTGGGATAAAAACATCTAATAGTCATTAGACAACCACCTGGCAAGACAGGCCCCGAGTTTGCCCACTTAGGCTGTCATCAGCCCGGCTCCCGCCGGGCCACACAATCAACGCTCACAACTTCCCAACAATATTCACAAACAATCCCTGGCTGTCGTAATCCAGCTGAGTAAGATCATCAGAGAAATCCGTAAAGTTGTAGCCCACCCCCAGCTTGAGGTGATCACCGATATGGCGATATAGGCCAATTAATGCACCGCTCTTGCTGTCCTGCGCGTCGGGTAAATCAAGCAGGCGCCCTTCGATGAGGAGATCCCAGCGTTTTACAAAATGCCAGTCTGCGCGCAGTACATAGAGGCTAGCACGGCTGTCAAAGAATTCCGGGTCTTCTCTATCCAGGCTTAGCTGGCCAAGGCGGTAGGCGTATTTGCCTCCCAGGGTCCAGCGCTGGGTGAGATCGTAGCTGGCATCCACGGAGAAAATATGACTCTTTTGAATAAATTCAGCCGAGGTGTTTTCTACGGTTACCTGATCTTTGGTGGGCACGTTATAGAAATAGGTGTATTTCAATAGCGTGTTGAGGCGATCGTGATTCACCGGGCGGTAGGCGTAGCCCATTACCGCTTCAGTAAATTTGCCATCATAAAACTCGCCCTGGGAACTTTTGCTATCGGAGTAATTGAATTTGCCAACCAAGCGCCAGTCTGGGTTGAGCTGATAGCTCAGGGTATTCTTCAACAGCCAGGTATCGCGCTCGGATTCCAGCACGGTGTTTTCATCCACTGCGGTTTCCATGGCATCGGTACGGTATTCTACCGCCGAGGCCAAACGGATCGCATCCAGGCTATAGCCCATATTGAGCCCCAAAGCGTTGCGCTCGGTTTTGGCACCGGTGCGTGGGTCTTCCAGGGTGCCCGCCTCTACCGTGGTGCCGTATGTCCAGCGGTCGTTGGGTGCCAGGTCCATACCCAAGGCATGCGTCAGGCCGGTGGAGACATCGCCGTGGCTGTAGCGCTCCTCACCATACATGCTCAGGGTATCGGAATAACGGCTGCGGAAGCCGGTACTCATATTGCCTTTGCGGGCACGTACGCCGGTATCGCTGCGCTCGTTATCGAGGGTGTAATTCAGGTATACGCTGGTTCTGTCGCTCACCAGGAAGTCAGTGCCCAATCGCGCGCCCATGCCGGTATCGCCGCTGGAGACTTCACTATCCATGGTGAGTCTGTCGCTCACCCGGTAGGCACCGCCGACACCGACACGATTGTTTTCCTCACGGGTGCCGGTCACCTCTACGGTACCCTGCACAAAGCCGAAAGCACTCCAATTTTCGCCAGAATCATAACTGGCCTCCACTGCCATATCAGTGCGGTCGCCCTGGGTCTGGGTGGCCGCTACAACTTGGGAGAAATCTTCGCGGCTATCGCTGCGTACACCGGAACTGAGATGCCAGTGATCGTTGAGACGGTAGCCGAGCATCAAGTCCGTTGCACTGGTGTGCAGACCGAATTCCTCTTCTTTACTATCCGCTTTCAAGCCCACATCGAAACTTTCACCGAGAGGCAGGTTGATCCCCGCTCCGAATTGGGTGGTTTCACCCCGGGCAAATTGACCGGGGCCAGAGAAGCCCGCTTCCCGTTGCTGATGATAGAAATTACCGGAGCCGCGTAGGCTTTCGAAGAAATCACCCAGCTGCAGGCTAGCTTCAATTTTGTTGGCAGCAGCGCTAGCCTCAGGATCAAAAGTTTGACCGCTATCAAAAGTAAAACCACCATCTAAGGAATTGGTACTATCGAGATTACCGCCTTCACTGTTGGCCACTTCTACTTTTAGCCAGCTGCCTGCCGTTTTACGTAACGTTAAGTCAAAGCCTTGCAGCGCGGTTTCGTTGTCATCCTCATCCTGTTGGGTAGCACTGAGCCCCAGCTTTACGTGATCTCCAAACCAGTAATGGGCGCGGCCACCAAAGGCGAGGGTATCCATCTCTTCAAAGCCGGGGGTATATTCGTAGCGGGCTACCAGATACTGCGGATTACCGTTGTAGGAGCCATCCTGGATTAACAGATTATCGTTAGCCAGGGCAGACAAGGGCTTGTTCAGCAGTACGCGGCCTTGAATGTAATCGATATCGTAATCGATCACCGGGGAAAGATTTTTTACGGCCAGTACCAAGCCGGAGTCTTTATCCCGCACTTCAACCCGCAGGCGTTCCGAGCCGTTTAGAATATCCTGATGACGCATGAAATAGAGGGAGCCACCGGTTCCACGATACTCATCGCGCCCGGCAATAGTGCCAGGTTCCGCACCAAAGGCATCCACCTGAAAGCGTTTTTCCCCGAAGCTGGTCATGGAATCGCTTTCGAAGTGGCCGTTGGCACCATAGAGTGCGCGGTCTATTTGCGCCAGCTCGTTATCGGCATAGGTCGCTTTGAAATTACCCCACAAGCCGTAGTCGTCGTACTTGGACAACTTCACATAAAACTTGCCGGAGGTGGGTGCGTCTTCCACTACGGTAGAGTCGTCACCAAAGGTGGGATAATAAAGATCACTATCTAAACGGCGGAACAGGGCATCGGGCGTTTTTTCCATAAAGTTGGAAAATAAATCATCCACCGGCCCCTCTTCCGTATCCGCACTGGCAGAGAGGCGCCAGCCCTCACCGAAACCACCGCTGGTATAAAACGCCAAGCGGCCATCGTAGCTAACAGAATTGTCGTAGTGGGTTTCATCGCCGGTAACCAGCGCCGCTGGGCCGTTGGTTTTGTCATAGCCAATCGTGAGATCGGCAATACCCACGGTAAACCAATCGTTTTTGGCAAATTCCAGATCGCGCAGGAACAATTCGCCATTGCCCTCTTGATCCAGAACCGCCACTTCCACGGTGTGCATACCGGGGTCGAAAATTTGTTCGGCGACAAACTGGCCCTGTTCGTTGACCGGTACCGGGTTGCCCGCCAGCCACACAGTGTGCCCTGGCGGTACCTCGGCACCGTTCACCAGCACACTGTTACCATCCAGAGGAATATTTCTTCGCGCTAGGCGATTTTCACCGTAGCCAACCAATAATTCCTGTGAAACGTTTACCTCTTTCGTTGACTCTTCAACCTTATCCACCAGCCACAGAGTCTGCTCGGCAGTTTCATCGAAGCGGCCTTTTTTATCGTACACCCGCAAGACATAGTGCAGTTTTTTTAGCGGTGCCTGGAAATGGGAAAATTCTGCAAACCACTCCCCTTCTCCGGCAGCCAGCGGGACTATGTCAACCGGCGTGTCTCTCAGGGACTGCCCTTCTTCAAACAGGCGTACCTCGGCCCGCTCAATAAAACTGGGATAGTTGGTGTAGCTGCGGAAAACCACGCGGTTCTCGCTGTGCTCGGTATCCGGGTTATCCGCGTAGCGAATGGTATTGGGCCAGGCTGAAATATTCAGACGCGGCTGCATTTTTTTGTTATCGAAGCGGAACTGGATATTGGCATTATCCAGCGCCACATCGGTACAGCGCTGCAGATCGGCAGAATTTTTATAGGGATCGTATTCGGGGCTGCCATCCACAGTAATACGCATTAAATTCAGTGAATAGGGGTTGTTAGCGATGGCTTCGCGGTTAATACGCTCGATCTCCAGACGGTCGCTCTCCGCCAGAATCGCCAGCTCATCGTAGAGCACCTGCACTTCAACCCTCGCGCCTTCATCCAGGGTGAAACCGTTGGCCACTACATCATCGGACTGCACATAACCGCGCCCTTCAAACTCCACTTGGGAGTCTTCGAGGCTGAGAAGCTCTTTTACCTGCTCCATCGCACGGCGCGCGCGGGCACCAGAGAGCCCAACATCATCGCCGTAGACCATGGCTTCCCGGCGGTCCATGCGCTTGTTTTCGCTATAGCCAATAAAGCTCAGGCGCACATTGGCTTTGCTCGAAATTTCCCCCATGGCAGCGCGAATTTGAGTCAGCTGCGCCTGGGTAATAATCGGATCGCCATTATCGAAACGGATAGGCGCTATATCGCCACGTAGAGATTGATGGGCAATGGTAATGGTTTCCGCGGCTGCCGCCTCTGGGCAGGCCTGTACGCCATCCACCGCCACTTCGAGGGGATCGTCGTACCAGAACTCCACTTCCACACGGCGGTTTAGGGTGCGCCCCTTGGGTGTGTCATTGGCGGCTATGGGCTGACTGGCGCCCTTGCCGCTGCTGGAGATCATGGCGTCCGGTAGGCCCAGGGCATCGCGCACCGCCAGAGCAACACGGCGGGCTTCGCTGTGGGACTTTTCCCGATAGGCATTCTGTTGCTGCTCAGAGCTTTCACCAATTTGCAGAGGCAACGCATCGGTATGACCAACAAAATGAATCACCAGATTATTTTTGTTGGCCAGATTTGTGCGCACTTCGCGGATACGCCGTAAGAACGCCTCGGGTAAATTCGCCTGCCCCGGCTGCCAGCGCAAAGGATTAACCAGGTTTTTTAAGCGCGCGCGCTGTTCAGTGCCAGCGGTATAATTCAATCTACAAACCGTTTCCTGCCGACACACTTTGACCCGGTTAAGTGCCAGGGCTTCAGCGCGGGCACGGGCTGCCATAGCCTCTGCATCCAGAGCATCGTAACTCACCTGCACTTGCACACGACGGTTCAGTTCGCGTCCGGCAGTAGTGATATTGTCGGCAATGGGCTCTGCGTCACCGCGGCTTTCCACCGCGATCATCTCTTCCGGCAGTTCCAAAGCCTGCTGGAAAAAATCTGCCACGAATTGAGCCCGAGCAAGGGTAAATTCTTCCTTACTTGCGTAATCCGCAACGAATTCTTTTTGCATCGGGTCCGAATCGGTGTGACCAATAAAATGCAATTGGAAATTGGGCGTTTCTCCCAGCTCATCCAGCTTTTCACGCAATAACGCGATGGCCTCAGGAGAAACTTCATCAGCCACAGCGAAAAACTGTAATGGCTCGATAAAGTCTTCCACCACAATCGGCTCGGGAGGGGCAATAAAAGTGCCCGCATTCTGAAGCCATTGATTGGAAGGGGCGCGCAGCAACATCGTTTCCGTATTGCTGCCTATGGATTTTTCCTCAAACTCCGTCTGCGGCTCCTCTACCTCTGGCGCCAGTCCGGGAATTTTTTGCCACACCTGCCACCAGCTGGTTTCCAGGGGTTCGGCTACCTCGGTGTCAGTTTTCTGCTGCGCGTGTACAGGCATTGCCAAGGCCAAAGTAATCGCTGTGGCCAGGCAACGCTCACGCCGACGAAATGTGTGAGTGTTTTTTTTCGCAACAAGCGCTGTGCCAGATCTGTGCGAACACTCCAGGTTACTGCGCTTTTTATTGCCATCTGCAAAGGACATTACTGCCACCCTCCTTTGCTGGGCGGCGCACCACGCCGCCAGAACACTTCCGTTTCAATCGTCAGTTCGTAGTCGCCATAACTACGCGCCCACTGCTCGGCAATATCCGCCTTGATCGTTTGCAAACGCTCTTCCACCAAATCCGGGTCTTCATTTTCCGCGAGGTAGGACAGGCGCAATACCGAGGGCGCTTCACTGAGTTTTTCCAGCAGCAGCTCAATACGGGACTGCCATTGGGGACGCATCTCGGTAGTTGTCGGTTCGAAGACCGCCTCGGCCATATCCAGGCGCACTACCCGGTGCAGGCTGGCGCCGAAGTTAAACTTCACCATCTTGCCTCGGGTCGCACGCACCACGCGCGGGTTTTCTGTGGTGAGACGATAGCCGCTTGGCAAACTGCGGTCGTCGAGCTTGAGCACAAAATTGGAACCGCGCTCGGGGTTTGGCACCACCGCACAGGTGATATGGAATCGACCGTGGGCATCGGCAGTGGCATTGAGACCCGTTGCACTGACGACCCTCGCACCGGCCAGCCCACCTTCACCGGCATCTTGGTAGCCGTTCATATTTTTATCGTCGAAGACCTTACCGATCACATCGGTACAGTCGAAAGTGGGGTCCGGTACCACACGCACGGTCGCCGAGGCTTCACCAGACGCCGTCTGCCCGGAGAGCTGGTTGAACATACGTGCACGGTTGACATACTTGCCCTCCCCCACACCGGAACCTACAACGAGTAGCAGTTTCAACTCGCGGGTCTGATCCGCCTCTACACGTAGGTCCGACCAGATCAACTGTAACCCTTTCATCTCCGGTTCCACCGGTTCACCATCGAGACGCGCCGAGCCGGCCACGTATTTGAAGCCAGCGGGGAAGAAGTCCACCAGCTGCAAATCGGTAAGCGGTACCGGCAGGTTATTGCCGAAGGTAATGGTGTAAGGCACCAGTTGGCTACGGGTCACATTCAACATGGCCGCAGTTTTAGTAATAGAGAGCGCCCCCTCTAATTTCGGGTCCAGGGGGATATGGTTGTTGAACAACTGGCTATCCCCTGGAATTTGTTTGTTATCCAGAGTCAGACGCAGGTAATAGTTGGTCAAGGTATCACGCGCTTCTATATCCAGCGGCGGATTAGTCGGGGACAGTTGCGCCTCGCAGTGTTGCGCAGTACCCGGCACCATATCCGCATTACTGCCGAGGCAGGCACCCACATCGAATCCGGCAGTCTCCTCATTGGTCTGCGCTGGAATAACCAGGGATTCACCACCGACATAATTGTCATCGGCCAGTTCTACCCGAATCAGGTAGTCCGCATTGGCCGGACAGGCGGCATCATCGAAATTAATATCAAACTTGAAGTAGCCACCGGCACGGGTTACCTGACCCTGCTGCTTTTCATCATCGAAGCAACGATCCGGCAACTCCTGGCCTGAGCTGGCACGCAGCATATTCAGCGTCGCGCCGGTAATCGGAGCACGCAGAATGGAGTTGTAAATAACTCCGTTTGGCGTGAGCGGCAGGTTTAAGTCTTGCGGATTAGCACCAGACTCCACAAAGATCTCACTGATACGCTGGGGACCATTGGTGAAATCGGAAACCGGATTACCCAGAGATGCGGTACTTTCGCTGGCATCCGGCGCGGTGTAGCGCATCTCGTAACTAAGACCACCATAATTGTTGGGTACCAGTCCCTGGAAATGGAAATAGCCATTTTCATCGGTCTGAATTGTTTCCAGCAATGCACCGTTGAAATACAGATCCACTGCCCAGTTCAACAGCAGGCGTTCATCGGCATCGGCCTGATTATTGAAGTTCACATCGTGCCACAGGTAACCGGCCAAATTAGCGATTCCTGGTGTGCCACCGACATCGATAGCAACACTGGCCTGGTTGCTTGAAGGTGGATCATTCCAGTGCACTTCCGCGGTATTCACCACGGTGTAGCCAATTTCCAGGCTGTCGGAAAGTTTTGCCTGGAAGCGCAATGTCACACTTTCACCCGGCAGCAAATCTCCATAAGTTGTGGAGTAGTCAGCAGTAATTACCGTACCGGCAACGCTGACTCCATCTACTTGGCCATTGAGCATGGCAGAGTCTGCAACGTAGGTAAGGACACCATCGCCAGCAACCATTAGGTCATCAATAATATTTACCATGGTCGCCGGCACACCACTGATATTTTCAATGGTCACCAGATATTCCAGCACTGCTCCGGCTTCGGCTGCACCACCGCCGACAACGGCAACTTCTTTTACAATTGAAAGCAGCTGTGCATCACCCACCACCACTAGTGTCGGTTGGGCGCCATTGGCCGGATTGCCATCTGCATCAGTAAGTACCAATGGCAGTTTTTCTGCAGTAACACTGCCCTGGTTACTGATTACCGTACCCCTGGCAGCATCCATATTCACCATTACATCAAAAGTTACGGTGGCAGTTTGTGCAGAAGTAATCACCCCCTCGTTGGCACCTGGCAAAGGTGGGGTTAGGTCATCAGAAGATACCGGCAATGCAGTATTCAGCAGTGACATACCACCGGCATTATCAGCAACCGCGATACCATTTAAGGTGGTACTGCCGGCAACATAAGTGGTATTTGCAGGCACTTGGTCAGTGAGTGCGACCTGCAGCGCATCAACCCCCCCCATATTGGTAATCGCAATGGTGTAACGCAGTACATCACCGGGGTCGACAATACCCGTAGAAATATTATCCACCGTAATTGCCACCGTCTTATGAGCAACCAGCAGGGGAACATCGCCAACAATATCTATTGTTGGATCGTTGGGGGCATCTGTAGCGGGGTCATCCGATGGGACTTCATCGAAGGGGCCACTACCAGCACCTTCGCCATTAACAAAGCCTTGGTTTGAAATAATAGTGCCGTCATTGACATCATTAATGGTGACATCAAAGGTAACCATCACAGGCACAGCGCCAGTTGCCGCTGCAGCAATAAAACCATCAGCTTCGCCAGATGTATTAATGTTCATACCCGCTTCAAGCGGCGAAGCACCACTTACATCTGTAAGCGCAGAACCATTCAAGGTAGTGGAGCCAGCAACATAAGTAGTGTTCGCTGGGATCTGATCACGCAACATCCCGTTAACGATATTTTCGTTACCGGTATTTTCCACGCGAATGGTATAGCGCAGGGTATCCGCCACCATCAGCAGGTCCGGGTCACCGGTCATATCTGCTGAGGTTTTATGAATTACCAGCAGTGGTTCAGATTCAATTAATACCTGAGTAGGATCTTCATCCCCCGCAGCGTCAGGATCATCAGTACCGTTAATATTGGGATCATCACTGTTTTTCAGTAATTGACCGGGCAACTGTACCTGAGCCTGATTCAACACAGTTGTACCGCTGTCAATTACAGAGGCGAGACTTACTTCATAGATCAACTGAATGGAATCACCCGCACTGCCACTTGCCGCCAGGTCAAGATTGGTCACCTTCAACAAGCCACTGCCGTGGGTACCAGCAGAAGCATCTGTCCCGCTACTATCGCTACTCGCCGGAGCAGTAACCAGTTGCAGGGAGCCCGACTGGAACAATGGCAAGCTGTTTAGGCGGCCCAAGTCATCAGTAATCTCAATACCACTGACATCCACACCGCTGATATTTTTCAAAGTGAGGGTGTAGCGCAATACCTCTGCAGGGCTGGCCGTGACAGCCGGGTTTTGTCCACGAGTAACATTCTCGACAGTCTTGTAGAAAGTTACCTTGGGAACTGAAGCACTCAGGGTATAGGCATCCTCATGATCGAGCACGCCAGGTGTACCATCGGTAGGCGCCGGACGAGTGTACTGACGCGCTTCAGGCGCACTGCTATCCCAACTGTGCCACAGCGTTACCCCGGCAATATTAGTGAGCGTATCGCCATCGCGGGTATCTGCATCCAGAGTAGCGTCGTAACTTAGCAGCAGATGGTGATCCGCAGCCAACATTGCCCCAGCGCCAATTGATGTGATGGTAAGAGTACAACTGGCTGCATCAAAGGCCGTATTAAAATCGGTACCTTCACTCAGGGTGGCAATCGCAGTACCGGCCGCATCGGTGATTTGAGCCGCAAAATTATTTGGTGCGGTTTCACACATGCCACCGGGATTATTATCCGGCAGGATATCGGTCACGCTGATATCCCAGGCTGGGCCGGTACCAATATTGTGTAAGTCCAAAGTAAAGGTGCCGGGTAAACCGGACTGCACACTGGCCGGGCCGGTTTTTGTCAGGGTAATCGCCGTAGGTTCTACCACCTGCATATCCAAGGTGGAATTACCCGCACCAGCACCCTGCCCCATGGCCGGGTTGTCATTATCGTAGTTGTAGCTGTAACTGGCACCGTTGCTAAACATGAAGCCATCCACATTGGGTGGATTGCTGTCGCGCAAGCGCAGCGTTACATCAATAACCACCTGCTCACCAGCGGGCACATCGATGCCGTTGGTAGTATCGGCAATCACCAGTGCAGAAGCGGAACCGGTATTTTGCGGAGTAAATGTATTTTTGCCGGAAACCTTGGCCGCACCAATAAATTCCAAATCCGCCGCGGAAGCACTGAGGTCAATCAACACGCTAACATCGTGCAGGGCTGCTGGCTGCGGCGTTTGCGGAATAGTAATGCGGTAATTGAACGGCTCGCCAATAGAAGCTGTGGGCTGAGTATTTTCAATGAGAAGCGGCGCGGCATTGGGAGTATTAAACTGCACACTCACCGGGGCTGTGGGGCCGTAGTCTTCGCGCATATCCGCAGTCACGGCCGTCGTACCGAGAGAAGGCAGATTGTCGCCATCCAGAGAGTAATAAGTCTCCACATAAGCGGCATTTTGCAGATTGAGGCCCGCGCCCAAGTTAGCATCCGCCTGAACGCGGTACACCATTTGTAAAGTCTGGCCCGGGTTAATGGCGTAATCGGTACCCGCGGAGAAATCCCAAATCGCTGCGCCAGTGCTGCTGTCGAAAGTTGGAGCAACAACCGTTGCAGTAGCGCCATTGACAGTTACTGACTGCATATTGATACCAGCCTGGCGCAGGCCGATGGGAATCAAATCTTTAAAGAGCGGATCATAGGCGGGCGCAGAACCATTATTGGTAATCGTAATGGTGTAATCGACCCTATCACCGGCGGAGAGAGTGGTACCCCCAGCAGGATTCGAACTGATTGCTATTGCCAGGTCTGGCTGTAGCAGATCCAGAGTTTCACTGTCATTGCGTGTTTCATTACCGGTAGCGGCATCGAAGCTGAAAACAACATTATTAGTGAGTGCAGTATTGTTGGCTGGCCATGGGTGCACATCGCGGTTTAATACCCGCGCGCGATAGCGCAGCACAAATTCATCATTAGCTGCGTTGTTATCGCCTTGGTTGCGCAAATCAGCAATATTCCAACTCAGTGTGGTCGGGCCCGCGGCCGGATCACCGGTCTGCACCGGCTCGGCGATAGCGTTGTGGAGGAAAGGTGCCACAGCCGCGAAAGGTGCATTACTATCTCCATTGATCGACACAGTGCCGGCAAAGACCATGCCCTGCGGCAAGGTATCGACAATCTGCGCCTTCGGTGCTGTACCTTCTGGCAGGGCCAGACGCAGCTCGTATTCCACCAGATCGCCGATACGCAACTGCACATCAGTGCTACCGTAGCTATCGTCAACACGGGTTTTGCTCAGTACGCTGTCATTGGCGGCGGTCAGCTGTGCGGCAATATTTTCCAGTACATAATCATTTAAACCACCGACACCGTCAGCACCATTGCGCTCATGGGGACTGCTGTTATCTTCATCCAGGCTGGTCCACTCGATGCGCGCAGTGGTGGAAAGTGTGGCAGCTGCCAGCACTTCATCCAGTACCAGAGCATCGAATACCAACAGGCTGTTATTACCGGCAGAGATATCCAGATCGCTGTTGGCACGGCTCCACTCGAGAGTTTGCGTAGTATTAACACCATCGCCGGTTACCGTGGGATCGGCCTGGGCGGCACCTGCAAAGGTGACGCTGCCCGGTACGAATTGCAGCCCCAGAGAGAGCTGCTCAAGGATAGCCAAATCGAAAGCGGCGGAATTCTCCGGGCTGCCCGCAGCGGCTAGGTCCAGGGTAAAGCGCAGAATATCGCCCGCATCGGGGTCATTACCGGGGGTGGTCTGGTTGACCACCGTATTGGTTGCGGATAAATCCGGCTCCACAATAGTAAGCACCGGCGCAGTACCGACACCGCCGGCCTGTGCAGCCCCACCTTTAGTGGCGGCAAAGGTATAACTGGCTTGATTGGCAAAGTTGTGCCCCGCTTGCGCGGTTGCATTATTGGCAACCCGTGCGCGCACTTCAAAAATTGCCACTTCGCCGGCCGGAAGCATGTCAACAGCCAGGGCAATATTGTTACTGCTGGTGTTATCAGTAAATGCGCGGCCATTAATTTCCTGCAGCTGCATCAGTGTCAGGCTGGGGTCGAGCACATCGGTAATCACCAAATCGTGAATCGCCGCAGTAGTGGCGCTACCCGGTACTTGAATGCGGTATATCACTTCCTCACCCACTGCCGCTGTGGGGGCAGTAAGCAGCGTTTTCTGCGGAGGCGTTACCGTAGTGGCAACAGTACCCATCGGGTAAGGCGTTGCCAGGGGAACTGCAGCATACTGTTCACCGCTCTTGCTGGGCAGTGACCAGAATTCATTTGCTGTAAAAGTGTTTACCCAGTTTTCACCGCCGCCGATATCAGTATAAAAGCCAATTTCATAATAAATATCCAAGCAGGCACCAGCGTCGATAGGCACCTGTAAAGTAAAGTGCATATCGTCACCGCGATTGACCGGTGCAGTGTAGCTATAATCAGTACCTTGAGTCAGTACTGAGCCATCCAGGGAGACCCGTAAATTGGCGATGGAACTTTGCTCCATCTGCGTCGCCAGATCATCGGTCAAAGACAGATCGTACGCTGGAGCCAAGCCAGTGTTACAGGCTTGTAAAGTAAACTGCATCACATCATTGGCCGGATCCACATTCATATGGGAACTGGGCCAGTTGGCATCGGTTTTAGTCAGATTCGCAAGGCGCGGCTGCAGTACTGTAATACTGGCGCTGTCCTGCAATGTGCTGGCAGCACCGGTGTAATTCAGTTGCGCAGTATTGGTGAGGGTGGCAGTGGGCACCGCAATGCCCGCGCCGGCTTGTACCTTAGCGGTGTACTCAATAATAAATTGATTGGTATTACCGAAGTTACTGAGGATATCGCCCAGATTCCAGGTCACGGTACCAGTATCCCCGGCGCCAGGCACGGCAATCGCCGCATAGGTGTAATCATTCAAGTTGTCATCGTAGGGCGCGGTGGTATCACCGTTCACGCTGACAATGGAATCAAACTCCAGTCCGCTCGGCAGCGTATCGGTAACGGTTACCGCCGGTGTGGTGCCCGCCTGCAGATTCAGAACCAGCTGATAGGTAACAGTGTCACCAACTCGTACCGTACCCACTGGAGTGGCGCTATCGGAATCCGCAATGACTGTCTTGGAAATAGTGGTGTTATCCACCGTGTCGATACTGGCACTGGCCGGGCCCACACAGTAATCATCCGGTGCCGAAATACTTGGGCAGCCAGCACCATCGCGTTCATAGGCCTGATCATTTGTACTGCTGTTGTCGAGAGAGGTCCAATCCAACATCACACTATTGCTAATGGGAGAACCAAATACCCCATTCACCTGAGTGCGGTAGGTAATCACCAGAGTTTCACCCAACTGCAGGTCCAGACTGTTATCACCGTTCTCCCGCCCCCAAACCAAGGGGCCATTGGGCGCTGCCGCCGGTGTTGAGACAAAACCTGCCACAGCACCACCATTAATTAGTGCCGTTGGGGTGAAACTGCTGTCCAGGCGCAATTCCGAAGGTAGTGTATCCACCAGATTTAAGTCGTAAGCAGCTGCTGTGGAGCCACCATCGTGGGCCACGGTAATTTCGTACTCCAGTACATCACCACCCACAGGCAAATTGCCGGGGTTGGTCGCATTACTGACAGTTTTACTGACCGCTAGCAAAGGCTCTACCACGGTAACCGCAGCGGTGTTGTCATTGAGATTTTCCCCGGCTCCGGTTTCGCCATTGCGGTAAGACAGGGTGGCACCATTGCGACGGGAATCGCCATTATTTGTAACCAAATCATTGGCGATACGGGCAAAGTAGGTAATACGAATCAGTGGTTCAATAGTACCGCCAACCGTGTCATTTTCACTGGCAGTATCCACGGTGCCAATATTCCAGGTGGCATTGCCGGCAGTATTATCTGTGGGGAAACTATTGAATGCTGTTTCAGATGGCGCTACGCCGTTAATGGTTTCGATACCGACAAAATCATAAGTAATATCGAAATCGGCATTATGGCTGAGCACATAGCCTTCCGGGCTGCCGAGCTGATCGGTAACCGCTACATTTTGGCTGATTCCTTCTGGCAAGCGGATTTCCAGCTGGAATTTTTTATGAGCACCAATGGTGGGAACTACAGCGGGCTGTAAATCGGTTTTGTTTATCTGTAGCGGCAAGACCTCTGTCTGGGCACTGGCATTGGTTTCATAATCATTAATCGCGTCGCCACCATTGGGTAGCACGCCGATACGCATACCGTCAGCAGCTCCATCATTGCCGATAGTCTTACTGCTATTCAGTGAAATATCTTTGCCCGGCAGGGACTGCCAGCGGGCCTGAATGGTGTTATCCAGAATCTCATGGGGCTCTACACCCTGCTCTACCCGCACATCAAAGGTGAATGACTTGGTAGCGCCCATAGCGATGCTGTAATCCGCATTACTGCGATTCCAGCTAAAGATCGGTGCATTAGCACCTACGGAAGTGATATCGACATTTTGGGGTGGATCATTACCTCCAATATTGCCGATATAAACCAACTTGGAGCCGGTAAGGTCATCGAGTACCTGTAGGTTATAGGCGGCGGCGGTACCGATATTTTCTGCAGTGACAGTTACTGTGAGAATATCATCCGCATCGCTGTTAGTTACAGCGAACGATTTGTTCAGCTGTATCTTGGGTTCCAGCACGGTAATTTCGTGGGAGGCAAAAGGTACCGTAACGTTTTGATTAGCCTCATCCACATAGCTCACCTGGGCAGTGGTATAACTACCACCATTACCCAGCACATCACCGTCATCGGTATTGCTGCTATTTTCAATGCGCGCAATAAATTCCACCGGGAAATCAAACAGGCTACCGGTTACCGTGGTGAGTTCCTGATCGCCAAAATTCCACTCCACGTAATCAGCGCTACCTGTGCTGGTACAGGTAGCGCTAAAAGTACCACCGGGAATAAAACCAGCAGCATCGTAGGGCGATGCATCGAGGTTTACGGTTTGCCCTTCAATACAGCGCATTCCCGCCGGCAGTTCATCGCGGATAATAAAGTTACGCAATTTAGCTGCAGGAATTTTTGCGGTCAGCTGATAGTGAATTTCCTCGCCCACAACCGCAGTATCTTTATTGGTGCCGCTGGCAGCACCATTGGATAATTGCAAAGCCTGCTTCGGTTCCGCTTTCACCTCAATAATCTGCATTCGCGCTTGTGCATCCGCAGATTTATAGTGGCGCGCACGCCCTGCTGCGGGAGTGCCATCGCCAACGCCATCATTGTCCACGTCACTATCGATCTGTGTGGCGGTCTGTTGGCCAAAGTTGCCTTCCAGGCTATCGTAGCGGGCATAAAAGGTATTGTTAAAAATTTGTAGTGGCGCTACGGAGCGATGTGGCTTAACGCGGTAGTAAAGGGTTACCGAGTCACCGGGATTAATGCGCTCCAGTGCTGTGGAATGTTCATAAGAGAAAGTGACAATCGCCGGAGTTCCACCACTACTACAATGGCTGGCTTCAGAATAATTATTAGCACCTGTAGTGGTGCCTACCCATCCATCATCACCGTTATTCGTTTCCGCTGAGCCATCACCATCGTTATCCAGGCCATCGCTGCTCAGGGCCTGCACACACATTTGACCGGAAGGGTCGAGCGTATCGGTGATCACCAGATCGTAGGCAGGAGCACGGTTTACACCGCTATCGGCTGTGCGATTAGTCAGGGTCAGGCGGAAAATGTAAGTCTGGTCCCGGTGGCCTTCATTAGTAAAGTCCACGAAATTTGTACAGCTGGTACCTATACCGTAGAGATTTTCGTTACAGACTTTTTTATCAACTTCGATATGGGGCTCGGAGACGGTTACAGTTTCCGACCACTCGGTAATATCCGGGAAACCCGGTACGGTAGTAGGCACACCATCAATATTGGTAAAAATACCGCTGGTATTGTAGTTATCCACCACAATAGTTTCGGTGTCGAAAACCGCGGTAAATTGCGCGCGCGCGTAATCGGTGCTGGGATTGGCATGCTGATTCGGATCGGTGTTCTCAGTATCCACCGGATCATTGAGTAAGCGCGTGGTCATATCTGCAAGGAACCAGCGGTCGCGCAGGGTTATCTTGGAGGTCACATCCCAGAGAAAGTCTGCTTCGCTAAGGGGAATATTCAAGCCCCCGGTCTCCACAATATCGCCACTGGGAATCACTACACAATTTGCCTGAGAAACCGGGTGCGGCAGGATGACATCCGCACAAGTAAGCGGAGCATCGGCGATATAGCCCTGACCATCCGGCAGGTCATCGCGCACATCAATATCGCGCACTTCAATCAGGGTAAATCCGGGCGTGTCGAAACCAAACCAGCCTCCGGCCTGGATTTCAAAGCGACACTCTTCACCAATCAACACATTGCTATTGGGGAATGCAGCTTCGGAAGTTAATTCATTACACTGATCAGAGCGCTCCTTGATCAGGTTAAAACCCATGACCCGCGCGCGCATACCGTCGAGGGTGTAGTTATTGGCCAACTGCTTCTGGGGCGTTGTTTCATTCAACACCGCTGGATTAGGGAAATACAGCGGAGTGCCATCGGACAAGGTTATCTCTCCCACCACATCGGCGCGGAAGGTAAGATCATCATCGGTGGCAGAATGGTTTTTTTCTACCTGGAAAATAATACGCTCGGTTCTTCCCGGTTCAATGACACCATCTAGACTGGTACAGCGATAAACCGCAGCCGAAGCTGGCAGAAAGTCCGGTTGGTTCCAAAGCGGGTGTGCGGGCACGGTGCCGGGGTTAGGCTTGCCAACTGGAGTACAGGCGCGGTCATTTGACAGTACGCGCATGGCTTCACCAAAGGTGACATACACATCGTAGTTATCCGCATCGTGTCCACCATTGTTGGTTACATCTACCGTCAGCTCAGACGTACCGCTATCCCGCACTATGTACAGAGGATGCACGGTGCTGATATCCAGATCTTCCGGGTTCGGGGTAACCGACTGATTTTCAATCTGCGTGGGAGGATTGGTACTGGGGCAGAAATCCTCGTAGTCAACCGTTAAAACATTATTGGCGAGGCTAATATTACTGTTCGGGTCTTTGCCGTTACCTGCCGATTCTACTTCCACATCGAGATCGGCCATTTTGTCGAAAAAGTCAGGCTCAGTGGTAACAATACGGAAACGGATTTGTATCTCATCGCCCTGGCGCATCATATTGCGCTGGTCCGAATAATTCGGGTGCGTGGTGCTACTCAGCAGGCGGAATTCCGGCTTGTTATTTTGCAGTGGGTCAGTGTGCCATTGATTCCAATTGCTACCCACACGCCATTGCAGGGTATCGGCCTTACCGGGGTAAGTGGAGCTGTAGTTGGCCCCATGTCCATCAACGCCACGGCGCTCGCGGGTAATCTGTGGTGTATAGGTGGTATCCACCACATATTCATCCGGAAGATCACTAACGAACTGGATATCCTTAACCGAGCCACGTGTCTGGTTATTGATGGTAATAGTTACAAAACCGGCCGAACCCAGTGGTTGATTCAAATTAGTGCCGGTAATGGCCTGGGTAATATCGAGTGCATCGGCAACTCGGGCATACATTGCTTCGGAATCTGAACCGGGCCCTGAGCCTACTGCAGGAGAGGAAATCCCCCCAACACCGGTATCGTCATCAATTTCGCAACCCCACTGTATATCTGAAACCGTATTCGTGCCGTCACTACAGGAGGTGTTTACCTTACCTACCAGATAGATGTTCAGGGTTGAGTTTGCCGGAACATCTGTGCGTCCTGAACCACCGGAGAAGCTGCCATTCAGCTCAAAATTATTGATATTGTTGCTGGCTGAAACACACCCAGAGACACCTGGATTGGAACCATTGTTATTGGCGATAGCCTGCGCCGCTGATTCGCTGGAACAAGCATAATTGATGTCCATATTCGGGTTGGTCATCAAATCATCAAAGCGTACATCCTGCATATCTGCATCCCCAGCATTGGAGATAGCGATACGCCAGATCACGTCATCATTAATATTGCCATAAACATTATTGGTGTAATTAGTTTGACCCGCATCGATATTACGCCCGCGTTTATCTACGGAGGGCAGCGGCTCTTTAATAGCCAGCTCCATACTATCGTAATCTGTCTCCGAATCACCACAATAGTCGAAAGAGGCAGATGCATTAATAGTGCGGTTGTTATTAACCAAATCTTCTTCACGGTCTGCCCTACTGCGTACACCGAAAGTAATCCATACGGTAGTACTTTCATTACGGGCAGCGAGTGCAGACAAGTCGTTTTGGTCCCAACGGATAGTAGTGCCGCTGACAGTAGGTTCGCTTAAAACAACACCAGAGCTTACTGTAGTGGAACCGGGGATATATTCCAGTTGTGAAGTCCCCAGGTTTTCTGTGACCACAATATTTTCAATATGCTGGGTTCCCATAAAACCACTGCGGATGCTGGGAACAACAATTTCGATGGTCACTTGGCCATCGCCACAGAGTTCACACCAGCTATTACTATAGCTATGGTCAAGGATATTAAAAAATGCGGGGTTATCCGGAGATGAGGGACAATTGTGATCCGCCCTTGCCTGCGGAGAAAATAAAGCAATGTAAATACAGAGCAGCACTAAACCAACAAGCGCATTATTCCAGGATTTCCGTCCAATTACTTCCGACATCATCGTCACTTATTAGCCGCCGCTTTTCTGTTTACAAAATCCTTGACAGCACCCTCAGGTACTGCCGCCGCACAGGGTCTGCCCGGTGCGCGAACTTTAATTGCAGAGGGGAAAAGTGGCCGTGAAGCAGGTCATAAATACCGCCCGGCAGGAGGACTTTTTTGAAGATTGCCAAGTGGTTCTCAGGCAAACCCAGGAGGGAAAAAGCTGTGAAAGCAGACAAAAACTGCCCGAAAAAAAGGGGCCCCTTCCCGCACAAGCGAGAAGGAGGCCCATTTGATTAACTCTGCGGTAGGAAGTCGATCGGGTAGAGAATGGTGATTGTTGGAACACCAGCCTTTTCACCGAAGTTAAACCGTTTGACCCTTGCAACAATTTTGGCATTAAGTGCCGGCGAATCCATATCGCTGGACTCCACTTGTGCCAGGGACACAGAGCCATCCGGTTCGATAGTGATCTTCAGCACCATCTTGCCCTGCAGAGCCGGGTTGTTGCGCAGCTCGCGGTTGTAGATGCGATAGAGCGCATTCTTATAGCGGTCGAAGACAATCTGGATTTCCTCGTCGGTACGAGACGGGCCAACACCATCGCTGAGCGGTCGGTCCTCACCGGCAAAGTCACCCTCATTGCCAATAGCACTTTCAACACGTGCAAACTCGACACCACCCAGGGAAGAACCCGTTCCACCCACATTGCGACTCACATCTGAAGCGCTGATGCCACCACTGCCCTTGGCTGCGGCAGACGTAATCAGAGAGCGCTGGCTGCGATTCTCTTTCTTACCCGCCGTGCTCAGCTGGGTCTGCTGGCCGAGACGGTTATCCAGATCATCCTGGATCAGATCCTGGAAATTATCCTTAAAGGCTAGAACACCTGTGCGCTCAGCTTTCTTGCGCGCCTGCTTCTTCTCAGTTTTGGTTGGCTTGGGCTCTTGCTTGGCCACTTTCTGCTCAGGCTTGGGCTCGGGCTTCTTCTCCTCTTTCTTGGGCTTGGTTTTCTCCGGCTCCGGCGGTGGCTTGGGCTTGGTTTTCTTCTCGATTACCAGCTTGGCCAAACGCTCTGGAATCTCAACCACTTCGCTTTCCGGTTCCGGCAACGTATAGAGTGGCACCAGATAACCTAATAAAGTGGCAATAAACAGAGAGGCGAATACACAGAGACGGAAACGCTTTTCATCTTCACCCTGCGTATGCCAGGGCATAACCATTGGGCGAAAATCCGGTTGCTCGAACTCACGGGTAATTTCAAACTCGTACTTGGACTCTTCCTCTTCACGGCGCAGCTCATCTGCCTGCTCGTCCAGAGCAAAGATTTCCTCGCTGCAGTATTCAATATTATCGAGCACTTGCCGGCGGGATTGATGCAGCTGCTCCAGCTGTTCGTTGAAATCGCGGGTGGACTCACCGATTCGAGCAATCACCCGCTCGGAGGCATCGACCCTGTAATCCTCGGCCCAGAACATTTCACCGGCGCCGGCCTCTTCGAGCTTGCGCAAGCGCTCGGAAATTTCATCAAGCAGCTGGAACTTGGTGCCATTGGCCTGCAACTCGGCCAGCTGTGCCTCTATCTGCTGCCGCTCATCCTCGAGCAGGAGCATGCGCTGGCGAACCGCATTGAGCGATTCGCTAAGTGCCTGCTGTTGTTGTAGAAAATTACTCACAAACTTCCATTAACCCTGAGATGCTTTCTGAATAACCGCCAGCGATACCTTGGTGTAACCAGCTTCCGTACAACTGGACATCACCTTCTTAAGCAAACTGAACGGAATGCCCCTGTCCGCGAGAATATTGACTTCCGGTGGCTCCGGCTGAACTTCTCCCTCGGTGCCGGCTTCCTCGGCCTCCGCCTCAGCAGAGGCCTGGGCCACACCGATAGCCTTACCCATCTCGGCGATCATCGCCTGCTTAATGGCCTCGATAATGATTTCTTCACTCTCAAGTACCTCGCTGGTAGCCACCACTGAATTGGATTCCACCAGAATTTCCTCATTGGTCACCATCAGGGTTACGGTTTCCCTTGGTTTGGTCTCCACCACCGAATCCGGCAGTGTGATCACCTTGGGTGGCTCCAACGCTTCATTACTGGAGGTGTTGGTCAAGAGGAAAAAAACCAAAATGGTGAACACGTCCATTAGCGAGGTAAGGTTCATACCCGAGGTTTTTTTACGCTTATGGCTGCGCGCCATACGCTTCATACGTCGGCTTTCATGTCTCACGGCGCATCTCCTATGGAAATATCGGGAAACAGCACCACTTTCTCTACAGCACTTGGATCACTGGGATCGCTGCCTTCCACACGCACCTCGGCTCCGCGCACGGTATCCATTACACCCACCAAGTGCTCATAGGCAATATCCGCTTCCATCAACAAAATGGAGTCGGTTTTTTCTGGATAGCTGGCCTTTACCTGCAGTAAAAACTCGGTGAGTTTTTTCAGGTCGTAGACCTCCGCGGTTGGCAACAGAGCAAGCTGTTCACCCTCCCCGGCACCTTCCTCTGTAGCCGCTTCCAGCGGCGCAGACTCACCCTCTTCGGATTGCGTCAGGTTTGGAAAACGCGCAATGACTTTCTCACCATCACTAATCTCCAGCGCCTCTGTGCGAACGACGACTTCTACCGTGACCGTGGGATCATCCGGCGCTCCACCACCGGCTCCGCTCGGCATATTTAGCTCTAAAATTGTTACCCTTGAGAACACCGCCGATACCAACAGAAACGGCACCAGCACCACCATCAGGTTTAGGAAGGCGGTGATGTCCAGCTCCGGGGCCTCTTTATCTCTCCCGTGGCGCCGCCTTCTCATTACGCAGTTTCCGTTTGCTGTTCTTCGGTTTTGGCCTCGGCCACTGGTTGTGATTTGGTGTGCTTCTCAGACTTGCTAGCCGACTTGTTTTCACCTTTATTTTTTGAAGCAGGCGCATCGACTTCGAAGCGACGGCGGGTTGAACTGTCAATCAGATTGGAGGCTTTTACGGAAACCATTTCCAGGCTATCGATAATTTCTCCAGTGAGGGAGTTGAGCAGTGCATGCACAATCAACAGGGGGATACCGGTCATCAGACCGAAAGCCGTTGTGTTCATCGCTACCGAGATACTGGCGGAAAGAAGGTCGGCTTTTTCTGCCGGGTTGGCATTGGCCACTGCGGTAAAGGCTTCAATCAGGCCCATAATAGTTCCGAGCAGACCCAGCAGCGTGGCGATATTAGAAAACAGTGCTACGTAGGGCGTGCGCTTTTCCAGCTGCGGAGTGATTTCCATCATGCTCTCTTCCATCGCGATTTCGATATCTTCGCGGCGGCGCACTGCACCCTGACGGGCCAGCCCCATGGAAAGTAGCTTTGCCACACTGGAGTTATCCTGCTTAACCAGATTGCGCGCACGATCGAAATCACCACTGGAGAGGATTGGCTGCAATTTATCCCACATAGTGCGGTTGGTACGACGCTCGTAATGCAGGCGAATAAATCGCTCAATTGCTACTGCGCCACCCAGGGCGGCCACCACAAGAATGGGGTACATAAAAGTACCGCCCGTCTGGAAAAACTCGATGACGCTGTTGAAAAAGTCCATTACAAACCCTCTTGAGAAATACTGCAGTAATTGGTTGCTGCTCTGGCTTTAGCCAGAGAAAGGACGGCGTTAATCGCCGGACAGGCTGAGCTGGTAGAACTCCAGCTCACGCATGAAAACTTCCTTGTCGAGCGGCTTGAGCTTGTCGTCCATCAAACTGGAGACAAGATCACTTTCGACACCCACCTCGGAACTTTTCCAGGGAACGATATACAGAGACTTGGGCGCTTCCTTATTACCAATAATGGAAATACCCGATAACTCTTTAACTTTGGTATCCACTTTCTTATCTGTGGCTTGGTTTTTTTCACCTTCTTGTGCCTGCGCACCGGCAAAAGGAAAAATGGCAAACCCCATCATAAACGGCAAAATCCATTTACACTGCGCTATCACTTGCCCGCCCTCCGTTTGAGATCCGCCAGCCAGATAGACACATCCTGGTCCTCGGGTTCCAGCTGTACATATTGCTGGAATTGTGCCAGAGCGCACTGGAGATCTTGCAGATAGAGATCACACAATATGCCGAGATTTTTTATCAATGGCAGGTATTCGGGGTTTTCTGCCAAGGCATTCACATAAATTTTGCGCGCATCGGCAAAACGACCCTGCTTGCGGTAAAGCACTGCCAGTTCATTAGTGGCCACCGGGTGCTCGGCATCTATTTCCAGCGCTTTAAGAAAAGCCTCTTCCGCTTTTTTTTCTTCTGCCACCTGAATTTGGGCAATGCCGAGATTAATAAAAGGCGCGGGCAAACGCTGCTCCCGCTCAACTACCGTCTCCAACAATTCAATCGCGCGCGCAAACTCCTTATCCGCAAGGAATTCCAGGGATCGTTCAAAGTCCCGGCTCACACTGCCGGACACCCGCACAGAGGAATAATCAGAAACCTTGCCCGACTTGGTCTGAACTCCCGCACAGGCAGCCAAAAACAGCGTAACCACCCACAGGAAAACCACTCGCAGTTTTATTTGCATAGCCCTCTTCTCCATTCTCGCTATTACTGGCCGGAAACTACTTCCGCTGATTCCAAGGCCTCCGGCTCCGGTGGCAGAGGGACAATACTCTGCAGATAGTCACCAGCCTCTTCGGCACGGGCGTAACGGGCCGGCATCAGACCGGCAAGTTGGCCGATACTCTTATCGATCCAGGGATTGTAGATACCCACCCCAAGTAACTCGACATTTTTTTCATGCACGGAAATCGCTTTTTCCTCGAACGGATAAATTTGATCTTCCAGAGCCAGCTCGTACTCTTCCAGTTCCAGCGCACTCAAATTCGTTGGGCGCTCGGACTCTTTCAGAGACACACTGAAGTGCAAATAAATTTCCGCGAGGTAATAAGTGGCTGCGGCGGTCACATCCGCTGCCTGGTAATCAATCAGGGCAGAGAAATCGCTAATCGCTTTTTTCATGCGCTTGCGTTTCAAATTGAGGTTCTGCTCGATTGGCTTAACCAGCGCCACCTGGGTAAAGGCCTGATAACTGGGCTCAGCCAGCTGTAACGCGGCGCTACCAGCCAGGTAGCGGGTGCGATCACTGCGCTGGGAACCGCCACGCTTCTCTATGCGCACCATCTCACGCAGTTCCTGCATATAGCGTTTTTGCTGCCCAGCAGTTTTGTAGATATCGGCGATTTTTTGCCGCGTCTCCAGCGCGGGCTCCATGGGGTTGGGGAACAGCTTCACGTAGCGCCTCAACACCGCCAACGCCCTGTCGCTGTCTTTAGCGGTACTGTAGAGATCCGCTGCCTGCGTCAGAGCCTCGCGGCGTATTTCCTCGTCCTCAGATTCTCGCTCAATACGCTCAAACTCCGCCGCTGCCAATAAGAGCTCGCCACTTTCCTGATAGACCACCGCCAGTTTCTTGGTGACATCTTTGGCCAGTTCATGCTCTGGGAAATTCCCACGGAAATTGTTCAGCACTGTGGCGGCCTGGGTCCAATCCTTGAGCACAATCAGGGAAGCAGCAGCATCGTATTCGGCGGTGGCCAGTAAAGTGGCTCCCGGAGCCGCAGCGCGAATGCGCAGGAAGTGGCCGGCAGCAGTAGCGTGGTCTTCCTGCTTGCGCGCCATATCGCCCTGCTGGTAAATGGATGCCGCCAGATTGTCGACCAGGCCAGCACGATCCTTAGCATCGGTGGCGGTGAGATTCAGGGTTTCCCCATAGGCCACCTCCGCATCGGCATAGGCATGGGTATCAAAGGAGCCGTGGGCCACCACCATCCAGGCGGAGCGGCGAATCTCCTGCTCTGCAGCCGGGAATTTTTCCAATAGCTGACGACCGTTATCGATCGCCGGCGTATAGTCTTTAAGACCGTACAAATCTTCCACCGCACCCAGCATTACCTGCGGCGCTTTGGCGTGCTGTGAGAAGGTATCGGCAAACGTTAACGATGAACGAATAATTTCACGCAACAATGGAGCGCGCTGATCTGCACTGGCTTCTTTCAGATTATTGGCCAGATGTTCGCGATAAGCGTAAACCGCAGCGTAACCCGCCTCACTGGAATCCTTGTGGGCAGGGTATTCGTAGGCGGTGCGCTCATATTCCAGAGCGGCATTGTGGAAATCGCGATTTTCCAGCATCAAGCCGGCGAGCTGGTAGTTCATTTCCGGCGCACGCTCAGCTTCACGGAAGGACTGCAAGTAACGGCGATACCAGTGAATTGCCTCTACGTAGTGCTCGCCCTTTTTATCCTTCAGTTTTTTGTTTTGGTAGGCGGCATGGTAATGGCCGGCCAGGTCGATCAAGTTAGCCTGTAGAAATTCGACCACCTCGCCGAACTCATTAATATCGAATACTGTCCAGTAGTCGGCATTGAGGGCATAGGTATTTACAAAAGTCTTCTTCGCTTCAAGCACCAGTTTGGGGAAACCGCCCTTGCTGTAAATCTCGATCACACGAATGGAAAAGTCCGCAGAAACCTTGTGCAGTGGATTGCGCTCCACAAAGGCGATATAGGATTTGGCCGAATCCTGGTAGCGACGTTTATTCAGGTAATACTCCCCGAGATGGCTGTACACCAGGTATTCATACTGGCGCGCACCCTTGCGAGAGAAATAGTCGACAATAGAATCCGGGCCCTCCATATATGAGAAGCTCAAACTCACCACGCGGAAAGTATCGTCCACATGCTTGCGCTCAACCGTATTGGTCTGCTGGTCAAAGTCGTAACCCTGGGAGACTTTGTAATCGAGCATGGCCACATAATCGTCCAGGGCCATCTCGTACATATCCTGCTTAAACAGGGACCAACCGCGTTTATACAGGGCCAGCTCGTAAAAACTGGAAATCTGCCCAATGGTGATTACCCGGCCATAGGCCTCTTCCGCATCCAGATACTTTTTGCGGGTAAAGTAATATTCCCCCAGGCGAAACCAGGCTTCATCGATATGACGGGAATCCGGGTATTTGGCCACCAACTGCCGCAATACATCTACTGCGGCATCAATTTGCCCGGCTTCTTCATAAGCGCGGGAGAGCTGGTACATCACCTGGTCGTTGCGGTCGTAAAGAGGGTATTTCTTCAGCAGGTTGAGATACAGCGCGATGGCCTCTCGGGCATTCGCCGACATCAGCGCTTCCGGGTCTTCTTCAGGAACCTGCAGTGTAGTGGTGTCTGCGACGATATCCACACTGCCACTAGCGCGAGCTTCAAAGTCCGCATCAGACTCCGCCCCTGCTACATGCTCAGTGGGGATGCGCTGCACCTTGGCAACGGGCGCGGTTACCTCAGCCGGAGCTTCCAGGGCATTTTCTGCTGTTGCCTCCGGTGCTTCGATGGCAATCACAGCACCACTGCCTGCTGTGGCAGGGGCAATACCATCAATGGCAGCATCCTCGGCCCGGTGCGCCTGCTTAATTTTCAGGTCGGCAATCCGACGCATCGCTTCAGGGGTGAGACTCGATTCGGGCGTTTCCTGCAGGTAGCGCTGATAACTTGCCAGGGCCTTTTCCAGACTGCCGTCGATATATTCCTCTTTAATCTCAATATCGACATTTTGCAGGCTGCCAATTGTTTTACCGCTGTTCACCGCACAAGCGTTAAGTAACAGTAATGCCGCGGCGAATGCACCATAGCGCAGTGCATTTTTGGGCTTCCGCCCTGTAGCTATTGGCTCGATCGCAAAACTAGCAGAGAGGCTTACGCGATGATTTACAGGTTTCACGCCTTATCCCCCTCAGCTTCTGAAACTTGCCGTTCAGCGGATTTGTTCTCAGGTAAAATTTCCGGCTGGTCTGCTTGGGGTTGCCCGCCCTGCTCCAGTGGCCCATTTTCACTTTCTGGCACTTTCAATTCGGCAGGATTGCTCTCAGGCAGAGTTTCCGGCTGAGCTTCTAGGCTCTGCTCCTGCAGCCCATTTTCGCTTTCCGGTGCTTCCAATTCGGGAGGATTTTGTTCTGGCAAAGTTTCAGGCTGAGCCTCGCGATGCTGTTCAATCTTGCGCTGATCCTCGCGCTGCTCCTGCAGCTCATTGGCACGGTCGTAACTGTCGGCTAGGGCGAAGCGCGCTTTGATCTGGTAACTCTCCAGTTGGCTGCGGCGGCGCTCCAGCTCTTCAACAGCGAGTGCTTCCAGCATGCTGCCCTGGCGCGCCATCAACATCTCCAGACGCTGCTGGGCCGAGCGAATCTGCGCACGCGAACGCTGGATATCCTTGTTATAACCGGTGTAACTGTGAGTCGCCGCCTGGCGACTGCGCACATAGGAACGGTACACCGTTTGTAACTTTTCGATCTCAGCATTGAGGGCCTGCAAATGCTTATAGGCCTCGGTGAGACGCTGGTGATATTCGGTAGAGAGACGCAAATCCAAAATACCCTGCAAGCGCTCAACACGGCTGCGGCTTTGCTCGGTAAAACCTTTAGGATTGCGTGCGATCTGCTTATGCAGCTGCAGTAGTTGCAGGCGCGCTTCCTGCTCTTCGGCGGTGGCGAGATACTCCGGGCGGCGAGAAACCAGCATTTGCTCTATGCGACTGGAAAATTGATCGCGCTGCTCCATACGCAACTTGATCCGTGCATCCAAGGTACGGAACTGCTCATCCAGCTGTGGTAACAGGGGCTCGTAGTAAGCCCGGCGTGCACTAATAATATCCTCGAAGGCAGCAAGGCTCTTAAGCCACTCTTTATTGCGCTCGTAGAGATCATTCAAGTCGCGGTAGTTACGCAGGAATTCTTGGTAGTCATTGGAGGCCATGAGGTCGAGGAGATAGTGAGTCTCCGGTGCCTCCGGCAAATTGCGCAGCGCCACCACCCAGTTTTGTACCTGGGTAGCCTCTTTGCGCCGCAGCGCTTCGAGAAATTTGCCCTGACGAATACTGTTGATGGAAGCCGTCAGTGTGTCGATCTCACGGCCAAAAGCATCCAGAGCGCGTCCGTAATGAATTGCCGCAGTACTGTGTACATCCAATTTTCCGTAGGCGTAAGGCACAGCCAGCATCACTTCCTGCACCGATTCATTGGTGCCCTTGCGGTTTTGCAATATCCGCCAGGGCACCAGGGCGCGGTCGAAACGCCCCGCTCGGGCCTCCACCCAACCGGCACCGAGCAGCGCCCGATTGGAGAAAGGCCCTTCGAGATTCACCCGGTCAAAATAGGGGCGCGCCAGCTGCAGTTCGCCGGCCTCCATCAAGTGGGAACCCAGTAATAAATTGGTCTTGTCGTACAGGGCCTGATCGGCCGGGTCGCCACTGTGCCGCTTGCCCAGAGCGGTCAGCTCCAACACCCCACGTGCTTCCTCGCCGGATTTCAACTGGGCAATGCCCAGGTTGAACTCCACAAAGCCCTCCAGGGATTCCTCACCTTTCAGGTCTTTCAGTAGCTCTACCGCCTCTTCGAGACGCCCCAACTCCATAAAAACCCGCGCGCGCAGGAATTGCTCATCGGCACGCACCCGCAAGGGCACCCTGCCCTCAATCATTTCCAGCGCATGCAAAGCGTTTAGAGGTTGCTGTTTGTGGTAGTGAATTTTGGCCAGACGATAGGCGGCTTCATTGCGCACTTCCTGCGAAACATTGCCCTTCAGCACCGCTTCAATTGCACGCCCCGCTTCCCGGTGCATACGGTAGGAAAGCTCCAGGTCACCCACAGAGAATTCAGCCTGCCCAAGATGATTACTAAAGGGGTCTAACGCGGGCTCATCCAGACGGTGATACTGGGCCAGCTCGTTATCCAGCGCTACAATCGCATCAAAGTAGTTTTCCTGGTGGGCGTAGTACATGGCCGCACCAAAGAACAGATCGCGCAATTCTTCTTTATCATCGTCTGCGCCAGACACACTAGGGAGTAGAGACAAGCTACATAATGTAAAGCTGAGAACACGCAGGCCAGCTCCAGCTACGCCGGAAAATGCCGAAAGCAGGGGTATACGCATGGTTACCAGTCCTTGAAGTTAATCTCGGACTCGGTTCCGGAAATTCTGATCTCGACAAACTTTGGCCCTACCGCCTTGTCGATTTGATAAGAAGCATTGGCTCGATACTCTTTACCGGAAGGGGTCTTGCCTATAAAGCGCACTTGTAACGGGTGTCCACCAGCCTGCACATTACCGGTATAGATTTTTTGCACCCCCCCTTTTTGTAAGGATTCAATTTCCCGATAGGTGTAGAGGTGGTGCGCCACGATTTCACCATTGAGAGTGACTTCTACGGATTCCAGTTCAAAAGGCTTTTCGTCTGCGACAGAAACAAACAAAGCCACCTGAGTATTGGAAGGAAACAACAGTTTCTCTTCCAACTGTGCCAAAGTTGCTGTCAGATCAATTACATCTTTCTTAACATCCTGGATTTGCTCGTCCAAACCACGGATATCATCACGACTGACATTCTGCGCATTCACTGCGGCAGCCAGTAAAAGAAGGAGAGCTATCTGTAAAATTCTGAACATGTGGCCTACCTCTGACCCAATCCTTATCAATGAAAACCAGCGATGTGCAAACCCCTTGAGGGCCACATTGAAGTGCCTGTAAACAGGGACCTTTCAGCCAGCGGCATTGTAGTGAATACAGAAATAGGCAGATGTGAGGAAAGTCAAATCTAGGAAAACCGGCAATTGCTAATTTTTTGCACTGAGAAGTGATGCGACTGAGCAATTATGTGAGGTGGATCTCATTAATTCTAAATTCGCGCCGAAATATTAATGGCTACTGTTTTATAGATTCATTGTGAAAGTCTTTCACAAGCAAAACTGCCAACCTATAAAATATTAAAAGTACCTGCTGTGCAATCGATAATCATTTATCATTTGCGACTAGCAATAAAATAAGAGTGGCTAGCCATTGGCAATCACCCAATAGATACAGGAATGACTGCCAACTTGTAAAGAAGCCGTTCAAATAGTCCGGCGATTTAATCGCCGCTGTTCAATGAAATGATCACTTTACCCTTTGCTCGCTTGCTATTCAGGTAAGAGAAAGCCGCCAGACTCTGGCTGAATGGATAAACTTTATCAACGACGGGAGAAATGATTTTGTCCCTGTATAAGGCGCTTAGCTCACTGAGCTGATCCCCATTCGCCTGCATAATGACCATACGGTAAAACGCATTCTTGTCTTTCGCCTGTTTCAATACCGGGCGAGACTTAAGCCCGATTAGCTTACGGAAAAACCAGTTGATACCCAACTCCCTCGCCGTCAACGGGTCCAGCACCCCAGCAATAGATACTACTCTGCCGCCTCTTTTCAATACTTTAAAAGCATCCATTGTGTATTGTTGGCCTAGGGTGTCATACACCACATCAATATCAGACAATAAATCCAGATAGTTTTCTTTCTTATAATCGATCACTTGGTCCGCACCGAGTTTACGCACCCAGTCCACATTGGCACTACTGGTTGTAGTAATCACATAAGCGCCGTAGGCCTTGGCAAGCTGAATCGCCATAGAGCCGATGCCACCGGAACCCGCATGGATCAATACTTTCTCTCCCTTCTTCAAACCAGCAACCTGGATCAAGGCCTGGTAGGAGGTCAGCCCCACCAAAGGGATACTTGCAGCTTCTTCATGGGAGAGGTTTTCAGGTTTCTTCGCCAGATGCGTAGCATCCACCACCAGATACTGGGCAAGGGTGCCCACGTGATCCTCCCCCACCCTGGCGAACACTTCCTCTCCGGGCTGATATTGTGAGACTCCACTACCCACTGCGACCACCTCGCCACTCAGATCCCGGCCAATTCCCACCGGCAAGTTGAGCTTCTTTAGCGCTTTCATCTCGCCGCGCATCACCATTAGATCAATGGGGTTGATGCTGGCGGCATTGATCTTGATCAACACCTCGCTCGCACCTGGCTCGGGTACATTCGCCTCCTGGAAAGCCAGACTGCTATCGATATCGCCATACTGAGTAATTTTGAGTGCTTTCATTAATCTCTCTAGTCATCAGTTCAAGAATGAGAGCGATAGTGCCCCCTGCCCCAACGGAGAAACAGAGAGCATTTAGTGGAAGTCTTTTGTCTTTCTGACAATAATGAATGCTAAGTTGCCGTGTAAACAAGCAAGAATAGGGGCTTTATGGACAAAATCCGGGCATTACGCTACTTCAAGCGCGTGGCAGAACTCTGTAGTTTTACTGCAGTGGCTGAGGAATTCGATGTTCCCGCCTCTTCTATTTCACGGCGTGTGCGGGACCTTGAGCAGTCTCTGGGAGTAGAGCTATTGCAGCGCAGCACCCGCAAGGTGGAAGTTACCGAACTGGGTAAGCTCTATTACTCCATGATTAATGAAGCCATTCGCCAACTGGAGCAGGCAGATGAGCTGGTGAGCCAAACCTTCGAAGCCCCCAGCGGGTTGATCCGTATCAGCTGCCTACCTTCTTACGGCGAACAGCACTTAACCCCCCTACTGGAACAATTCATCCAACGTTACCCAAACATTGTTTTTGACCTGCACTATAGCGACGATCTTACCCAGCTAGGTAAAGATCCTGTAGATATCGCCATTCGCGGAGGCTCCGCTCCCGATGAGCATGTCATCGCTAAGCGTCTATCCAAGAACGAATTCTCACTCACCGCCACACCCGAGTACCTAAACACCCTAGGGAAAGAGATACCGCTAAACAAACAGACTATTGAATCTGCCCACGCCCTCCAATACCGCGGCCCCAGAGGACTGATTGACTGGCATTATTTCGATGATGATCACTGGGTGCCACTAAAGCTATCCACCCACCTGATCAGCAATAATGGCAAAGCTTTACTGGCTGCAGCACTAAATCATCGCGGTATGTTCTGTGTACCCTCATGGAGTATTTGCGAACACCTGGAATCTGGAGAATTAGTACAGGTTCCCACCCAAGGTAAAGTCTCTGTCAGCCCTGGAGGTGATATTGGCATCTTTCTTCTTTACGAGCGCAGTAAATATCAAATACCAAAAATTAAACTATGTGTGGATTTTATTTGTGAGCATTTGCAGCATCACCTAGATAGAACCAACGAGCAAATATAAGCAACCTGAATACCAATAAATGAACTTTTGAGAAGTGCCATATAGCTGACTAGGCTACCATTTTTACTGAAAAATTTACCACTCCTTAGTTAACCTTATTAATCACGACTTGAATTTTATGTTTTTGTCACTTTAAAGATTTACTCTCCAAAGAATAACCAACTGAACTATAAATCGTTGTAAGTGCCTGGGAAGCACATACATCAAATGATATATTGCGACTTCAATAAATGATCAGTCAGCCGTACAAAAGGTAACAATGGATTCCTCACTCGAGAAAAGAGCAACACTTAAGCACAAGATATATGCATGTATAGCTATTGGCATAGCCTGCCTACTCCCAATTGGAGCTTCGAGTGAACTTTTGATCAGTGATGAAAAAGCTAGGTTTCTTGCTTTTACTAGCATCGCTCTCTCTATAGTTCTACTCACAATCTTATTCATTTCTCTCCCCAGAAGAAAATCGACAATAAGGGAAATTATCGAAGATCAGAAAAAAAGCCCTCTCTTGATGGGGATAGCTTTAACTATGGGGATCCCAATTACCATCTATCTTTCAATAGCAAGAGGATTACCAGCAACATTACATTTTTTCATATCAACTCACGATAGCATAGATGTGACAGTTTCAGGAAAATCATCTAGATACCGAGAGAAGCATTGCAAAGGTAGAATCCTTCTGAGTGAGTACAACTCCTTAATGAGCAATCAGATATGCGGCGTGACAAAAAAGTCATGGGAGGATCTCAAACCTGGCGACAAACTACGTCTTTATGGTAGGAGGTCATTTTTTGGGTTTAACCATATAAATTACACAAAATTAACCGACACAGAAGTGTCCATTTGAAACCCACATTTATACATTAAAACCTTAAAACAGATGAACAATGGGGGCAGCCCAAGCTATAAATTTAAGCTAAAAAATATAACAATGAAAAGGGACTTCGATGAATACTCATTACCTTTTTACTAATCTTCTCGACGTACTCTCACTTTTCTTCGGTTTACTTATCACGATCGAGCACAGTAAATCTGATATCTTGGTGGTTCACAAAAAAAACAGATGAAGCATTTCATAATGGGGAAGGGTTTTTACTGATACTGCAAAGTAGGTACTACCAATGATGGTTCTTACCTTCTTGATTAGCCCTATCAACCTGCAGCATGGACTGGATGGTTTGTTGTACTGCTTCCGGCAACTATATTGTTGGCTTGGAGATGTATATAGCGCTTGCGCAACAAGTATTAGAGTTATAAAGCAAAACAACAGCCTCTTAATACCAAGGCATAACTTATAGCTAGTAGAATTGTTAGCATTCCTAGCCATACCTATATCCCTCACCACCACATGGATTGTGCTTTAATGATTCCTATGTCACTAGATGACTAGATCTCTAGAGGCTGTTTCATAACTTGAAATCGGTTATTCTCACGCAATTACATAGAAAAAAAGTTCAGCAATAGTGAGCCGATTCAAGTCAGAGTTAACCAATGATCAATGGAAATTGATCGAACCATGTCTTCCTGAATTAAAACGAGGAAAGGGAGGCCCAAAACCCATTGATAATCGGGCTTGTTTTGAAGGCATCCTGTGGGTTTTGCGTTCTGGAGCGCGATGGAAAGATCTTCCTTCACACTATCCATCACCGAGTACATGTTGGAGAAGGCTTCAGTTTTGGGAAGAGCAAGGAGCTTGGCTACATGCATGGAGAAGATTCCTGGAGCTATTGGATCAACAGTCTTTGCTTAACTGGGAGGAAGTCTTTTCTGATGGTAGCTTTGCACCAGCAAAAAAGGGGGCTTCGAAGTCGGGAAAACCAAGCGGGGCAAGGGTTCAAAGTGGATGGTGGTGGTCGATGGCGAAGGTATTCCACTGGGAGGCACCATTACTTCGGCCTCACCAGCAGAAGTAAAGTTATTACATCCATTGCTTGATGTTACGTATAAAAATACAAAGATTCATCGCTTAGTTTATGATAAAGCGGCGGACTCTGATCCTCTTAGAGATAGTCTGTTGAGTCGTGGAATCGACCTTATCTGTCCACACAGGATAAATAGGAAAAAAGCCTCAAGGCAGGATGGTAGAAAGCTCAGAAGGTATACTCGCCGTTGGAAAGTTGAGCGGACTTTTGCGTGGTTGGGAAATTACCGCCGTTTGGTTGTTAGATGGGAGCGATATTTGTCCACTTATCGTGCTTTTTTCTATATTGCATGCATGTTAATTACGTTAAATAAGTTATGAAACAGCTTCTAGGCAAAGTAAAAAATAAATTCATAAATTTTTATCCAGTTAGCACACAAGAACCACCACTCTTTATTTTCTCCAGCCAGCCCCATATGCACAGTATCTAATTCAGGAGGTTTGCACAATTAGTCCCTACCACGAGCATTCAAACAAGCGTAAGATATTACTATTAAGGTAATGGTTAGAAGCTGTTTCATAACTTGAAATCAGTTATTCTTGCGACCTCATGGAATGATAAGACCAGTAAGTGTGAGTAGATTTAAGTCAGAATTAACCGACGCTCAGTGGAAATTGATTGAGCCTTGCCTTCCCCAGCTAAAACGTGGAAAAGGAGGTCCCAAACCCATTGATAACCGTGCATGTTTTGAAGGTATCTTGTGGATTTTGCGCTCAGGAGCACGATGGAAGGATCTCCCCCCATCTTACCCTTCGCCGAGTACTTGCTGGAGAAGGCTCCAGTTTTGGGAAGAGCAAGGCGCTTGGTTGGAGGCTTGGAGAAAATTTTTCGGACAGCTCGATCAAAGATCCCTGCTTAATTGGAAAGAAGTCTTTTCGGATGGTAGCTTTGCTTCAGCAAAAAAAGGGGAGCAGAAGTCGGAAAAACTAAGCGAGGCAAGGGTACAAAGTGGATGGTGGTGGTCGATGGCGAAGGTATTCCATTGGGAGGCACCGTTACTTCGGCCTCACCAGCAGAAGTAAATTTATTACACCCACTACTCGATGTTACCTATGAAAATACAAAAATTCGACGACTAGTGTACGACAAGGCTGCAGATTCTGATCCACTACGCCATAGTTTGGCCCGCCGTGAAATTGACCTGATTTGCCCTCACCGTAGGAATAGAAGAAAACCTTCGAAACAAGATGGCAGAAAGCTTAGGAGATATATGCGACGTTGGAAAGTTGAGCGAACTTTTGCATGGCTAGGGAACTACCGTCGTTTAGTTGTCAGGTGGGATCGCTACTTATCTTCATACAGAGCTTTTTTCTATATTGCCTGAATGTTAATTACGCTAAAGAAGTTATGAAACAGCTTCTAGGCACGCATAAGATTTTTGAGTCTAATAACTGTGGCCACACGGCCCTTTGTGAGGCCCGTTAATACCCATAAGTACACTCAAAAGCCCTCTCAAAGAGCTGCAGCAAGCTTAGCAATACCATCTATCGCTCAAGTCTCCCAATCTGTACCTCTCCACCATTACCTCTTAAAATCTACAGCTGTCCTAAAATTAGCACGCCAAAAAATCAATTGCCTTTCACAAAAGGAGTTCGATATGAAAACTATGACCTGCAAGCAATTAGATGGCGCTTGTGATGTTGAATTTCAAGCAAACTCCTTTGAAGAGATTGCGGATCTTAGTAAGAAACATGGCATAGAGATGTATCAGCAAAAAGAACCGAAGTATCTAGAGTCCATGCATAAAATGCAGGAACTTATAAGAAATTCTGAATCCATGAAAAAATGGATGGAATACAAAAAGGAGCTTTTCAGCTCCCTACCCTCTCAGTATTAATTGTGAACCCAAAGATGACCAAAAATACTATAGAGAGAATATCGATGGCTACTTGGTATTTCTGGTAAAACCAACAAATCAATTTTCCAACCAAACAAGCCACCTCATAGTGAAAGCAATCACTATAGCAGTGTAAAAAAATAGACTTTCTAAGTTAAAATAGGTACAGACCATTGAACATGTTGAAATGTTATGCAAATCATAATAACTCTATCCATCGCACTTTTATCTAGCTCAAGCTCCAACCAGAGTACGCTTGAGATCCTTAAAATGTATGAACACTTTACCTTGTCTAGTGCCGCTGCTGGTAAGTGTTACCAACCTAAAAAGCCAGAGCTAGCTTCATTCTTGGCAAATTATGAGCTGGTAACACGTATGTCATCTCAATACCTTAAAGAGAAAAGGCCCCAACTAACAGAAAAACAAACAGCGCAGATACTTCTAGACGCAGGTAAACGAGCAACTGATAGGGTATATCAGGAAATAGAATCCGCAAGCTGTATGAGCCCCAAGATTCAGGATCTTATTAAGCGATTTAAGGTGCAATCAGCTTGGAAGCCGAACATACCACCTTCAGGTGGGTGATCATGAAAGGATTAACTAGTACTAACGATCAAGGTAAGACGATCTTCCCTCCCTAAGAGATCGTTAACTTACGACAAAAGCCAGAATGGCTACTCCCCAAAGGATAGCTTTAACAATATAATTGTTACCTAGACCTTAAAGGGAAATAAATCTAACTTTCAGCAACAGGAAACATAGTCAAGTTTGTATTAATAAATCTATTAACATTCCACAAGCTTAGGCCTGTGTATGTTTCCCTATCTACTTCATCAATTTTATCGAAAAGGATTACCCGTGGGACGTAAATTAATGTGGTCAAGCATTTTGATTGCTTCACTAAGTGGTTGCACCTCCCTCATGGAGGAAACTGTCACAAAAAGAGCACCCTTTGACTTAAACTGTGATGCTAAATCAATGACGATCCATCAACTTGACCGGCGTACATACGGCGCTTCCGGCTGTAATAAGCGCGCCACATACATTTTGAAAGGTCCCTGCGCTGGGCCAGGGAGTGCATGTGTAGCCATAATGAATTCCACCATTGAAGAGCAAAAACTTTAATAACCTCTTAATCTTTAGATATCTGCGAAGTTGAATTTATTTCAAACTTACTTCGCAGATTCATTCCCACTCAAAGGTGTAGATCAACTTTTAAACAAACCTGAAATATCATCAAAATTAATGAACTAATGGAATCTTGAGCAGACAATGAAAGTCAGTACCCAGCGCTTAACCATGTCACTAATCACCGAGGGTGATTGGTCACTTTTTGTAAGTCTGCATACTAACCCTCAAGTAATCCAGTTATGTTTCGATACGCCAGATGAAACAGTATTAAAGTCTAAGTTTGAATCAAGACTTACCCCCTGGGAAGCAAACTCTAATACTTGGTTGTGTATGGTTATTATAGATAAGCTCTCCGGCCAGAAAATGGGTGTAACTGGGTTTCATTTGGAGGATGGCATAGCTGAAGTTGGCTATTTACTGTTACCAGAATTCCATGGAAAAAGTTATGGTACCGAATCGCTTAGCGGCTTAATGGAATGGGCATATTTAGAGCATGGTATTGCGCACTATAAGGCAGTGGTAACAGAAGGCAACATTGCTTCAGAGCGAGTGCTCGGAAAGTGCGGCTTTCATCTTGATATGATCATCCCAGAAGCTCATATGATTGGCGGAAAAACTTATAGCGACCATATTTATTTTCGAAAAATAGAAACTTATAAATAATTCAACTCTGCTATTTTAGTAATTAAGAGCGGATAGAAGCTTGAAAACTATGATAGTTACTATAAAGTGCCCTCCGTCACCCCTAAAATCATCACTCTTTTGAAGAGCTATTTACTTATAGATATTCTCAAAAGGAATACTAACCAGATACCTCTTTCTTCTGGCTAGCACCAACAAAAAATAGACAAGCAACCAACCCTGCAAGTGCAAGATAAGCATTAACCGTAAACGCCCGGTCAATACCTGAAGAGATATCTGGTGATAAAGCCACAATAGTCGCATTCATCCCAAGACCAATGGCACCTCCAGCAATTTTAAACATATATATTACGGCTCCGGCCAAACTGGCTCGACTTGGTGATACAGCAGTGATTGCAGCAGTGGTAACTGCAGGGTTAAAGAGGCCAATGCCTGTACCCAACATCATCATACCCGGCAAAAGGCTAATGAATCCGGTATTGTCGCTTAGATGAGACAACATAAACATTCCTACGCACATACAGAGTGTGCCTGCCCCAGCCAACCACCTTGGCCCAATCAGCTCATAAAAACGCCCTGATATATAAGCAAAGATTCCCGAAACAACCATCAATGGAATCAATGACATACCAGATTGCATCGCACTATACCCCTGTGTTTTTGTCAAAAACTGCGGAATATAAAGTAAGGCTGAAAAATATAAAACAGCGACTAACAGGGTAACAACACTTACTGAAAGAAATTTTTTATTGCCGATAACATCACCTGGAACCAATGCAGTACGCCCTATGCGACATTCAATAACGGAAAATAAACATATAAAAACTAAAAATATCGTCAACAAAACAATAACCAATGGATGCTTGAAGCCAATCTGCCCAGAAATATCCAACGCAAACAATAGTCCAAATAGTGAAATAGAAAGTGTTGCTACACCTGGATAATCAATTTTCTCTTCTGTCTGCTCTGGTGGTGTAAACGGAACTACTTTCCAGCAGACAAATAGTGCGATTGATGCTATAGGGATATTGATTAAAAAAATCCACCGCCAGCTTAAAAGGTCCGCCAGTATTCCTCCCAGTACTGGGCCTACGGCATTAGCAAAAGCGCAAACTGCCATAATCAGCCCGCCAGCCTGGCCAGAGCGGTCATCGGGCATCAAGTTATAGGTCATCCCCAGAATTGATGGCCACATCAACGCTGCCCCAACTGCCATCAAAGCTCGGGAAATCAACAGCATATTAGCATTAACTGCCAATCCGCCTAAAATGGAGAAAAATATAAAAATCAGGGTACCGCAAAAAAATACACCTCTTCTACCGTAGAGATCAGCAAGCCGGCCACCAGTAATGATCAGCACCCCAAAGACCAGCGCATAGCCATTAATAATCCACTGGGAAGTGGTAATGTCTACATTAAATTCACTTTCAATAGCAGGTAATGCAGGAGCAAAAGCCGTAAAGTCATTTGCCACAAGGAACACAGCCACTGACAAGGCCGCGAGCCCTAAATATTGCTCCTTTCCTAGAGTAGAATTTAGCGCGGGCATTAATTGAAACCTCCTGCGCACTAGATCTCAAATCGAACTCAACACATTATCAAACCATGCTCCTGAGCACATTTACAAACCCAACACAGGATCTTTTAAAACGATTAAGTTTCATTATTACTGCCGTCTCGAGAAGGCTTTTGGTAACTGCCCGGGAAGAAAGAAAACAGCAATCACAAACGCACTAAGAGCAAAATAAGCATTTACCGTATAGGCCCAACCAATACCACTCACCACATCTGGCGCAAAACCTACAATAGCCGCATTGATTCCCAAGCCCAAGGCACCTCCTGCAATCTTGAACATATAAAGAATCGCACTCGCCAAGCTTGAGCGCGCAGAATCTACAACTGATATCGCAGCGGTAGTCACTGCCGGATTGAACAAGCCAATACCAATCCCCAAAATAATCAATCCGGGTATAAGCTCAAGATATTCTGTTTCTTTGTTCAGATAAGATAGTGAAAATATTCCAGCGCCTTTGCAGACAAGTCCCCCACATATCAACAATTTAGCCCCCAGCTGTTTATGCAGAACACCCGATAGATAGGAGGTCAGTGCAAAGGTTGCCATAATGGGGATCATTCCCACACCAGACTGAACTGCCGTAAACCCCCGATATTCAATTAAAAACTGGGGCAAAAACAAAATAACGGCAAAAAACATCACTGCCGATAAAAGAGTAACCAAACTTACCAGGGAAAATGTTTTATTAGAGACAATATCAGCAGGAATTAATGCAATCTCTTGATTGCGCTTTTCCACAATAATAAACAAGCAGATGAACACTAAGAATAGCATTATCAGATAGATCACCAATAGATCCCTGAAACCAATTTCGGCAGCCAAATTCAAAGAAATCAAAAGGCTGAACAGAGAAATGCTCAACGTCAAAACTCCCAGGTAGTCTATCTTCTCTCGTGAAATTTTGGGAACATCATCTGGAACTGACTTCCAGCAAAAACAAATTATGGTAATCGCAAGAGGAATATTTATAAAAAAAATCCACCTCCAACTTAAATATTCAGCCAACACCCCTCCAGCCACAGGCCCAACAATATTTGCCACCCCCAATACTGCCATCAAGCCCCCACCAACCTGCCCAGCATACTCTTTGGGAACCAGGCTATAGGTCATACCTATAATAGAGGGCCACATTAACGCTGCACCTATCCCCATCAGACAGCGGACTACCAGTAACATGGCCATATCAATAGCGAGGCCACCAATTAATGAACAGAGAGCAAAAATGGCCGTTCCCACCATAAATGCACGTTTTCTGCCATAGATATCCGCTATGCGACCGCCAGTGACCACCAAAATACCAAAGACAAGTACATAACCATTAATCACCCATTGCGAAGTGGTGATATCAAATCCAAACTCACGCTGTATAGCTGGCAATGCAGGGGAGAAGGCGCTCATATCAATCGCGATCATAAATAAGGCCAGAGCGGCAGCAAATAAGCCATAAACCTGCCCTCTGGAAATCTGTAGCTGACTCACCCCTATAAATCCCTCAGCAATTCTGCAATCCATTCGGATAGATTCGCAGCTTCCTTCACTTTCATCACATGGTCTTGCACTTCAGTGACTACCCGCCTTCCCGCTCTGGAATTCTAGGAGCGCTCATAAACATGAAAGCAACAACAAAGCCCACAAAAGCAAAACAAGCGTTTACCTCAAATGCCAAGCTAATACCCGATGTGATATCTGGAGAGAAACCCAATATGGCCGCATTTACACCAAGCCCTACCGCTCCACCGGTAATTTTGAGCATATAAATAATAGCACTTGCTAAACTAGCGCGGTTGGGATTTACAACCGCAATAACCATTGTGGTTGTCGAGGGGTTAAACAGCCCCAGGCCAGCGCCTAATATAATCAGCCCTAAGATGTAGTTATACCCTTCTCCCAGCCTGGACAAGTAAAACATCCCCAGGCTCATGCCCAAAATTCCAACACATACCAATATTTTCCCTCCGGTACGCAAATATAATTTACCTGCAATAAAGGACATCATGCCAAAAGCGACCATCATGGGTACCAGGGACAAGCCGGACTGAATAGTAGAGAAACCCCGCACATTGGTTAAGTATTGTGGCAAATACAAGATCACGGAAAAAAAAGTTACGGAGGTAAAAAGGGTAACAGCTCCTGCGGCAAAGAATCGCTTATTCTTAATGATATCCTGAGGTATCAGGGCGAAATCTCGCTCTTTTGTTTCAATCAGTACAAAAGCAACCGTAAACAGAAGAAAGGAGGTTAATAACCCCACTACCAAGGGATTCATAAAGCCATTTTCAGAAGCGAAATTTAAGGCCAAGAGAAAACTTAACAAAGAACCCGTAAGGGTCAAAACCCCCAAATAGTCAATTTTTTCGTTTGGGTCATAAGGTATATCTATCGGGATATATTTCCAGCACATATAGACCGCCGCAGTAGCGATGGGCAAGTTGAAAAAGAATAGCCAGCGCCAACTCAGTAGATCTGCCAACACTCCCCCCACTACTGGCCCCAAAGTATTGGCAAGACCGCAGATGGCCATAATTAATCCGCCGGTTTCCCCTGCGCGTTCTTCTGGCATAAGGTTGTAAGCCATCCCCAGAATTGATGGCCACATTAAGGCGGCCCCAATACCCATTGCAGCCCTGGCAGCCAACAGCATTGGAACATTTACAGCTAGCCCTCCGAGTAGGGAAAAGATAAGGAATATACACGCACCAATGATGAAGGTACGGCGCCGCCCAATAATGTCGGCAATACGGCCACCGGTAACAACCATTACCCCAAAAACCAGCCCATAGCCATTAATTACCCACTGTGAAGTGGTAATATTCATATTCATCTCCCTTTCTATGGCGGGAATCGCCGGGGAGAATGCACTGATATCAATGGCAATGATAAATAGGGCAACATAAATGGCTAATAGGCCTAAACGGTTTGACTGCTGGGTAGGCTCCTGCATATGTGCCATAAATGGTACCAGCTTCAGAAACTCCAATTTGATTGTTAGGCCAGGGGAGTTCGACCACACCATGCAATACGCTAATCTATCGCAGATTCGATTTTTTATCCTAAAACCTGATTACAAAAACCGGTAAGCTTGAAAGGGTCACCCAAAACCGTTTCTTTTGGAGTGCCACAAAGGGTACTACTTAAGCTTAGTTGAGTTTACTCAGCTAAACTCCAATGTATTTAGCAATCTAAATAGCAGAGTTGTGATAATGCGTACACTATTTTTCTTGCTATTACTTATTCAATCCTTACAGCTTGCCGCTGAAGAAACAGCTATAAGTAACCTCAAAGATTTTCAATGGAAAAATCGTATTTTACTGCTAGCAAACCCACCAAAGCCCCCTGAAACCCTAGAGTCACTGCTCAAGCTGGGGCCACAATTTGCTGAGAGGCAACTTCTCTGGTTTTTATTTTCAGGTGACAAAATTGAAACGAATTATGCAGGAAAAATTACCGGGGATTTTGGTAAAAATATTCGCGATGAATATTTCAAGGGAAATAGTGAGCAAGTTGTGCTAATTGGCAAGGATGGCAGAGAAAAATATCGTACAGTTACCTTTTCCCCTGTAGAAATTTTTCAGCGCATAGACCGTATGCCTATGCGCAAGCAGGAGATGCAGGGCAGCCATCAGCCCAGTGAAGTACTTTTGGGTAAATGTACTGTATCTGTTGGTTCATTAAATATTGTACCAAGATTGACCAGAAAGTTTTGCCAGGAATGACTACACCCAATTTCTCCGTCGTGCACCTTGCTCTATATTTACTGCTTCAAACCTTGAGAGGACCTTTGAAGCCACTATAGAAACGGGCCCATCAAGATCCACACTATACCGATAACGATTATAACGGTAGACGCTTCATCCTCATTGGCATATGGGCTTTTCTAGCCCACCATAGGCATTTTATCAATTGAATCTGGCTCACTATTCCAAAGGGAGAGTAGCTTGCTACTTAAGCCCTATCCCTGGCTCTTTTCCCCACCATTTTAAACAAAATCGGGCGAACCTTGGCAAACAGCCACCCCAATGCCTTACCCCCGGCCGTCGTCTCACTTGCCTGGGCATATGTATCCAGCGCCAGTTGACTTTGTACCTGCTGACTTAACAGATCCACTTCTTGATCTAGCTCTATTCCTGTGGCGCTGGCAATACGATTCATACGCTGGAAACTGCCTATTAGCGCGGCCGTATCCACCAGTGCAGAATCACCATGCTCCTTGGATAACTTCTCCCTGGCGAGGACAAGTTGCTGATTATCATCCCCCATAGCAGCGTCCACAAAGCCAATAAGCTCCGCATACTCCCCGGAAATTCCCCCATTACCAGGTCCATTATTTTCACTAGCTGCCGCTCTTTCCGAAGAGAGCAAGTCGGTGATATTTTGCTGCTTACCCTGCACCTCTCCGCTTACTTGTAACAACATTGCGTGAGACGCCGAACAATAGAAGCACTCATTATTCATCGACACCCTGGTAGCGACTAACTCAATTTCTATACGAGATAGTGCACGATCGTGACTCTCACCTACCTGCATGACTTCAGAGGGTAAAAAGTAATAACGATTCTCCATATAGCGCTGACAACGCACCGCCTCTGGTACCAAACTCAAAGCTCTAAGCACATTAGTGGGCTTGGGGACATCCCTATATAAATCTTGCTCCTCCTCTGCACACTGGCTCTTGCCGATCATTGGCACCCAGGCTGCGCCCTCTTCCAAGCCTCCGGGAATATATTGCGATGGCGATTCATTCACTAAAGTTTGAATTTCTGGCAATGCCTCCAAAGGTAAACCCAGTGCCCGATGGAAGGTATCCACATTCATGACAAATACAACTACAGCGACCAACTCCACATACTGTCCCTTGGAGATTTCTGAGGGTATTAGTCTTTTAAACCACTCGTCACTTAAACGGGAGGAGTCTGTCACTATACGGTGAACTGTATCGACAATAACTTCGGAAAGTTCCGAATTAGATTCATGCCGCCCCTCCACCTGATAAGGTGAAAGCGCTTTCTTCCGCTCTCGGCAAAATGCACATTCATGTGCTGCACGCACCTCTCTGGCAATGGCAAGGTGCTGCTGGGCAGACCACCAATTACCGGTCTCCCCAATAAACTGCCAGGCTTTTAAATTTGCCTCACGTAGACCTTCACGAATAGGCAACTTCTGTTTCGAGTAATCAAATAGCATTGTTCAATCCGACTCCCTAAAAGGGTTGATACCTTCACTAACAATTACGAAGGAGATTAATATGTAATAAGCAAACATTTCTACATTTATTTTTGGAATTATTTTTTTAAATAAATCGCCCATTTATTTAAAAAAATAGTCGGAAAATTTACAGCGGGGAAAGGGACCAATACACTTGACAACACCACCCCTAAATAGTGGATCATCAGCTAATTGGCAAATGTATGAATCGGAAATTTTTATAATGAAGGCAATTATTATCGGTGCAACGGGACTGATTGGTAGTGAACTGGTTGAACTGTTGGCAAAGGAATCCGCTATCGATGAGATAATCACTCTTACCCGCCGAAATGCCCCTATTCGCCACCCCAAGGTACGCAATGAAATTGTGGACTTTGAACATCTGACGGACTATGCAGACTTATTCCGTGGTGACTTGCTTTTTTCCTGCCTTGGCACTACCAAAAAACAAGCAGGCAGCCTGGAGCAACAACATAAGGTGGATGTGGAGTATCAATACCAGGCGGCAAAGCTTGCTGCGGATAATGGGGTGTCGCATTACCTGCTGGTATCCTCTAGCGGTGCCAATACCAAAAGTGGCAATGCCTACTTGCAAATGAAGGGGGAACTTGAACAGGAAATTTTATCTTTGTCCTTTGCCCGAACCAGTATCTTTCGCCCTTCCCTACTTTTAGGTGAGCGGGGCGATTCCCGTCCAGCAGAGAAAATTGGCGCCATATTATTACCCTGGATCTGCCGACTCCCCGGACTACAGCGTTTTCGCCCAATTGAGGGGGCTCAGGTAGCGGCAAAGATGGTGAGAGAGAGTCTTAAAGAGGGCAAAGGCCAAGAAACCTTCACTCTGGATGAATTGTTTTCCAACTAGCGCCTTTTTGGGCTGGCGCTTGAGGCTTTGGCGGCACAGACTATCTCTATAGGATTCCCTTTGCGGTGAACGCCATGCTGTTGTTTGTGCACTATTTATCTAGGCTGCTCCTGTCTTTAGCCCCCTCCCTGCTGCTTATCTACGTAGCCTATCACCGGCATAAGCGCCAGTATGGAAGATCCCAGATGGAAGATCCCGGATGGAAGATCCCGACTCACCGTTCTTGTCCGATCAATCAGTAATGGGCATTGAAGCCTAAGCCTATGCCCCAGGAATTTACCGGCCTATGCCAGCTGCTGGAACACATAGAAGCCAGCTGCCGGCATACTGAACGGGTCTCCCTAGAGTTGGTAATAGATGCCGTAGGGCTCGGTTCTTATGCGCCCTTTCTGCTGGTGGTGGGATTGATTCTATTTTCTCCCCTAAGCGGCGTGCCCGGCATATCTACCTCCATGGCAGCATTACTCCTACTAGTGGCCATTCAGCTGCTACTGGGGCGCAAACATGTGTGGCTGCCCCAGTGGCTATTAAACCGTTCGATTTCCAAGAAGAAGCTCACCCGAGCATTGCACTGGTTGAGGCGACCGGCAGAGTTTGCCGATCACTGGATGCAGCCACGCCTGCATTTTCTGGTAAAGCGCAGTGGTACCTATGCTATTGCCACTACTTGCTCACTTATCGCCCTGACAATGCCGCTGATGGAACTGGTGCCCTTTTCGGCCACTACAGCCGGCTTCGCCCTCACTATTTTTGGGCTGGCCTTGGTGGCTCACGATGGCTTGCTAGCGCTGATCGGCTTTACCATGACCGCCCTACTAACCCTACTACTAGCGCATACCCTGCTGTAAGGCTGACACACTCAACCACTGAAATGCGCTTGTTACTTGGCCAGCCACCGATCCGCACCCAGTACTTTCGGGTAATAGGCAAGTGTGGCCAGGGCAAAAAAATCGTAGAGGGCATGCCAGACAACCACCCCCAATAGGCTGCCGCTGGCTTGGTAGACAAAACCAAGGATTAGGCCAAATGCGAAAATTAGCAGCACATAGATCAGCGAAGCCCAGTGAAGAAGGGCAAAAACGAAAGAAGCTCCGAGTAACCCCAGCAGCGGGGAGCTCAGTTGCGACAGCCAGGTTTGCAGAAAGCCACGAAATAACAACTCCTCACAAACACCTGCGGCGAGAGACAACAGTACCACCTGGGCCAACGGCATTTTGCAGAAAATTGGCGCCAGCTGGGCACAGTACCAACGCAGAGTACGCCCCACGCGATGATGAGCGCGGGTCAATGCCACAACCACAGCAAAGCTAAACAGTGCGCCCAAGACTCCCCAGGCAATAGAACTCCACGGGTCGCCTCTTGCTGGTGATAGCGTCACATCGGAAAACCAAAGTCCGATCACTGCCAACAACAGGCAAGCCCCCTGCACCCACATCATGGTGCTGAAGATATTTATCTGGCGCTTTTTTTCCTGTGACATAGATTCTGACTCCATTCATTAGAGCTGTTTTTTTCCCTCGACTCTTGGCCCAATACAGCCTCGCGTTACAACTCCAGAGCTTAAAGTGAGTGACTCAGCCACCCCCTATTACACTCTTGAGGCTCACCTGACCACTGGGCGCTACCATAAGCTCGGCAATCCCACCATCGCGTAATTCCCGCTCCAACTGCAGGGCCTTTTCTTTGGGGGCAAAGTAGGCCTCTATACCGTACTTGATGCGGTAAAATTGCTCTGTACTCCAGGGATTAGCACCGGCAATCCGCCCCTTAATAAATATCCCCTCGATCGGTTTTTCCAGGCTCGCCGCAGAAAATTCATAAAGTCCTGAGGGGGATTTTTTCAAGGAGACATACACCACCTCCCCCTCTCGTATAGGGCGCTCTCCCGTTAAGGCTGACTTGGCAATACGGGAAAAGTCGTAATTCAAGCGCGCATAGTTGCCGCGAAACAGGGAGCGGGGGTCTACCGGTATCGTTTTTACCCGGATTGGCTCTCCAGTCCAAAGCGGCACCTGTGCCTTTACATACATGCCTACCAGAATCAAAAACTGTGCAGCTATCGCCATACCCAAGGCAAAAGTCAGTCCCTTTTTCATTGTGCTCCCTCCCTGCCCTGGTGGTACTTCCAGTACTTGGCGGCGCCCAATAACAGGCCCGCAAATAAAATAAAGATCAGCGAAGCCCCCAGGTAATCACCGATCAGATCGATATAACGCAGCAATGCAGTGATCAGTATCGACATCACCCCAAGGAAGAAATAATGGGAAATACCATCGTGAATACCCCGGTAAATTAACCAGCTACCACAGCCAATAAGGGCGAAATTGGTAGCCACTTGCAAATACATCGCCAAGTCTTGGTTATCACTGCTGCTGACAGTGATGAGGGCACCAATAAAGAACACATAGAGCAAACCACTCGATATCAAACGCCTGGCCGGCAGTGCCAACAGCAGAGTAACAGTGGCCATCACGGCCACCACCAGCCACATAGACAACCGGTGTTGCCAATCGGCCTCGATCAACGCCTCCCAAGGCTGTTCGAAGCTGAATACCAACAGGCTGGCCAGGGCAAAACGCAGACACCACACCGAGATCACCGCAGCGTAGTCCTTGGCCACCGGCGAAGCCCTCAGCGCCAGCCAATGACTAAAGGTATACAGCAGAATAAAAAGGGAGACCGCCACCGCCAGATTCTCTGAATAAAATTCCAGCCCTGCGCCCAGCTGCTCGCCACGCCAGAATTCCGATAGCGAGAATTCGATCCAGAAGCCGATGCTCACCACAAGCAGCAGCATAAGAATGGTGCTCGCTCGCCCGCGTAAAAGTACATAGAGAGATTGCGCTATAAAGAGCGGGAAGAGCGCCGGGTAATAGCCCATGCTCACCTGTAAAAAGAACCACAGCAGTGCCAGCACATTAGCCTGAATGGCCAGCCAAGGGCTGCGGGTAATCAAGGCAAATGGCAGACAGCCCAGTGCCCACCAGAAGATTCCATCGGGCATATGCTCACCCAGATGGTAGATTTGTGCGATCAGAATTATCGCGGCACCAAAAAAGAAGTTCCCCAGCAGAAAGAGCCCTTCGCCGGCACGGCGGTCCCCTGTGCAATAAGCTCGCAAGGCAACCCACTGAGTGACCAGCGTGAGCGCAATCAAACCGCCCATACGCAACGCGCGGGGGATTTCTTCCCAGTTGGCGCCAATCAGGGTGATCAGTGCAAGCGCGATAAATAGATAAGCGAGCCCCACTAACACGTTGTAACCCAGTGAGCGCTGCCGGGCACTGCGATAATCCACCTGGTAGCGGGCACAGATTAACTCTGCCTGTGCCTCGCTGATCACCCCGTCATCCACCCAATCCTCGGCTTCACGCGCCAAGTCATATTTCAATAAGCGTATCAATCGCATACCACTGTCCTGCGGCCAAATATCCATTGCGGCGCTGTTCAGCGCCCGCTGTAAGTCTTTGGAGTATCTCTGATGTCGTCTCCATCCACAATCTAACAACCAAGCCGGTCAAGCCCCAGGGCAGCAAGATAGCGACAAGCTATCTGACACATTTAAATTGTTAATTTTTATCAAAATTAAACCACCAATAGTATTAAGCCCAGAGAAATTACTGACACAACGCGGTATTCACTTAAGGAGTTACCCATGTCCCGTTACATCGAATCCGAACTTAAACCCTTCAACGCCAAAGCCTACCAAAATGGCGAGTTTCACGACGTCAGCGATGCCGATGTCAAAGGCAAGTGGGCGGTATTCTTCTTTTACCCCGCCGACTTCACCTTTGTTTGCCCCACCGAGCTGGGCGATCTGGCCGACAACTATGAAGAGTTCAAGAAGTTGGGAGTGGAGATTTACTCCGTATCCACCGATACCCACTTCACCCATAAAGCGTGGCACGATTCCTCTGAAACCATCGGTAAGATCCAGTACCCGATGATTGGTGATCCCACCGGCACTATCACCCGCAACTTCAGCGTAATGATTGAGGAAGAAGGTATCGCAGACCGCGGCACCTTTGTAATTGACCCGGAAGGCCGTATTCAGATCGTTGAGATCACTGCAGGTGGTATTGGCCGCGACGCCAACGAACTGCTACGTAAAATCAAGGCCGCCCAGTACGTGGCCGAACACCCCGGTGAGGTATGCCCGGCCAAGTGGAAGGAAGGCGAGGAAACCTTAGCCCCGTCTCTCGACCTGGTAGGTAAGATTTAAGTTTTCCCAAGCCCTCACAGGATTGGAACTGGCTTTGCCCACTCTTTGGTGGGCATTGTCATTTATAAATTCTGACAAACTGATCCGAACAAATTCAATAGAGTAAGCATTACCACTGATTTCTTTTCAGAAAAAGCTCACCTGATCATCACAAATTTGAGTGCAGTAAGAATCTAGTTCTCCCTACTTTTGATGATACGATCGCACTCGGATAATAACTGAATAGCCAATAATGATTCATCCATAGGAGCTTGAGGGCATTCAGTGCGTCCTGCAGAAATACAGCGTTGTACCGCTGCAGCCTCATAAATGAGCCCCTCTGAACTTGGAAAGTTAAATTCCCCCTGAATACTAGGGAGATGGAAAACCTGTGTTTCAACAACATTTTTTGGATTACGGCGGCTTCCACCGTACTTAATTAATGAAAGACATGTTGGACTATGCGCGGGGGCTTGCACTCTAATCCGACCTTTCGACCCATATATATCCATCTCCTCCGCACCTTCATATAAAATGCTCCAGGTTGCTATTGCTGTTGATGACCCTTCAAAATGGATATGCATTGCGCCTGCGGCCACTTGCCCAAAACCATAGCCATCAATTACTCCAGCACAGTCAGCTTCTTTAATATTACTTCCACCAAATATTAAAGCTTGATGAATAGGGTAAACCCCAGCATCGAAGCTGCCTCCTGTTTTCCAGGTTGGCGAATTTAATCCTTCATCACGCTTTAGGTCAAAACTTAAATCTGCTCTAACTTGCTGGACCTCTCCGATATCACCACTTTCAACTATTTTTCGTGAGTATTCAATTGCTGGAAAGAAACGCATCCACATAGCCTCACTACAAAACAGGCCTTTTTCCCTGGACAGAACTTTTATTTTAACGATATCTTCTACAGAAAGAGCGACTGGCTTTTCAATAAAGACATGTTTTCCTGCATTTAGAGCCAAAATGGCATGTTCAGCATGAGACTCTGTTGTGGTTGCGATATAGACTATATCTACAAGAGGGTCACTCACCAAGTTTGCATAATTCCCATAATATCTTTTAGCCCCATGCAATATTGCAAATGCCTGCGCACGGCCAATATCCCTTGCCGCAACTGCATAGACTTGGGCTGACTCAAGAAAATTCAGCACCAAGGCAAAGTCGTTTGCAATTTTCCCACAACCAATAAAACCCCACCTATACACCCGCTCACTTTCCATAGGTAGATTATCCATAGGCGATACAACCATACCCGACGCGGATGTATATAGGCTCACTGGGTTTATCTCCAATAAAATTGTTAAACACCAGTGTAATGAAAAAGAGGGATGTACCGCCAAACAAACGTGGCAGAGCTCAAAGGTTGAAGCAATCCAAGACTGCGACCAATTAGTCACCGAGTTAAAATGACAGTTTTTAATGACCCTTGGCTGACTTTTAAATAACACCTTTTAGGAGATCTTAATTCTTATAAGGGTAGGTAGTAGCTATAGCAATATTTCATTAATCGAGATATTCAACCAACACAATATACTTACCTCCAGTACTACACCTTAATTAAATTAATCAAACCATCATGTACCAGCTATTTATTGCCAATAAAAACTACTCTTCATGGTCTTTAAGAGTTTGGCTCTTAATGAAGGAGATGTGTATACCGTTCGAGGAAAAAATGATCACTTTTGAGGGTGGGGATAGTTGGAAAAAATTTTCCAGTTTCTCACCTAGCGGAAAACTACCTTGCCTGAAAGATAACAATCTCTTAATCTGGGATTCTCTTTCAATTACAGAGTATCTAGCCGAAAAAATCTCTCTCATCTGGCCAATGAATAGGTCTGCCAGAGCTTGGGCGCGCAGTATTTCAGCAGAAATGCACTCAGACTTTGAATTCTTCAATAGCAAATCGCTAAGCTGCGCGACAGAAGTTAACACCCCAGTAATACCAGATAATCTTAGTAAAGCGGTCACCCGAATTGATGATCTGGTGCAGGAAGGACTTGGAAATTTTGGTGGCCCTTTCCTTGCCGGCGAAAAGTTTACCGCCGCAGATGCATTCTACTCTCCAACAATCATTAAAATAAATAACTACAATTTATCAGTTAGCACAGAGACAAACCAATATTTCAACAAGATATTGGCTTTACCAAATTTAAAGGAATGGATAGGTCAGGCCATACAGGAACCATGGAAAGTTTCAGAATATGAAGAAATGGAAAAGGATATTGGGAGGATAATAAGAGACAAGAGAGGACAAGGATAAACTATAGATATCCCACTTCCAGCTAAACCCAATTTAAACTAAGGCTTCATAGGGTTGAACAACAGATGTGTTGTAGATCTTACAGAGAGCTAACCAGGCTAAGCCCCCTGTACCCCCCGAAAGATTAGCCAATCCAAGACTTGGAATTATGGTGAAAACCCACCCCAAAGCCTCTCGATAATAGCAAATGTCCAGAGATTATTGATAAAAAATACAAAGTAACCTAGCTATTATCATGATCAACTATATAGATTGCCACCTGTGACACACTACCTACAAACACCCCTTACCTACCAAACGATAAAGATTCTTCAATCCAAATTGAGCTGACTATCTACACCTATAGCATTAATAAAACTCAGATCATGTGAGACCAATAAGACAGCACCAGAAAAATCCATAATGGCATTTACTAATAGCTGGCGGGAATCCAGATCCAAGTGATTATCTGGCTCGTCTAGCAGTATCAAGTCTGTGGCAATGGTGCCCCGTGTAACGGCAAGTAATGCCACTTTTAGTTGCTCCCCTCCACTTAGGAGCCTGAGAGGCAGCAGCGGCGTATCTCCCCTTAGCCGCAAACTACCTAGCATGGTACGCCATTCAGATTCTTTTCTACCGGGGTGAAGATAGAAAAGATTCTCTAAGGCGGATAACTCTTTATTGAGAAAACTGAAGCCCTGGTCTAAATAACACAAACTTCCACGAGTTTGGCAGACGCCACTTAGAGCTTTTAGCTGACCAGCTATGACCTTTAGCAGAGTGGATTTTCCACTACCATTGCCACCCGCTATCCTCCAACGTTCCCCCTTGCGGACTGTTAAAGATATAGGCTTATCATGAGAACCATATGGGAGCTGCAAATTTTCAAGATGTAATTGTATTGACTTGCGAGAATCACACTTAGTGAGGGATAGCTTTTGCGGTCTTAGTCTCTGTGACTCAATTACTGTTATTTTACTTATTTCCTCTCTTTTTTTCTCTAACTGTAACTGGCGCTGCTCTAACTTTCGCTTTAATTTTCCAAGACCTTTCCCTGCGCGATCTTTTTGTGAGTCCATAAGACTCTTACTTTGAGAGTTCCGCTTGCCTTTTCCCTGCCGTTGTCTAGTAGCGAAATTATGCAGACTTTTCTGCCTGACATTATTTAGTTGGTTGAACTCTTTTCGATTATCCTCTGCCCTTTGGAGCAGGGCTGCTTGCTCTGATTCTTTTTGTTGCATATACGCACTGTATGCGCCGCCATAGGTTTTCAATCCTCGCTGATAAATCTCTATTATTTGTCGGACATTTTCCAGCAGCTCTACATCATGACTGGCGACCAGTGCCCCTCCTGCATGATTTAAGATTTTCTCTTGCAGCCACTCCCGCCCACTCTGATCAAGATGATTGCTAGGCTCATCTAGCAGTAAGTAGTCACTTGAGAGAGAAAATGCATAGGCAAGGCTTAACTTGGCTCTCTGACCACCACTCAATCGTTCTATCGGCGTATCCAATGGCGCATTGATTTTTGCTTCCTCTAGCTGGCGCTGCCAAGTAAGAGGCAGATGCCAATAGTCCGCAACGGATATCAGGTCATCCTCTGATGCATGCCCTTGCTCTACCCGTAAAAAAACTTCATACAAATGGCCATCTGCAAGACAATCGACGATCCGCAAATCAAGTCGGGGATTAAGCTGTTTCACCAGATGATGGCGTCTTCTCCAAGAGACCTTACCACCAGTAACGGAAGCTTGACCGTGAAGAACACTTAGTAGTGTGGATTTCCCGCTGCCATTAGGTGCAACTAATCCAGTGATTCCAATAGGTAATTCCAAGCTTACTTTATGGAAAATCGGGGTGTCCCCAAATATCAGGGAGATGTTTTCAAGAGTACAAATAGCTGTCATATGCCCTCCGATCATAGGACCGTGCGGCGTATTTCTGCTATCAGCCAAGATAGGTGTTTGAGGAAGATACGCCACCTGCAAAGGATTGATTAGGTCCGCAGCGATAGAGTGCGAACTTAGTTCCAGTTATGCGCAGGGCTTAATTCATCGGCGTAAATGACTCCGGACAAGATATTAGATTAGTATTTCCCAAGGCGTGGGCATCTATTAAAGGCGCTTAGCGTAATTAATATGCCAATATATTTCAAGCACTATTTGCAAACCAATCAACTTAGATGATACCTACTATCCTAGCGGTTAGAGTAACCTAACATGCTTCTCCATCGAGACTTGGTACTGAACACTGCGCCACCAATCCGACCATCTAGTAGCTTTCTAAGTCTCAACTTGTAGGAAGGGGGTACCTTAACAACCCGCCAGTATTTTCGTTCAAACCACTCTCTTATAGTCAGACTGATTCATCTGTAAGTGAATGGTTAGGATTAAATAACCCTGCACATTAAGAATTTCAACGGGTTAACTTTCTTTCTGAGCCATAAAGGTAATATGGATTGTCAGGAACTTACCGAGACTTTACCAACCTCTCAATAAAGGCTACCAGTGTGCAGAAAACAATCCCCGCCAGAAGAAATACTGGAACTATATAGATAGCAGTTTGTATACCATAATTCTCATCCAGCCATCCTACTAAGGCATGGGCAAATATCAAAAACACGCCCCCCATTCCAAGAGAAAATGAAACAGTAAACGGTGGATTTCTTGAACTACGCGTCAACCACTCCATCGTATAGGGAAAAAGGTAAGATAGAGTTAGACCACATACAGGCAACCACAAAGGATTAACCCAATAACCAAGAAGAAATACAACTGCTGTTGATACAAAAGAAATTATCAACCAAATAAATGCACTACCCCTTAGAAGGATGAAGGTAAAAAATATCCTTCCAATACACAGCAGGCCAAAAAAAATTGAAAGTAAAACATCTGCCTCAACAGCCCATGGACCACCCCTTGCATCAAGAAATAACACAAGTCGACTAGCAAGGATGTGTTCAGATCCATTATATGCAGAAACAATTAACCCACCCCCAATTGCAATCCACCATTCTTTTGGCTCTTTATCTCGTTTACTGTTTTCTCGATAAGCACTGGGATCAAAGTCCCCACCTCCTGTTTGATGCCTTCTTTTTCTTCTGAATAAGCCGACATAAATATATAGAAGAATGACAGCAGCAAGTACGCCAAATAAATAGAACCCCCCTTCCCAGTCAAAATGATACTTATAGGATAATGCAGGTATTAAGGGAGATAGTATCGATGCAACTCCATAGGTGCTATGCAACCCACAATATCCTTGACGCGCGAGATCTTGAGGAACAAAAAGAGGGATTGCTACATTAATCAGTACCATACAGCCCCCTGCTCCCATTCCAAAAATAAAACTTCCTAAAATAAGAGTGGGAAAGGAATGATAATAACCAGAAACTCCCGATAGTATTGAGCCAACCCCCATAAAAGCGACAAATAACCCCAAACCCGATATCACTCTAACTCTCTTTACCCATAAAGATCCTGATAGAGTCATTAATAAGGCAGAAAAAGTAGACAAAAAGAAAAAGGTAGAACCCTTAGAAGGGGTTACAGAAAAGTAATCCAAGATTTGAGGATAAATTGGCGCCTTATAAACCTCTATAAAACCTAGAAGAAATAGCGCTCCATAACAGGATAACAATCCAAACCAATAGATCTTTTGCTTCACGCAGCTCTTCTTTTAATATAGTGATCGCACTCTACAACCATCTGAATCGCTCGCACGGAGTCTGCTAGAGGAAGCTCCGGGCACTCAATTAAACCTTTCTCCAAACATTGCTGCACAGTCCGAGCCTCGTAGTATAGCCCCTCAGAGTTGGGATAATTAAATTTACCCCTAATTCTCGGCAGCGGGAATTCATACATCTTAGAAACATTATTCGATCTTCTATCGCCTGAAATTCTAGTTGTTGAAATCTTTGTTGGACAATGCGCCGGCGTAAAAATTTTTATCCTGCCTTCAGTTCCATAGATCTCCAACTCTTCTGCTCCCTCCACCAGATGACTCCAAGAAACAACTGCAGTAGATCCAGAATTAAAGTGGGCATAAATCAGTCCGGCTCCATCTTCCTTAAATCCATGATCATCAAGTACCCCGGAGAACTCCAGATCTGATGTATCCCGACCCAGCATCATCAACGCTGCATGTATTGGGTATACCCCGGCATCCAAACCTGCCCCAACTTTCCATTTAGGAGATTGAAGCCCTTCGTCCATGAGTAAATCAAAACTCAAATCAGCCCGTAGCTGACAAACATCCCCAATGCCACCGGAAGTTATAATGCTTCTGCAGTGTTGTATAGCTGGAAAGAATCTCATCCACATACCTTCCATGCAAAAAAGCCGCTTTTTATTGGCAAGATCCTTAATCTTTTGGGCATCTTCGACGGTCAGCGCTATAGGTTTTTCAATCAGTACCGGCTTCCCTGCCCTTAAAGCCAATTCAGCATGCTGTCGATGCAACTCGGGAATAGTCGCAATATAGACAATATCGACTTCTGGGTCAGAAACTAATTCCTGGTAATCTCCATATGCTCGACAGACTCCATGCTTACCTGCAAAATCTTTAGCCCGCCCAAAGTCCCTAGAAGCCACAGCATGAATTTCTGCAGATTCCAGATAATTGATCACTATGGCAAAATCATTCGCAATCCTTCCACAACCAATAAACCCCCAACGTAGCTTTTGGGGAGAGACCCTCTCTGGAGTATAAACATTCGCTATTTCTACGTCCTCAATCAGCCCCTCTTCATCTTCTATAGTATCGGGATCTAATACGAGTTCAGGGTGGTAGTAAAGCCTCTCTTGCAGGCTATTCCAGGCACCCTCAAGATGTTTACCCTTTATTTTGTTCACCCATATGCACCTTCCGAGAGGTGCAGGTAGAGGCGCGCGTAACGTTCCTGAACGGTGGATTGAAATCTGTTTAATTGCCGTTTTGTATACATCCAGACTCAGCCCCTTCACACTAGCGGAAAGTCCCAGATTCACGTAAATGTCAAACAGCAATTTAACTTCTGCCTTAGATATCAATCCCATCTGTTCAGCAACCAGTGAAGTAAATAGGCAATCAATACCCACAGCTTCACCATGCATCAACCTAAAAGCCTCATCACGTTCCAACCATCGAGATAGCGTATGTCCAAAGTCCATTGGCCTAGATAAGTTCTCCTCTTTTAAATCTCCCGCAATACTGTCAAGCATTGCATCGATACAATTTATTAATAATTTATAGGATGCTTCTCCCGGGAGCCCATCAGGTCCCAGAAATTTATTTTCTAATAATGATGCACCTTGGGCTGACAATGTATCGAGTACATTTCTATTAAATACCACGCCAACCTTGATCATTTCACCAATCGCGCTTTTCAGCACTCGCTGTGGATTAGTTTTTAAGAAGGTTGGATCAATTATTGTGTGCAAAGGGCTATGAAAAGCACCTATCCCATTTTTGATGTTGTGGTTTACACTAACCTTAATACCGATAGATGAGTCAATCATGCCCATTAGAGTGGTTGGGATACGTATCCAGGGCGTATTACGTCGCCATACCGCACTGACAAACCCTATTGTATCCGTTACCGCTCCCCCCCCGATAGCTACAATTGGCTCCCTATAACGAAGAGGGTTGACCTTCCATATTTCATCAATCATTTTTAAAAGACTGTCAATATTTTTTGACTGCTCACCGCCCTTCATAACAATTGGAATAAATTTAACCCCAACAGACTTTTCCCACGCAATGATAGATTTTTCATACAAACCCCAAACCTTGTCATCAACACAACAAATAATTCTGTTCTTTGGGGGCCTTAAGAGCTCAATAAGAAACCGATTGCCGAGGTCAAACAGCCCGTGGTGATACCAGATTCTCTGATTTGTAGGGGCCTGACAAATAGTGTCTGAAACTTGGACAATAGAGTGATGGTTTTCGTCTGCTCGCACTTGAGCCTTGATACTAGGCTCAATCAATGTGGCTAACTCAAGTACACTGCATGCATGATTTAACCGCGGTAGCCGCTGGTATTTTTCATTATCATCATCCAAGATAGATTCAATGAAAAGCCTCTTCAAATCACGATAATCTTGTTCAAATAAATAGCAATACCATATAGCCCCCTTTTCCTTTCTTGTAAGTTCAAGCGCGCGATCAAGCCTATCCGGCATAGCTTGTCGAATGAAAATCGGCCTGCCCCTGAGCCCTTTCCGCATCACTATACAGTTTTCTACACCTTCACAACGGGTAGCCAGAAAGGAGAAACTGATTCCCAAGTTGGTTTTTAAAGTAAAAGATAGCTTTTTGAAATCCTCAATATCACCAAATTGCTTCTGTGCCGTCTCATCCTGATTCACCACTACATCCACAATGTTGTGGGGGGCTAGATTCCACTTTGCGACACAAAGCTCAAGCTCATGGCAGCATTGGTTAAGTAACATACCTTCGGCATTTTGCCTGAAGATGCTTTCCAAATTAGCTTCTGGATGTGGATTGTGATGTATAAATCCCACACTTCTGGACTTTAACTGCCATTGTTCATTAATTCTCTCAGCTTCGCTGACGTAGCTGGCGATATGCTTCTGATAGCCTATAACAACATTTACATGCTCCTCACCAGCACGTCTCTCCATGTCACGCAATTTTTCCAGTGAGTCGGCGCCAGGTTTTTCCAGGTAGATATTTCTATACCCTTTGCCTACTACAAAATCAAAAATCCTTTTCGTTGATTGAGTTCTAACTGAAATCAACACCAAACTTTTATGGGAAAGATTTGCCTTAGGTAATTGTTCTAAAGAGGAATAGAGTTTGAAGTCACCAAATTGATCTTTGAGCCTTGCCATCTCCTCATGAAATGCCATCCCTTTTTTAGAAGACGAAACAGCAGCAGACAGCCAGTGCTGCTCAACGATGGCATCTACTACGACATTAGGCATACTCATCAACTGAGAAAGATGCAGCCATCCGATTGACTCCCCTGGCAAGCCAACACCAATCACGATGACATGCACCACATTTTGGTTCATAGGGGCGATCTCATATCAAATCTAAGCCATCCAGGCTCACATGAATCCGAGTTACTTCTTTAACTCATTGCTAACGTCCTCCCATTTAGACTCCAAGTCTTTTCTGTTCATGAGCCTGTAACGACAAGGCTACATCAGCCAACTGGCGCCTTCCCCTCCCCTAAAAACCAATGATCGATTGGGAAAATTTATTAGAAGTATTTATATTGATAATTTTTATTAAAAGAAATGAATCGATAGTATCAATGCCGTTCCAAAGACAAAGACTGAATAGAAAGTGATGAATAAGGAGTTATCCATGTCACGTTACATCGAATCCCAACTAAAGCCCTTTAACGCCAAGGCCTATCAGAATGGCGACTTCTTCGATATGAGCGACGCCGACGTAAAGGGCAAGTGGGCGGTGTTCTTCTTCTATCCCGCAGACTTCACCTTTGTGTGCCCCACCGAGCTGGGTGATCTGGCGGACAACTACGAAGAGTTCAAAAAGTTGGGTGTGGAGATCTACTCCGTATCTACCGATACTCACTTCACCCACAAGGCCTGGCACGACTCTTCCGACACCATCGGTAAAATTCAATACCCCATGATTGGCGACCCTACCGGCACCATCACTCGTAATTTCGGAGTGATGATCGAAGAAGAGGGCATTGCCGATCGCGGCACCTTTGTCATCGATCCGGAAGGTCGTATCCAGATTGTGGAGATCACAGCCGGCGGAATAGGCCGCGATGCCAGTGAGCTGTTACGCAAGATCAAAGCGGCCCAGTACATCGCCGCTCACCCTGGAGAAGTCTGCCCTGCTAAGTGGAAGGAAGGTGAAGAAACCTTAGCGCCCTCCCTCGATCTGGTAGGCAAGATATAAACCCAATGCCTCTGACCCGGCCCATCTAGATGGTGGGCCACAACCAAGCCTGAATTAGTTAGAGAAAGGACACACCGATGTTGGACGCAAACCTGAAAAAACAACTGGACACTTACCTGCAGAATATCGTCAAACCGATCGAGATTCGTGTGTCTACAGATAACAGCGAAAAATCGAAAAAGCTGGAAACCCTGGTAGATCAAATCTCCGGGCTCTCCAAAAAAATTACTGTACAACAGGGCCAGGCCAAGCGCACACCAAGCATGGCTATCGCCCCTGCTGGAGAGGAACCCCGTGTAAGCTTTGCCGGTATTCCCCTGGGCCACGAATTAACCTCATTGGTTCTGGCACTCCTGCAGGCGGGTGGCCACCCATCCAAGGCAGACCCGCAGCTGCTGGAGCAAGTACGTAATCTGGAAGGTAAATTTCACTTTGAAACCTATATTTCTCTCTCCTGCCAAAATTGCCCGGATGTCGTACAGGCAGTGAACCTGATGGCCACCCTCAACCCGAACATTACTCACGAGATGATCGATGGAGGGTTGTTTCAGCAGGAAGTAGAACAACGCAATGTAATGGCGGTACCTGCGGTCTACTTAAACGGCGAACACTTTGGCCAAGGCAGAATGTCCCTTGAGGAGATTATTGGCAAACTGGATACAGGTACCGCAAAACGCAAAGCTGAAAAACTGAATGGAAAGGCTCCTTACGACCTACTAGTCATTGGTGGTGGACCTGCCGGCGCAGCAGCTGCCATCTACGCTGCGCGTAAAGGTATTCGCACCGGGTTAGTAGCTGAACGTTTCGGCGGCCAGGTGATGGATACTGTAGGTATCGAGAACTTTATCTCCGTACCTTATACAGAAGGCCCGAAGCTAGCAGCCAGCCTGGAACAGCACGTTAAAGAATACGGTGTAGATATTATTACTGACCAACGTGCGACAAATTTACAGCGCAATGAACTGGTAGATATAGAACTAAAGAGCGGTGCCACCCTGTCCAGTCGCTCTGTGGTGCTGGCCACTGGTGCAAGATGGAGAGAGCTTGGTGTACCTGGTGAAGCGGAATACCGTACCAAGGGCGTTGCCTACTGCCCCCATTGTGATGGGCCCTTCTTTAAAGGTAAGCACGTAGCGGTTATTGGCGGCGGTAACTCTGGTATTGAAGCGGCTATTGATCTTGCTGGAATTGTCGAACATGTCACCGTACTGGAGTTCGCTGACTCACTCCGTGCCGATGAAGTACTGGTGCGCAAGACACAACAAATGGACAACATCGATATTATCCTCAATGCACAAACTACCGAAGTATTGGGGGATGGTAACAAAGTCAATGGCCTTGCCTACACCGATCGCAAATCGGGAGAGAGCAGAAAGCTCGACCTTGCAGGAGTCTTTGTGCAAATCGGACTAGTGCCAAATACAGAATTCCTCAAAGAGAGTGATGTCGTAATGAATCGTATGGGTGAAATTCAAATCGATGAGCGCGGCGCAACTTCCATTCCAGGCGTCTACGCTGCCGGCGATGCCACTACTGCCCCCTACAAGCAAATTGTGATCTCAATGGGCGCAGGGGCCACAGCGGCACTGGGAGCGTTTGACTACTTAATTCGGTCTTCTGTGGAATAAAGACTGGAATATCAAACGGCCGGTCATTGACCGGCCACTCACTCAATCTTCATCTTCTATTTCTCCACGCCACGCCGCTATAAGGGCTTTCCTGCCAAGTTCCATAAAAATCTCTTTTGCTTACCTTTTCGTAAAACAAATGCCTACTGCCTATTGAATGGTTCACAAGCTCATAGTGACTTCAGCAACTTCCTCATGGATACGTACAAATCGGTATACATACAAGCAATTTGAGGCATTCCAACAAACAGACTGCTTTACTATTCCAGAATGAAAAATTGACAACTTGATCTCGGTTGGCCCCTTTATTGGGATCGATTTCAATGGGCTGGTTAACGTCAAATTTGTTGATCATCAATTCCAGGTGTTGATGGTCAGCTGGATTTTATAAAACTATATTAGCAAGTGGCTCTACCATTTAAAAAGGAAGCGTTTCAAAAATTGAGCCTCGATTAAATACACTCTCAACAGACTCGAGACTTGATGTTGACTACATTGTTACAGAATATGGCTACTGTCAATTAATGGGAAAACCCTCGACTGACCACACACACGCACTGACCAACATTGCTCACCTAGGCTTTAGAGAGGGCCTGTTCAAGTGGGCAGAGAACACAACTTCAAATAAACCACCAAATAAGTGCCCTAAATAAAATTCCCACAGTGCCTTTAACTCCAAGTAATTTACCTGAATCCCCTCAAGCAAACTGAAAGCGTATTATGCCAAAATCGTCACAGTGTGGCCCTGTGGTCATTGAGCCACGATGTTTACAATAAAAAGAAATGACCATATAGACTCTCCAGTTTTGTTACCCATCCCGGCCACAAAACCAGACGTTCACGAAGCCACATATAAATCCGCTAAAGAGAAAAAAACCAGAAGTTTTACCCTTAACATCGTATTTTGACTTTATTTAGCTAAGATATTGGGATCAAAGAGGATATATCTAGACCAAAAAAGCAAAGCTGGTCATAGGCAATTTAGCCAGAAAGAGAAACCAAGAAGTTAAATTTTACCCTGTCAACGGGAACCCACATCCAAACCGAATGTCTGTTTGAGTGATGCAACTGAATAAACACAAATATTAATTCGAAATTTTTTCACATTTTTTACGTAATAAAAAACTCAACCTTCGTCACAGTTCACACTGGCTTTTAAATTTAGAGTGTCACCTAGATTTTTTGACATCATCTAGAGGAACACTCTACAAACAGATTTTTATTACAAGAATTCAACCACCGTGAAACACTCTTATTCACGGAGTTAACGGACTCACAAAAATAGAGATACCAGGAGTAAATCCATGCTACTAAGAACAAAATGTGCCATTGCCACATTACTACTGATGCCTTTCAGCTTGCAGGTTCAAGCTCACGGCTGGTCTGAATACCCAAAGGCGAGGCAAAAAATATGCTATGACCAAGGGAATGTCTGGTCTGGAACTCCCCCAAATCCTGGCTGTGCATTAGCAAAAACCATCTCTGGGTCTTATCCATTTCAGCAACACAATGAATTTTCCATCAACATTCCTGACTACAATAATTTTACGGCCGTAAAAGCAGCCATTCCAGATGGAACACTCTGCTATGCCAATGACCCACAAAAAAAGGGCATGGGTGCAGCTACAAACACTTGGAGCCGAGTTGAAGTTAACGCTGGAACTTTTGAATACGTATTCAATGCAACCGCACCGCACAACCCCTCTTTTTGGCAGTTTTATCTAACCAAGCCCAACGCTGACCTTTCAAAGCCTCTCGCCTGGGATGACTTGGAGCTTATTCAGGAAGTGGGCGATGTGCCAGTTGTGAATAGCCAATATCGAATGAATGTTACGATCCCTCAAGACAGGGTAGGCAATGCGATTTTATTTGTACGCTGGCAACGAGTAGATGCAGCGGGGGAAGGTTTCTACAATTGTAGTGATATCACCATTGTAAATGGTGATGTTCAACCGCCTACCGAACCTGATCCGGGTACAACAGAGCCATACCTTAGTCAAGGCAACACCTTTATCCCGCAGGATATTAATATCGATTCAGTAGCTGTAGGGGATACTGTCAATTATACGGTCTTAAATAAAAATGGTGAGGAACACTCATCGTTTTCATTAGCAATTACTGAGGACAATAAAAATGATTGGGATAGACTGCTAGCATCTCAAGTTACTGGCTGGTATCAATCCAATCACAATGGAAATGTCTTTATCGGTCGCTGGCATGAGGAAATGAACCATTACATGTATTTCCAAGGCGATTTGCATGGCAACTATTTTAACTCTAAAGATGCACGCGCTTCAGGCCAGTTCAGTATCACAAGTAATGGCAGTGAATTGATTGCGTCTATTACGCCCAAGGTGTTAAAGCCTCTCGACATAGCCAAGGTCGAGCACGGTGAATTACTGGTGCTCTCTACAGGAGAAAGCACAGGAAACATCACAGATACCCAATGGTCACAAGTGAGTGGCAGCCCAGTGGAAACAGCAGCCGGGCCGAGTGGTGCATTGGTTATTGACACTTCAAGTTTAACCAATGCCCGACACGAGTTGAGTTTTAAGTTAACCGTAAGTAGTAGTTCTGCCAATGATGACGAGGTCTACTCCTTTGTCGTTGAACCCTCGACACCCACAGATCCTACAGATCCTACAGATCCTACAGATCCTACAGATCCTACAGATCCTACAGATCCTACAGATCCCACTATTCAAACCTGGGACAGTAACCAAATCTACACTGCTGGGGACACGGTAAGCCATAATGGTAAAACATGGACTGCCGGATGGTGGACCAGGGGTGAAGAGCCAGGCACAACCGGGCAATGGGGTGTTTGGCGCTAAGTAACCAATCAATAATTTATCTCACAGGCTTCGGGGGTTTATGTCAATAAGCCCCCGTTTTTACATACCAAGAAATTAAAAAAAATCGATTGAACCTGCGGAGACCCTGATGGAATTTTCTATACAGCCCGTCTAAAACCCTATCAAATATGGTTTATGATATTTCACGGTCGCTTTACATCGCTACAATTTATAAGCTGAATTTCTAACTATCGGCAAAACCATAATCACCAAAATAAACCAAAAATTTTCTAGATTATATTCCGCCGCTCACACAAACCTGATCAAACTTCTATTCCATATCACGCAAATACATGATTGTTGAATCCATTCACGATCTCACGCAGAACACAATCAAAGCAGAGCATCACAATTCATTTCCCATAAATTTAATTGACATTGCCAATATTTATCTTACGGAGAGAGTCAACTCTCTAGTGAGGAATAAAATAATATTAGAAAATGTTTCATAACTTGAAATCAGTTATTCTTACGATCGAATAGAATGATAAGAACAGTAGGTGCGAGTAGAGTTAAGTCAGAATTAACAGACACTCAGTGGAATTTCTTGAGCCATATCTTCCCCCAACTAAAACGTGACAAAGGTAGCCCCAACCTCATTGATAACTCTGTTTATTTTTAAGACCTCTTGTGGATTTTGCACTTAGGGGCAAGATAGAAAACAAAGAAACGACGCCTATTCGTACAACAAAGCTCCGAATTGGGAATCCGCTACGATACAGCCTGCCCGCCGTAAAATTGGCCTTATTTCCCCTCACCGCAGGAATAGAAAGACACCTTCGAAAAAAATGGCAGAAGGTTTATAAAGTATGTACAACATCTTAAGTTTCAGCGAACTTTAACATGACAAGGAAACTGCCGTCGTCCGGTAGAATCGCTATGTATCAACTTAAAGAGCATTTTTCTATATTGCCTGAAAATCAACTGATTTAATGAAGCTTTGAAACAGTTACTAGAAAAATAGTCGCGAAACAACCCCAATATATCACTTGATCGATCTTAGCCCTCTAAATGTCACCTATAATGCCCTGAAACAATGGCATAGATGCGTAGCAAGGCAAGGTAAACCTGCAGAATATTCATCTTCCCCAACAGGTCAAAAGTATAATTTAAACCTTACGAAATCTACTTTATTAAAAATATTTCAAACCCTACATATAAAAGTCAAGGCTCACGGAAGACAATAAATCCACCAAAAACACGGCAAGAACCCACCTAAGGCACCGAAAATTTAGCCACTATGAATCACGAAGATCAATACCACAGAAAGCTAACCACAGCCGATAATGCCGTAGCCTCTATACCCAGCGAGAGTATCATCTCCATGGGTATGCGCGTAGCAACCCCGCCAGCTTTACTTAAAGCTTTAGAAAACCGGGTTCGGACAGGCGACATAAAAAAACTCATGGTTTATTACATGCGTTGTGGCGGTGTCGCGATGAAAACAATCTTTCAGGAGGACTTGCTAGATCGCGTCAGACCCTTCTCATCCATGCTTACCAAAGACGAGGTCAAGCTTGCAAAGAAAGGCTTCGCCAAAGGAAAGAAGTATATCAATTATGTTCCCATTTCTTTTAGTCGATACCCGGAAATTATAAAAAGGCAAGTGGATCTAGATGCTTTCCTCGTAACTGTATCCCCAATGGATAAATATGGATATTTCAATTTTGGTACTAGTGGAGATTATGCGATTGAGTTATCCAGACATGCAGACCAACTCATCGTTGAAGTCAACAAAAACATGCCGAGAACTTCTGGGGGCACATTACTTCACATTAGTGAAGTAGATACAATTATAGAAAACGACACTCCATTAATTGAAGAACCGCAAAGAGAAACCTCTGAACTGGATAAGAAAATTAGCGATTATATTGCACCGCTAATACCCGATGGCGCCACAATTCAAATGGGGATTGGAGGTGTTCCCAATGCCGTGTGCGAGCAGCTGAGAAACAAGAAGGATCTAGGGATACATACAGAGGTCATTACCTCCGGAATGATAGATCTAATCAAATCTGGTGCGGTTAATAATTCACGCAAAAAACTAAACGCCCACCTCAATGTGTTCACCTTTGCTATAGGGGATAGGACACTCTATGACTTTATTGATAACAACCCTTCAATGGCCTGCCTTCCAGTCTCCTACGTGAATGAACCACAAACTATTGCTCAAATTGACAACATGATCTCAGTCAACTCCTTTATTGAGATCGATTTCAATGGGCAGGTAAATGCAGAATTTATCGATCATCAATTCTCTGGGGTGGGTGGACAACTGGATTTTATCAGAGGCGTATATTACTCAAGAAATGGTAAAACTATATTGGCGAGCAGTTCTACGGCACAGGGAGGGAAAATTTCCCGGATTGTACCGCGCCTAAATACAATCACAACAGACTCTAGACTGGATGTTGACTATGTCGTTACTGAGTACGGTTGCTGCCAGCTTATGGGTAAATCAACCACAGAACGCACACATGCCCTAATTAACATTGCACACCCAGACTTTAGAGACAACCTGATAAAGCAGGCTAAAGAACACAACTTTATCTAACCAAGCATATGATCAACCTACACATTTATCCTGCACTACTTTTTACGCCAGGCAATAAGCCCAATCTTTTTCAGAAAGCAACAGAGGTAGAAGCCAGCGCAATTATTATTGATCTCGAAGACAGTGTACCTGCTAGTGATAAGCAATTAGCCAGAGACAATGCTATTCACTACTGTTCCAAGATCCAAAGCGACAATACTGCCAACATTATTCGAATCAACCACCTAACGAGCAATGAAGGACTAAAAGACATACTTGCCATTACTACAACCAAGTTACAAATCGACGCTGTACTTTACCCAAAGACAGAGTCTCCTAATGATATCCAACAACTTGGTAAACTCCTCGCCCAAACTTATACAGACATAGCCATTATTGCTTTAATCGAAACTGCCTGTGGAACAATGAATATCCACAATATTGTTAAGGACAGCCCCAAAAAACTGCAGGCCTTAATGTTTGGTGCCGCAGACTATGCCAACGACCTCAATTGTGACAACTCAATAGACGCCCTAAGCTCTGCACGTAGTAAAATCGTGGAAGCTTCAGCAGCAAACAATCTGGCCTGCTTTGACTCCCCCTATTTTGATTTCAATAATGAAGATGGACTAAATAAAGAACTAAATATCGTTAAGGGGATGGGATTCAATGGCAAGGCCGCCATTCACCCCAAACAAATTTCTGCTATCAAGTCTTCTTTCAAGCCTACTCAAGAACAATACGAAAAAGCAGAGAAAATAGTAGAAATCTATAACAATTCAAAGGGTAAAGCCTGTCAATACCAAGGGGAGATGATTGATGTACCGGTTTACTCCAAAGCAAAGCAAGTTATCTCTATATTCAATAAACTTAGCTAAAACCTAAAGGGAAGTGGTGGTCATGCAATTCCAGCCATATAAAAAAATTAACGATAATCGCTACCGGGAAGACTTTGGATTTTACTTCGAAGACTTCACAGAAGGTATGATCATTGAACATCGTCCAGGTAGGACATTAACTCGAACAGACAATACCTGGATGACACTATTAACAATGAATACGGCACAGTTACACTTTGACGCCCACTATGCACAAAAAACCGAGTGGCAGTTACCGCTAGTGGATAGTACTTTAACCCTGGCGATTATAACTGGAATGACAGTAAACACTATCAGCAAGAAGGTAGTAGCCAATTTAGAGTGGGATAAGGTACAGCTACTGAAACCTGTTTTTGAGGGGGACACCATCTACGCAGAGAGTGAGATCCTATCTAAACGAGAATCGCATTCCCGCCCCACTCAAGGAATAGTGACGGTTGAGACTCGTGGCTTCAAGCAAGATGGCGAACTATTTATGCGCTTTATGAGAACAGTATTAGTGTATAAGAAAGGACACTCACCAAACTATAACATTGACGAAGCCTCAGAATAACTCTGAGATTCCCCTGACTTTTAGAGCGATTGACAGTAAGAGTGGTCCTTTTGAGCTACTTATGCTGTATGCTCAACTGCTAAAACTGACCGTCTACACAGAACCATCTTTCGCCTAACGAACAAAAACAAGCTGAAAGGACATTACCCAAAGTAACTGGCACGATAGAACCTGTTTACTTTTGCGCAGGACCTAGCCATTCATCATCTTTCTTTGCCGCTCATCCATTATATAAAACCTCCCCTACTAAATTAACTGCACAAAGTTAATCAATATCTAGAATGCCAGCCATTCAACTAACCCTATGGAATAATTACTGATGCAAACGATCAAAACGAAATTTAGAGTTACCAAGTGGCGATTAAAGTCATTAATCCTAGCCACTTTATTGACTTCCAACGCTATGGCCACTGACATTGAAGGCGACTGGAGATCGATGCTTAAAACAAATGATGAGAAGATAATACCAATAGTGATTCAACTAGAGGAGAATAGCGGTGAATGGACTGGCGTATTAAATAGCCCATCTTTGGAGGAAATGAAATTAGACATTACGGGGCTGGAGGTTATAGATAATAGAATTGTTTTCGAGGTAGAAGCCCTAGATATCAAATACGAGGGAAGTTACATTAATCAGGTAGACCTAATCGCTGGTGCAAACATTAAGAAAGGCGCATCATCTCTTACATTTTTTAGCAGAATAAATGACCATATTGATGGTTCTAGCAATCATTCGCAAACACAAAAAAAATCTACTCCATATATTATTGAAGATGTCAATTTTAAAAATAAAGAGACAAGCAATCTAATTTCGGGAACTTTAACCAAGCCAGTATCCAGAATTAAAGCAACGGCTGTTCTTATCAGTGGTAGTGGTCCCCAAGATAGAGATGAATCTCTTTTTGGACATAAACCTTTTGCCGTAATAGCCGATCACCTAACCCGGCAAGGATATGCAGTATTACGCTACGATGACCGAGGCGTTGGTGGATCTAGTGGCAGCTATCAAACAGCAACTACAAAAGACTTCGCAAGTGACACCAGTGCAGCTGTTGACTATTTGAACAGCCGTAGCGACCTACCTCAGGGTAAAACTGGCTTAATTGGCCACAGTGAAGGCGGTATGATAGCTCCTATGGTTGCCAGTAGGCGTGATGATATTGCATTTGCCATTTTACTTGCTGGGCCTGCAGTTAAAATACCAACTATGCTTGCTGATCAGTGGTACCGTGGTCGTAAATTTAATGGTTTATCCGAAGAAATATTAAGCAAACTCAAAGAGTTAGATAAGGAAATCCTAGAAAAAATTGGCAATCTTGAATTAAATGAACCGCTTAATGATGCCATTCAGGATCTTATTTATTCCAGCATCAGGCTTGAGGGGGTGCCCGAAGAAGACATAAATACCCAATTTGAAGAGGTAAAGAAAGAGTACTCTCTTTTGATATTTCGTGATTACTTAAAGTTCAATCCAGAATTCTATTTAGAACAAATAAAAGCTCCGCTATTGGCTCTAAATGGTTCTTTAGACTTTCAAGTTGATGCAAAAATGAATTTAGGTAATATACAATCAGTGTTAAATAGAACCGGACATAAAGATTTTACGGTCATTGAACTTGACAGAATGAATCATCTTTTTCAAATAGCTAACAAAGGTTCAAGTACTGAGTATGCTGAAATAAAAGAAAGCTTTTCGCCAAAAGCATTACATGTAATTTCTAAATGGTTAAACGAACGATTCAAAATCTAGATTTGACTAGAATTTATGGCTCCAATTTGGGAGCCATTTTATTACATTCAAACGAAATGCTATTTAAAAAAATCAAATCGAGTGGGTATACTTAAATTAACCTAAAGATTAAAATATATTGGGAAAACCTTATAGATATTGATAATAAACGCCCCATACTGGAGCTGATAATTAGTAAACCCTCAAAGATCTATCGGCCGACTAATTCCCTTATAGAGAGATCGATCACAGCAAAACTAGAATACTTTGCACCCTAGTCTCAAGTCTGTGGTCAACCACTTTATGAGCAAGATATCTGTTTGAATTTCCTATTCAGAGTAATCCTAGACCGCTCATCGCCCCTCCCTACCATTCATCCCCTCAGGAAGCCACTCCTACTAAATTTATAACACCAGGCTAATCGACAGGTAGAATATCAACCATTCAACAAGTAGGTACAGGAAGAGTACAAATGCAGCCTATCAAAACACTCTTTGCAGAAGCCAAGTGGCACTTGAAAACAGTAATCCTCACAACTGGCTTAATATCAACCAATGTAATGGCTTCAGGTTTAGAGGGGGATTGGAGGTCCGTAGCCCAGATTAATGGTGAAAAGAATATACCTGTAGTCATTCACCTGGAAGAAGATAACGGTATGTGGAAAGGCTCCTTAGATAGCCCTTCCCTTGGGGCTAAGGGAGTAGAAATATCTATGCTGGAAATCCGGGACAGCAGTATCACTTTCGAAGTAGAAGACTTACAGATTAACTACAAAGGCACTTACAGTGCAGCAGTTGATCTTGTATTTGGGTTTATCAGCCAGGAAGTGACATCCCCTCTGAACTTTAGCCGGGCATCTGAAGATGCAAAGAACAGGACTAGCAATCGACCCCAAACACCAAAGGGCCCATTTCCGTATGCTATAGAGGAAGTAAGCTTTAAGAATGCTGCGACAGGCAATATCATTTCGGGAACACTGACCAAACCAAAGTCTAATATCAAAGCAACTGCTGTTCTTATCAGTGGTTCTGGGCCTCAAGACCGGGATGAAACCCTGTTTGGCCATAAGCCATTTGCGGTAATCGCCGATCATTTGACACGGCAAGGATATGCAGTATTTCGTTATGACGACCGCGGTATTGGCGGCTCAAGTGGTGACTTTCGAGCAGCCACCAGCAAGGATTTCGCCAGTGACGCCAACGCAGCTGTAGATTATTTAAACAGCCGTAAAGATCTCCCAAAGGGTAAAGTTGGATTAATAGGACACAGCGAAGGCGGTATGATAGCTCCCATGGTTGCCAGTAGTCGAGATGATATTGGATTTACCATCTTACTTGCTGGACCTGGAGTTAAAATACCTGAGCTACTGGTTGATCAGTGGCACCGAAATCGTAAGTTCAATAACTTACCTGAACAAAATATGCAAAGACTTAGCCAGTTAGATAAGGAGATTTTTGAAAGAATTGCTCAACTCGGAATGTATGAAAGTCTTAATGATGAGATTCATGAGCTGCTTTATGAAAGCGTGAAGCTCGAAGGCGCTCAGGAAGAGGAGTTGGATGCTCAGGTTGAACAACTAAAGAAGCAGTATACTACTCCTTGGTTCCGTTATTTTGTTAAGTTCAATCCTGAACCTTATTTGAAACAAACAAAGTCACCACTTCTGGCTCTTAATGGCTCACTTGATTACCAGGTTGATGCAAAAATGAACCTAAGTAATATACAATCAATATTGAGCAGCGCTGGACATAAAGACTTTAAAACTATCGAGCTGAATAAAATGAACCACCTTTTTCAAATAGCCAATAAGGGCTCATTTTCAGAGTATGCCGAACTAGAGGAGAGCTTTTCACCTGTTGCCCTCGAAGTGATGTCCTCATGGCTGAATGAACGCTTCTGATACTTGATAAGAATGTCAAGACATGGCTCCTAATTTAGGAGCCATCTTACTTAGATATATGTGCAATGAGTATTTTCAAATCCCCAACACCATCCGCAAAATTTTTAGCCTACCATTTTGGTGGCTGGTTGATATTTTCTTTAGTTAATGTTTTCTCTTTAGGGCTTCAATCTCAGAATCACACCGATAAAATCGTGATTAATATTATTATTGTAGGGTTTACTACAGGGATCTCTACCCTTCTTACTCGAGAAATCATATATCGATTTAGCCTCTTTGATAAAAACGGGTATCAACAATGGATTGGCTTCCTATTAGCTGCCATTCCTCTTGGCGGTATAGGCGCCTATATTGCAACTGGCTTTGGATATTTATATTACATCTTTGTAGGATATGAAATTCCATCTTCCTTTTGGGAGGTTGTTGTTAGCAATTGGTTCTATCTTACCATTCTTATATTTATTTGGAGTTTCATTTATCTTACTCTGGTAAATCAAGAGCAATTACGCAAAGCCGAACATGATGCAACACAACTTAAATTACAACTGAACGAAGTAAAAATGAGCGCTCTAATGGGGCAGTTAAACCCTCACTTTCTATTCAATGGGCTTAATAATATTCGTGGACTAATCCTTGAAGATACAGATAAATCCAGGGATATGTTGACAAACTTATCTGACCTTTTACGTTATACGTTAATGGCCCATAAGCATAAAACTGTGTCATTAAGAGATGAATTGGAAATCGTTTGTCAGTATATCGAACTTTTGAAAATACAATATGAAGATCGATTGTCTTTCACATTGGAAGTTAACGAAGATTTAATGGGAGAGCGGATACCTCCACTCCTAATCCAGCTGCTTGCCGAGAATGCCGTTCGCCATGGAATAGAAAAATGTAAACAAGGCGGTGAACTAGTGGTTAAAATCACCAAAGAAGACAATCATATGGTAATCACTGTGATAAATCCAGGTACTCTCATCAGAGAGTCAACCAAAGAGAGTGGTAATACCGGCCTGGGGTTAATCAATATACAAAAAAGGTTAACCATACAATATGGAGACAAGACATATTTTGGAATTGAACAGCAGGGCTCCCAGGTAGTTGCTCGGTGCCATATTCCCTCCTCTCCCTTACAATTAGTGGTATAAGAAGTGAAAGCCATTATCGTTGAAGATTCTCGACTCGCACGCAATGAATTAAGAGAGTTACTCAAACCTTATAAGAATATAAACTTAATAGCAGAAGCAAAAAACTGTGAAGAAGCTATTCTCCTTATATCAGAGGAAAAGCCTGATTTAGTATTCTTGGATATCAATCTTCCTGATGGCAATGGCTTTGACATACTTGAAAAACTGGATTTCACACCTCAGGTTATTTTTACAACAGCTTATGACGAATACGCCATACAAGCTTTTGAAGTAAATGCACTGGATTATCTACTAAAACCCATAAACCCTGAAAAACTAAAGAAAGCTCTCGATAAGACGTCAAGTGAAACACCCACCGAGCACACAAATAGCTTAACAAGCTATTTAGACTCCAACAATAAAATATTTATCAAGGATGGGGAGCGTTGCTGGTTAATCGAAATTGGAAAAATTCGATACTTTGAAAACTGCGGCAACCATGCTCAAGTATTTTTCGATGACAGCAAGCCTTTTATCTATAAATCTCTAACCAAAATAGAACAACGATTAAACCCAGAAGTATTCTTTCGTGTAAATCGACAACAAATTATCAATCTAAACTTTATTAAGAATATAGAATCGTGGGTTAATAGTGGATTAATAATAACAATGACCGATGGGAAAGAAATAGAGGTTGCCAGACGGCCAGCCACTCGGCTACGTGAAATGTTAAGCCTCTGAGAATCAGGCCTAAAAAATAGCAGTGGAGCAAAGCATCAGTTAGATTAGTTTAGACTTGGTAGGATCATTTCCTATTTAAATAAAGTGTACGGCCAAGCCAAGTCTAAACTACTATAGATTCACCCATATTAAAGTTATAGGCTCAAACTCTGCGACTTAGCTACATCTCAGATTTTCTGATATATACCCCATCAACGAATCATACTATTAACCATTTAATCAATCAGGCCTGCAGGGCTAAATCATCAAATTATTGTGTTCAATAGATGGCATTGCAATATGACTGATACTTATACTTCGGAAAATATTTCAGTTAATCAACTGACCAACATTTTGCTAGACGCTATATTAAACTAACATTTAACATTAGAGATCAATCTGTTAATGATACTTATATATTCATCAATATACGCAGAGATACTATCTTCGCTAATCAAAGGCTCACAATAACCAAATACAAAAGCCGAGTTGCGATAAGTCGTATAATTTATAATCATTAAGGGGTTAATTGCAGTTTTCAAACTAATCATCCCTTTTCGAATTTCAAAATATCTCATTTCATTTGCAAGAAGGCGCATATTCCCTACATTTGAAACAAGAATACCTGCAGGAAAGTATTCTTTCGGCGCAGTGATCTCAGCAGCCATGCGGGTGACCTCCTCCATGCTATAGTCAGATCTTAAGCTTTTTGTCATTGGTTTTTGTTTGAGGAGCACTAAATTAATCTCATTGTTCAAAAGCTTGGCTACCTCGAAAATATCGGAGCTTGTTGCGTTTGGTGGTAATTTTAGGCTGGCAGTTTCTGAAAATGAACCAACATGATCACTCGGGATAATGGGGTTGCACAATAGTCGAGCATCCATCGTGAAAATAACTTCTGGCAAATTTCTACACGCCGATATAACCCGAGCAGCAACTGATGCAACAGCACAATAAAGCGCCGTTAGCTTAACCTGATTTTTTTTAGCTAAACCAGCTAGCCTCTCAATTTTTTTAGGTGATATTAAATATGATTTAGCACACGCTCTTCTATCAGCGACGGACGCTTTCTTCTCAACCGCCCAACGGCTACCCCCTTCTATTTGATGCTCAAATTTCTTCTCACCACAATATCCAGAAGCCTCTAGTTGACTAGCAATACTATTTAGCAAAGGGAGTGATTTAACTTCATGCCTTGGCTTTTCATGAAGGCATAGGAACTTGTCAAGATCAGAGAATAGCGTCATGAGGGATCTGCCATCAAGTATGGCATGTATATTTATAAAACAAATCCAATCAACAAAGCCTTGTTTATTTGTATATACCCTTAATCTATATACATGCTCCTCTGTTTCAATGAAGGTCTCAGCAAGTTCCTTAAACTCTTTCTCCAAATCAAGCTGATCAACAATTAGAGTTACTTCTATTGGCACATCAACAAAATCAACATCACAAACCCACCTTAATCGCTCACCCCTTTTTACACGCGCCCTCAAAAATGGATGACGCTTATGTAAGTAAGTCAACCCCTCTCGCAAGGACACCATTTGCAAGGGCTCACAGACTTTTATAAAAGAAACAAATTGCAGGCCACCACGAGATAACCTATTCATTTCAATAAATAATGCTTCTTGGGGGCCAAGCTCTCTCGAAAATGGTTCTGGACTCATTGAAAATACCTTGTATTCATAACATTGCCTCTAACCTTTATGATGGAGACATGTAAATCAACAACTACTGATCTTTAGCTATCCTTATTTATTCCAAGAGGATCAACAGATCACTGAATGAAACATAGTATGTAATTAGACTTTTCTTACTCATTGACATATATACTAACTTCCCCCCCAAAAATTTAGTAATGATCCCGGTGGTAGAGATATTCCAAGATATGTAATCCACAACAGATCTTTTAAATACAATCTTTATTTCTTTTTATCATGATTATTGCAATTCTTTAGATAGTAAATTTCTTGAAAAAACAGGCTTTTTTTTTGTAAAGACGCAAATAACTCCTTATCATCACTAATGCCGCCAAATGCAGGTCAACACCTTTTGCAAAGGCCAACAAATTGCTCATCATTTATGTCATAGAAAATTAAACTGTAAAATTATTATATTACTAGTTTGTCACTTATTTAGTTGGGGATCTCCTTTTGTAAAGGTGATGCTTCGGCTTTCAAAACACCAGAGTACATTTACATGGTCTCCTCTCCTTATAGAAGAAGCATGGCCAATGCGATTCGTGCTTTATCCATGGATGCAGTCCAACAAGCCAATAGCGGGCATCCTGGTACACCTATGGGCATGGCAGACATTGCGGAGGTCTTATGGAACGATTACCTAAAGCACAACCCAGCTAACCCGAATTGGTCTAACCGTGACCGCTTTGTCCTCTCTAATGGACACGGTTCCATATTGTTGTATGCCCTGTTGCACCTTTGCGGCTACGACTTATCAATCGAAGAACTGATGAATTTCTGCCAATTGCACTCCAAGACCCCGGGCCACCCGGAATATGGTTGCACACCTGGTGTTGAGGCCACCACAGGCCCCCTAGGCCAGGGGGTTGCTAATGCCGTAGGTATGGCCCTGGCGGAAAAAGTACTGGCGGCTCAATTTAACCGCCCTGGCTATAAGTTGATCAATCACCACACCTATGTATTTATGGGGGATGGATGCCTGATGGAAGGCATATCCCATGAAGTATGCTCTCTGGCTGGTACTTTAGGCTTGGGCAAGTTGATCGCATTCTATGACGACAACGGCATTTCTGACGATGGGCAGATTGAAGGTTGGTTTACTGACGATACACCCAAGCGTTTCGAGTCCTACCATTGGCACGTCATCCCTAATGTTGACGGCCATGACGCAATTGCGATTAAAGCAGCAATTGAAAAAGCCCATGCATGTTCTGATAAGCCCACCATTATTTGCTGTAAAACCGTGATCGGCTTCGGCTCCCCGAATAAGCAAGGCCGAAAGGAATGCCATGGTCAACCACTCGGTGAGGATGAAATAGCTCTCGTTCGCAAAACGATTGGTTGGGACCACCCTCCTTTTAAGATCCCAGAAGATATCTATGCATATTGGGATCAAAGGTCTAAAGGTAAAGCATTAGAGAAGGAGTGGAAGGGTCTCTTCGCTAAATACCGTGAGGAGTATCCTGAGATGGCATTCGAGTTTGTGCGTCGTCAGAGTGGAAAACTTCCACCAGATTTCCTGGTAAAAGCCGATAGCTACATTAAGCAATGTCAAAAAGATGCACTAAGAATCCCATCTCGTAAAGCGAGCCAGAATACACTGAATGTTTACGGGCCTCTGTTGCCCGAACTTCTAGGTGGTTCAGCCGATTTAGCCGGCCCTTGTTTTAGCCTATGGTCCGGTTCTAAAAGATTGAATAAGAAAGATGCTTCAGGCAACTATATACACTACGGAGTTCGTGAATTTGGTATGAGCGCCATAATGAATGGCATTGCCCTGCACGGAGGTTTTATACCTTATGGTGCTACCTTTTTGGTTTTTATGGAGTATGCTCGAAATGCCGTGCGTATGGCGGCATTAATGAAGCAACAAGTTATATTCGTCTATACCCATGACTCCATCGGAATAGGTGAAAACGGCCCAACTCATCAGCCGGTGGAGCAACTCAGCGCCTTGCGTTCTACACCGAATCTACACACTTGGCGCCCCTGTGATACTACGGAATCAGCAGTAAGCTGGAAGATGGCTATTACACGCAAAGAGGGGCCCACCGCACTAATATTCAGTCGTCAGGATCTAGCTCCACAGGAACGAAATACCACTCAGATAACACAAATTGAAAAAGGTGGTTATGTACTGTCCGACTGCGAAGGCGCTCCTGAAGCAATCATCATTGCGACCGGCTCTGAAGTCGAGCAGGCCATAGCTGCTAAAAGAAAGCTCACTAGCAAGAGAATTCGAGTTGTGTCCATGCCTTGCATAGAAACCTTTTTGGAACAGGAAGAACCGTACCGTGAATCAGTTCTCCCCAGTACTCTCCGCGTCCGGGTGGTGGAAGAGGCTAGTCATAAAGACTATTGGCACAAGTTCGTAGGCTTTGACGGTGAAATCATCGGAATGGATAACTTTGGCAAATCTGCACCCGGCCAGGAAGTCATGCAGTACTTTGAGTTTACAGCTGAGAAAGTTATTGAAAGTATCGAGAGGCTGCTGAAGTAATTTAGTATGGAAGTAAACCATTTCTAAAGAAAATACGGTGCCGACCATTAAAAGGGCAAATATTTCATCGAATCATTGACCATCAATACCTCTGTATTTCAAAGTTATTTTTCATAACTAAAAAAGTTCAACCATCTTGTTTTAGTCGAATCAATATCTATTCAGATTATCCCATCATCCTTTTGGCACTCGCACAATTTTTCTTGTCTGTATTCGTGAAATTTTTATAACCTAACTACCTTACAATGAAGTGAAAGTTGCCAAATTACCTGCTCACGCTACAAATCCCCAAGTTTGCCTCCATACTCTAAAGCTATTTAGGACCTATCATTTTCACAGCTAACCAGCCTATCAGGTAAAAAACTTTACATTGGGAGAATTTAGATGTCCAAGCACCCTTACTCTTTGGCACTAACTGTAACTTTCTTGCTGTTAGGTATTGCCTGCAGTGCGATTGCCCAATCAAATAACCTTGAAGAAAATAAAAAAACTGCCATGCAGGCAGCCGACCTATGGCACAGTGGGTCAAAGGTCAATCCTGATTCAATTTTGGCACCTAACTATATCAACAATCTAGACTCGGCCACAAATTTGAGTATCGGCTCACAAAAACGTAATTTAAAGGAATTCAAAGCCGAAGTCGCCAAATTTCATACGGCCTTCAAAAATGTAAAACTGATTGATTCAATGCAGGTCGCCGAGGGAGATCTTGTCGCAACCCATGTAAAAGTTAGCGCCAATCACACAGGATCATTTATGGGAGAAATTCCAACAAATAAAACCATCACCTGGGATGCCGTAGAGTTTGTTAAAATCAAGGATGGAAAAATACTAGAAACCTGGGTGACCTGGGACAAATATGGTTTCTTGAAACAGATTGGAGTATTGAAATAGCTATTAGAAATCCCAATATAACAGTGTAGATCCAGTCCCTCCAACAAAATCTGGAGATTTACCAATTGGCTTTCACTTGAATGGATTTAGCTTTCAAGTTCAGCTAAATAACTTGCACAGCAGCCATCGCCGTCTAAATTTAAGTTCAAGCTTAGGCGGCAAAGATTTCAAAATAATTACAACCACTCAATAACAACCACCTTGAGTTGATTCATCTTGAGACTCCCAATGAAAACACCTGTTTTAGTCTTTGCTTCCTTTTACCCAAAACCCGACAAGGAACAAGCTGTCAAAAATTTGCTCACAGAGATGGTTTCACCATCCAGAGCGGAGCCTGGTAATTTATTGTATGAACTTTGCGAACAGATCGACCAGAAAGATCACACAATAATCTATAGTCTCATAGAGAAATATATAGATGAAACCGCGCTCAGTGAACACAAATCTTCAGCTCACTACATTAACTACCGAAAGAATATAGAAGATCTATTATCCAGACCTATAAGCGTGGTTGTACTAAAAAATATTTACCAATCCGACTGAGCTCTTACTCTATGCTCAATAACTCTTGGGTACTTGACCAACTCCCACCTCATAAAGATGACCTACATCTCACGCCTCCTCAGACAGCCTCAGTTTAAACACCAGCCTGCTATTGACACACACATTAATATTTGCACTCCCTAAAATAGGAAGAACAACAACTTTTAGACCTATAATTAAGCTGATTTAAAATCTTGAACTTTTACCTTAAGACTTGACACCCAAATCATCTACACTGCCATCTTTAACATGAAAGGTTCTCAGCCAATTAAGAAACTGCCGGCAGTTAGGTACTAACTGTAAGTTAAAAACCTAACATCTCAACATTTACACTGTTAGCGGAGTTCAATGTTGAATCTTGGAATTACGAATAAAGTAGCCATTGTAACTGGCTCTAGCTCAGGAATTGGCTATGCCATTGCCAAAGAGCTTCTTGCCAATGGGGCAAAGGTAGTTCTGGTTGCACGAAACGAAGCACGCCTGCAAAAAGCAGAAAATAAGCTACATAAAAATTCAAAGTCTGAAGTAACTTCTATCTCAATAGACATAACTCGGGACCATGCTGCACAACAGATAATCAATAAAACCCTAAACACCTTTGGAGCACCAGAGATTCTAGTCAACAATGCTGGGCGCGCCCATGCTGGTGGGCTTATGTCCTCAACTGAGGAAGACTGGGAACAAATGACTGCAGTAAAACTCACTTCTATGCGGAGAATGTGCAAAGCCACCATCCCTTATATGCAAAAAAAAAGCTGGGGAAGAATAGTTAACATGTCATCTATTGGCGGCACCTACCCAAACCCAAAGCTGCTCATATCTCATGTCCTAAGTGCAGCAATCAATAATCTATCAAAATCTCTTGCATTAGAGGTTGCACCGTACAATATACTAGTTAACTCGATTGGAGTAGGCGCAATTAAAACGGATAACTGGAAAAATAACATGATCCCATTTATCCGCAGTAATACGCCAGAGTATGCAACACTTACAGATGATGAAATTCTTGTTCGAGTATCGAACGAATGTACGCCTGTAAAACATCCAGGGGAACCAGAAGACATTGCTACTCTGGCCGCCTTCCTTTGTTCTGCGCGTAATAATTTTATCACTGGGGATAGTATTGAGGCATCAGGCGGAGCTGACCGCTTTATGTAGGATTTAGCTTTATCATTAACTAACATATACAGCGGCTAACCAACAATAATAGCGAGGCCTTTTATCCCTCACATTTCAATATGAATAACACTTTTTTCTTCATACAAGATCATAGCTCTGGAAACTATCATAACCTCTGTCACTATCACAAAGTTTAATCTTACCCTCTACCGGACAAACAATCATTAACACCGAGCGCACATAATAACAACCCTATACTAACAAGAACAGATTAGTGATCAAACAAACTGATTTGTCACTGGCATTTATTCACTTACAAATAAATTCGGACGTCCTTTTACTCAAACTAACAGACAATTAAAATAAACTAAAAACTCATCAAATTATAATTTTCTTCAAGTAACAATAGAGATTTTCTCTTCCAAGAGACCGCCAAATTTTCTCAAGGAGAAATAAAGTGCCGGCTATCAACCCTATTCCAGATGCGATGAGTGTAGTGCTTGTCCAATTTTCGCCTTACCCAGCCTCTGATTCAGAAGGCATCAAACAAAACATAAAGAGAATTGAAGCATATGTTGATCGTGCATCTTTATGCTTCCCGGGCGTGGATTTAATCATTTTTCCTGAATACAGCACTTACGGATTTGGCTTCCATCCATATGCTGAGCATTTAAAACTTGCTACAACCATACCGGGACCTGAAACAGAAGCTTTTGGGAAAATAGCTAAGCAATATGGTGTTTGGCTGTGTGTATCAATTGTCGAGCTTGCACCTGAGCCACATATGAAACCATATAACGCAATGGTCCTGATCAATGGTGATGGTGAGGTCGCTCTTTCCTATCGCAAAATGGTTCCATGGTGTCCTATGGAGCCCTGGAGTCCCGGGCCTGAAATGTCAGTTTGTAATGGTCCAAAAGGGTCGAAACTGGCCATTGCGATTTGCTCAGATTTTGACTACCCAGAAGTGGCACGTGAAGCAGCTTGGAAGGGTGCAAATGTAATTCTAAGACCTGCTAAATATATGTACCCATGGGATCATATTTGGGGGATTACAAATCAAGTGCGGGCTTATGAAAACCAAGCTTATGTAGTAGCGGTCAATCATACTGGAGAAGATAGTTCCTACTCTTATTTTGGTCGCTCAATGGCCTGCGATTATGATGGGAACATCATATGTTCTCTAGATGGCAGTGAAGGTATGACAAAAGTTGACCTTTATCCTCAACTAGCTGAAGAGGCTCGTGATAAGCGGCTATCGAACAACTATCTTTATCAGATTAAACACCGTGGGTATACAGGAATGCCTCCTAAGGGGGCAACTCATAACCCTTTTAGCATATATAGTGACTGGGATAAGATCCCTAAGCGATGGAACCGTGATCCAAGCAAAGAAGCCGAGAAGATCGCGAATAGAGGAAGAAAAATTCTGGCTGAAGCTTCAAAGAAAGAAAACCTTAAATCACCAGATTCAGAGGAGTAGCAGTCTTTGCAGAGTTCTTTCTTAGAACTACCATATTTAATTCTGAAATAATTTGGTTACTTAACTCCCTCTTTAATCAAAGGGGGATCTTACATCCATAAGATCAGCAACTTACTACTGAAATTTCATTGCGAAAGCGGCATCTGAATGATACTTCAGGCCGAAGCTAAATGATTCAGCGCTGCATTTAATTATTTTAATTACTACTTATAAACTATCCAGTATCGAGTATTTTATCTCATCATCATTAAAACCCTAAAAAATATCACTATCAAAAGGCCCACGTTATAAATCAACTCCCTCACAACAATCCTACGACCCATAATGGGCCATTAAATCATAAATCAAATAACATCAATGAACACCCTGTAGAAACACCATCCATGTAGATATTACAACGCACTCACTCACACATATTTTTCGCCCCCTATAATTAACCACGCACAACCTCAGATAACAACATCACTAACCCTACCGTATTAATAAATTATCATTGAACTCAATCGTGACCCAGCTCACAAACATATTCAAAGCTAAACCACCACCAATGATTACGCCTGCAACCAATTGACATTGCAAATATGAATTTTGCAGTATGAGCCAACTAATTCATTGGGAGACGCCAGCAACAGAACGATTAATTGGGAATTAACACATAGAACTTACAAAGATTAACCGCTCACACTTTTCAAGGAATGGAGAGTATCAATGCTTAATAGAATTCTAGCACTCACACTTTGTTCAATCTTTTCTATCCCCACTTTGGCAAAAACTTTACTAATTGATGGTCAACAAATCGAGATTGGAGAAGTTGCCGTTAATGGTACAGGCTGCCCTGTAGGGTCAGTAACGGCTACGGCAACAGATGATAATAAAAATATCGCGATACTTTTCAGTAAATATAGCGCCGTAACAAATTCTTCAAATCCAATTGCTAGCTCTGATTGTAACTTGGCAATACCTTTAAGTGTAGAACCTGGATTTTCAGTAGGAATATTAGATATTGATTGGCGGGGTACAGTATTTTCTGCCGATGGATCCCTTATCAATTTCCATAGAGAATACTTTTTTTCTGGCAGTCAAGGCCCGAGCCATGACAATAACTGGAATAGCTCTGGCTTTGAGAACTTTGTCCTCAATGATCGCCCACCATTTGCCTACTATTCCGGGTGCGATGGGGAGGCCCTTATTGCGAGAGCAGATACCGTTGCAACAGTAATCGGCGCCGATAGCCTATTTTCTCTGCGTTCTGCCGATGTTGGAGCACAATTGCTTTTAAATATCCAAATTATTCCTTGTGATGAATAATTAGAGCAATTGTATTCACTCCCCCCTTAATAAAGTGGGGAGTATTTATTAAAATAAAATTCTTGATTTACATGGCAATATCAATATCTACCGTTATTTATCGATTAATTATTCAGACTTATTAAGTTATTTACTGAAGCAAAGTTAAACATAGACAGACTATAACTATCTACTTCTTGCTTTCAATAATTGAGCAGCCAACCCAGTCAGCAGATCGAAATTCAAACTGATGGCTTTATCTGATATTTCGACCATTTTTCAATTATTGAACAACGAGCTACCTGAACGGCACTAGTCATAGCCCCTCCCCCTCCAATCCTCAAGACGCAAAAAACTACCACCTATGCTCACCTGCACCGCAAATGTGAATCATTACCATATGAGATGAATTCACTTCTGGGGAATCACCCATGCTTCGCAAAAGCTTGATTGCCATCGCCCTCTCCTCAGCAATCCCTGCCTCTTTTGCCAATGACGCGTCTTCCGGACAAAACGCTGTAATGGAGGAGACCCTAGTGATAGGTGTCCGCCAGCGACTATATGAGCGCGGCGCCCTCTTGGACGCCATACAGAAGACTGAAGTCGTAGACGAGAGCCTGATCAAGTCCCAGCAAGCGGTAAACCTGACGGATGCCATTGAGAAATCCCCCGGTGTAAGGGTTTCCAATGAATGTTCTATGTGTGGGGTTAAACGAGTAATGCTGAATGGTATGCGTGGGGAGCATTCCACCATCCTCACCGACGGTGTTCCCTTACACACGATGATGGCTGGCTACTACGCGGTAGATGCACTGGCCACCACCGGCATCTCACGTATCGAAGTGGTCCGCGGTGCTGGCGCATCACTGCTGGCACCCGAAGCAATCGGCGGAACCATCAATGTGATTTCCAAGGAAATAGAAGAAACTGGCGTCAATATAAATGCCTCCATGGAGGACAACGACAGTTATTTTCTTGGCTTGATGGCAGGCTATCTGAGCGATGATGAACCTACCCGCACATCGCTGGTCATCCAGGATGACAAACATCACCAGATGGACAACGATGGTAACGGCGTCAGCGAAGCGCCGTTACAGGAAAATACCAGTTACGTGGTGCGTCTCTCGCAAGACCTGGGTGAACGGGACAACCTGATCCTTCGCACGGCCTACACCGACTCCAATATTTTTGGTGGCCCCCAGGGAGACAGCATTGGCTCAGTCTTGCACGGATACGATGGTGTGGAGTCTGACCACTTATTTGTCGACGACGATGTGCGACAGCAATATATCGGTAAACCCTGGGAAACCACCGAATGGATAGCCACCACCCGCAGTGAAATTTCCGGCAGCTGGCTACACGAATTTAACGAGTCCTATAACACTTTGCTGACAGTTGCCTGGTCAGAGCATAAACAGGACTCCTTTTACGAGGGGTTCGACTACAGCGCTACTGACACGCTCAATTACTTCGACCTGCGCAACAACCTGATCCTGAACGACCAGCATATGCTGACGTTTGGTGTCGACCTTCGCGATGAATCCATGCTCTCCGACTCTGCTGCAGGGGCGGAAAGTGACAACTACATCGAAGATAGTTTCGACTACCAAACTACCGGCCTTTACCTGCAGGATACCTGGACAGTCTCACCAGATCTTGAGGTGGCACTCGCCATACGCCTGGATAATGCCAAAGCCGATTTCGTCGCCGAGCAAAAACCCGGTACCGAGATCGATGAAATAGTGGTGGCCCCGCGTATAGACTTGCGCTACCTGCACGACGATCAATGGACCTCTCGCGTAGCGATGGGGCGAGGCTACCGAGCCCCTCTATCCTTTTTCGAAACGGATCACGGCATCCTGGATGCGGGAGATGGCTTTGCCATCGATATTGAAAGTCTGGAGAAGTCTCTATCTGCAACTTATGCGCTGAGCTTCGAAGGGGAGCGCCTTAACAGTACCCTGTCATTGGCATTTACCAAAGTAGATAACCTCGCGGCATTAAGTGAAACCGAGGACGGGGTACCGCTGCTTAGCCAAATGCAGGAAAGTGCCTCTGTAGGCGCTGCCGACATTACTCTCAGTTATGCGCTGAACGACAATCTATCTATTGGCGGCACTCTGGAGACCTACGATTACGACGATGTTTTCCGGGAATCCTTTGCCATTGCCCCAGTGGAGCAACGTGCGCTATTCAATCTGGATTACAAAACCGATTACTGGATGCTATACGCTAGCGCCACCTGGATCGGATCTCGTGACCTGGCTGAATTTGGCTACGAAGGCTTTAACCAGCTGGGCGATTCCACACTTAAGAGCACAAACGCAGACGCCTATTGGACACTGGATATGAAATTGACCTTTGATGTGAGTGAAAACCTCAGTCTGTACCTGGGCGGCAACAATCTCACGGATTACACCCAGGTCGAGGAAGGAGAAACCCCTCTGTTCTGGGATGCCAGTGGTGCCTATGACGTAGCCTATATCTATGGTCCCCTGCGCGGCCGTGAATTCTACATGGGCTTCGACTGGAACCTGTAATGCGAACCTGGCTCCTACTCTTCACACTTCTGTTCGCGCCAACTGGCGCGACTGAAGTTCCCACTTCGCTATTCAATTTTGAATTGCACAGCCTTGCCGGGCCCGAACGTATCAACTTGCAGTACTTCAAAGACAAGCCAAGCCTGATGGTACTGGTAGAACCCGACTGCCCCTGGTGCTTTCGCCAGGTTCGAGCACTAAACCGGCTTACACACAAGTGTTCACAACAGTTCCAACCAATTGCCCTGGGTATCAATGGGTCGCGCAAAGCCCTACTGGCTGAGTATCGAAAATTGCGCCCGGAATTTCCCATGTTCCAGGCGAATCGAAAACTCCAACAGGTGCTGGGTGAAACTCCCGGCACCCCCTTCAGTTTTCTAATAGCACCCAATGGTAAGCCGCTGCGTTGGCTCAGGGGATATATTCCTGATGAGCAATTGCAGCCCATTCTGGAGCAAAGTTTTGGTTTTACCTGTAGTAATACTTCTTGATTTCAATTAATAACTGCAATTCCTCATGCTGTAGTAGCTCATCTTGCTGTCCCTTAAATAACTCACTCGGTGACCTGTTACCCCGGCTCTCTCTAGGTTTACTACTCAGACGATCCATTTCAAATTGAACCTGCTCACCTGTTACTTTATTTAAGTCGGCATCCTTTGGGAAATACTGTCGAATGGGGCCGTTAGTGTTTTCGTTAATCCTCCCCAGGATGAATATAAGTGGGCAAAATAAATATCGACCTCTAAATCTTCTGCAATCCTTTCATAACCAGAGAATTCAAGACCATTGTCGAATGGTAATTATTTAGCCTCGTCCGCACTAAGAACGTCAATTAAGTTTGCAGCCAAATTAAAATCAATCTTCATTTGACTTAGGTAGTTAAAAAGCCAGATACTTTACCTCTACTAAGAGATAACTCTCGCAGAAGATTTATTATCTTTGAGCGTCACTCTAGATTTAATACTATAGAATTTATTTGGGCCTTAGAGTCTCTATATACTGCGCATCTACCCACATTATTTCAAAATTCGGGGGGGTACAACGACGACAGTAGAAAAGATATTTTCCATCTGGTGTTACATACCCACCACCATCTTCCCCCTCTGTATTGATTTTATCACCAAAGTTAATAGCTTCACCCCATGAGCCATTCTGCTGGCGAAAGCTGATATACATGTCGCTATCACCATATCCGCCCTCTCTTTCACTATCCCAGATGATGTAAGACTCATCAGGGGCAATAAAGGGGTGAGCAGTCCACTTGCCCGAGTTTATCTGTTGGCCAAAAGGCTTTGGCGTTTCACGCTTACCATCTAACAGTCGTGAATAGCGAAGAATTCCATCGCCGTTTTGACCTACTTCATCAAATACAAAGGTTCCTTTCGCAGAAGCAGTAAGGCGCATAATACGAATGTCTTCAAATTGTGAGCCAAGACTTTTAAGCTCTGACCAACCATTAGCGATACGCTCTCTATATTGATTTCTAGCATACATCGTTTGACCATCCGGTGAGATGGAACCGCCCCAGGCCACTTTAGACTCATGCCATCGATTGTTCTCAAGCTTGAATACAACTTTCGAGGATTTGCCACTTTGGTGATATCTTCTTGTAACGTAGTACTCTTTCATATCGGGCGTGAAGTAACCGCCCCAGTCACGATACTCTTTCGAAGGCTTAGGGGCGAACAGTTGTGGAGTCAGCCCAGGTGGCTTCTGTCCAAGGTAAGGGCCTTCAAGTACTACAGGGGTATCCTTACTATAGCTGGTACCACTTAGAGTTAGCAGGGAAAGTAAAATGACTGCCGTAGAACGATGCCTCATGACTTATCCTTATTTGATCAGGGGGTAACTGGCAATCACTGTAATCAACTTGGCTATATAGCGCCTGACGTCCTTGTGAATTTTGCCTGATTCTTATTCTGATGGCGGCAATCAGCTCACTGCATGTATAAAATATATACAAATACCACCCTCTTAGGCAGGCTTTTAGTTATGGGCGGTGGTAAGCTCAAGAAGCAATAACAATACGGATCAACCTCCATAGACTCCTCAACTGTTTCCAATCCACCATTCTCCCAGTTTCAGGATTTCTATACTTTTTACTTTGTGGCCAGCCTCTACTTCAGCGATTTCTTCCTCGTAAAATTTACTCTACTATTTTGTGTCCTTCTGGCAATTGCATCGCCTTATCCAGTAGTCATATCCTCTGAGTGCAATAAAAATCCATACCCCCCACCTAACCGTAAAGCGGACTCAATGTGTATAGACTTTCCCACCCTCCTTATGGGCATCTACCCGCTTAGGGTCGCCAAAATTCAAAGGCCCCATCCGGAAGCTTTAAAAGCAACTCATCAAATACCTCTTCATTCACATGTTTCCGTACAGCTTTAGCAACATCTTTAATTGCTGTAACTGTTGAAAAATTGTGCTCTTCTCGTAATAACCGCACCTCCCTGGTCATTTCCTCTTCACTATCAAAGTCTTTCTTTTCTTCGTTAACATCCCAGTCGGCCACAAACAAAGATCTTAGACAAACAGGTAAGATATTGGAAAACGCAATAGCATCGGATGTAGAAATTCGACGGCGGAACACATGAAAAACGCCCTGTGTCATTGTATAGGTAACATGCGTACTCCAAAGCCCAGCTATATCTCGAGCATCAACTAAATATTCAAAAAAATTTTCAGATGCTTTCTCATATTCCAATGGCACAGTCATAATTAGTTTTACTAATCCTGATTAATATTAATTACGATTAACACCTTATATCAAACACTACTGAAGTAGCGTGATTGATGTATTCTATACTTATAATGATCTGATGTTTTTTCCTAACGATTAATCATGTATGGCAACCAAACACGCTGTCTATCATAATTCATAACCTTAAGTGTGCAGGATTATGACTGACATGTACTAAGATTGATTCAAATTTTCATAAAAACCAAATCATGACAACGTCTCTACGCCAGTTCTCTGAAATGGTCCGCAAAAGGAAGATCACAGCGACATCCTTAATTGAAGATGCCTGCGATAATGCGGTGGCCCACTCAGATCTGGATGCTTTTATCTGCCTGGATAGGCAAGGCGCATTACAGAAAGCACAGCGTATTGATAACGAGCTGAAAGAAAGCAGCAATAACTGGCCGCTTGCTGGCATCCCCATCGTTGTCAAAGACAATATCAATGTGAGAGGTTTTCAAACGACTGCGGGCACACCTGGTATGAACTTCCAGGCCAAGACTTCTGCCCCAATAATTGAGAGTCTAGAGAAGGCCGGAGCTATCGTCATTGGCAAAACCAATTTTCACGAACTCGCCTTCGGCGTAACCTCGAATAACGCCGCCTATGGTGCCGTCAGGAATCCTTGGGATAAATCCTGCTTTCCAGGTGGTTCATCCGGGGGAACAGCAGTAGCCATTGCCGCCGGGATCGTATCTGCAGGCCTGGGCACAGATACCGCCGGTTCAATCAGGCTGCCAGCAGCCCTCACAGGAATTGTGGGCTTTCGACCATCCACTGGCTGCCTGAGTACCGAGGGTATAGTGCCCTCTGTACCAGCGTTTGATACCCCAGGCCCCATGGCCGCCAATGTAGAGGATACCGCTTATCTGTTTGAGATATTAACCGGGTCTGCCCTACCCCAGGCAAAGCCACTTAATCAGCTGCGCCTTGGGCTTGCCCACCCGCTATTTGATAATCTCTCACCAGGTGTATACCAAGCTTTTAAAGCTGCATTACATTCCCTTAGCTCCGCGGGAACCACCCTAATAGAAATCGATTTATCCTCGTTAGTGAGCGCAGTCCTTGATGTTGGGTTTCCTATCGGATTTCATCAAATGAAAACCGCTATGACCCAATTTTTGGCGAGCTACCAGCCTAATACCCAACTTGCTGAGTTGGTTGCAATGATCAAAAGTAATGATGTAAAGGCTGTCTATCAGGAGTCAGTACTCGGCCCTAAGGCACCATCAAATGCCGAGTATCAAACCGCTTTAAAGAAGATGCCTGGAGTACGCGACAACTACCTAAAAATCATCCAGCAGCACCAACTAGATGCGATTGTATTCCCTACAGCACCGAGCGAAGCTCAATCTATTAGTACTTCATCAAACCAACTTGAACTAAACGGAAAAATACTTCCAACTCTGGACACACTCATACACAACAATGCCACAGCAGCAGTCACCGGTGCTCCCGGAATAAGCATTCCTATTGGGCGAGGCAATAATGGCTTACCGGTAGGTCTGGAACTGGATGGAGTGCCCGGCGCAGACTCAACACTTCTCGCCATAGCAAAGGAAATTGAACTTCAGATACCAGCACTGGTGTCGAATGGCCTGAAGTGAAACTTCAGACCCCAATAGAGATGCCTCAATGACTGGCAGCTCACTTTAACCCTTCTCTTTTCTTTAAAACCATCACTTTAGCGAAAGACCGAACACTGACAGTCTCAACCAAGTAGAAAGGGCTCTGAGCAAACAACTTATTCCATTCACTGACCGTTCGTTCACGCCCTTTTGTTCCCATTAGCATCTGCATATCCATTGCCGCTAAATTGAGATCTGCCCCTTTCTCTGGCAGTACAGCATCAACAATCGCTAAAGTAGTATTACGTTCACCCATCGCCCGATGAATATTCATTAAAAGCTCTTTAGCCCTGGTATCATTCAGCAAGTGAAAAATAGCCACACACAAATAGATGTCCTTATCACTTACTGCATCTGGAAGTGGGTCATTTAGGATATCAGTAGGATAAAAATCCAATCGTTTCCTAACATCATCACCGAGGTGACTCTCCCAATACTCTCGCGCAGTCGATTCTACATTGCTCCTGTCAACAACAACTGCATTCAGGTGTTTGTACGAAGAAAGGATACTGGCACTTTTACTACCTTTTGCGCCACCCAAATCAATAATTCGATCAAAATTCTTCCAGTTAAAGTCTTGCAGGTATTGTAAACCGGTAAGATGATCAACAGTGTCCATTGCATCCGAAAATAGGTCACTAACCTTCGGGTGATCATTCATATAATCAAACATCTCCTTTTCATACACACCTTCAAAAGGCACATTGCCCTCCTTGATATGCCCCTCAAAGTTGGAAAACCATGGCCTACTAAATTCAGGGGAATTATGCATCAGGATCATATTTTTTACGCTGTTGTCGGCGTTAGTACGAAGCGCTCTTGAATTCCTATTATGCGAAAAACATTTTGGTTCATCTTCTTTAAAAATCCCCATTGCGCATAACATTCTCATCAATCGATAGAGGTACTGTTTATCGGCTTTGCAAGCATCCGCCAACTTATCTATCGAAATGGCTTTATCTTCAATATGATCAGCAACATTAAGACAGGCAACAGCATATAAACAGCGAGATTGCCAAAATAAAGATCCTATTTGCATCAAACGAAAGGGAGCCGGGATCAGGCGATTTGGAATATTGCATAAACTGTAAACCGCATTGGAAACCCTCTGAAAGATCCAATTAGAGACCCTATTCTTTTGCATAGACCCGGGCATAAGAACTCCTCAGAAAAAAATGTCTGATAAAAATATCCAATAAAAGAAGCATCTCTGTAATTACAAACAGAGACTTGAAAGGTTACATATTTTGTAAACCGGCCTTTAGGATTCGGCCATTAAAATCGGCAAGCTGCTTTAAAAACTCAGGCCCCATTTCCTGGCCCATTTGCTCCTCAAGAACTGGCTTGGCCAGCATGGGCAACATTGCAAGACTGACAAACGCAATCCTGAGCAAATCATATTCAGTGCCAGCGTCCGAAGGTTCAGCGCCCTGAATTTCCGCCAATCTCCTGGTCCCCCGTTGGCGCCCCCGCTCTAAGAGTTGGCGAATAACATTCTTTCCTGGCCCCTCGTTAAGCGCCATAACTTTCAAGATTAGGGCTGGAAACTTGGGATTCTCCTGCATTGTGGCATAGTAGAGGTCGAAGAAGTCACCAAAATCCCAGTCGCCATCTAGGCTCAGCTGCTCAACAGCATTAATCAGGGGGAGTAAGGTTTGACGAATCATATCTTCGTATAAGCCATCCTTACTGCCGAAGTAATACCGAATCATTGATACCGCCACCCCCGCCTTGGCAGCAATTTGGCGAGTGGTAACCCGGTGATACTCATCGTTCAAAAAGCACTCTCGTGCCGCTTCTATCAACCGACTGGCAACATCTGACTCCTGCATATTCCTTACCATCCTCGATTTGTAATGCAATGGAGGCTAACAGGGTATAGCGCCACCTTCCATAATGGCTATTGTTCAATATAAGGGGTTTGTACGAACACTGAGCGCTTAACTACCTTAGACCGCTATACAGAGATAACAGGAACAATCTGATTCCTCACATTAGCTCTTAAATGAATAACTAGTCACTCTTTAGCGTGCCCATTCATACAGACAAATTCTAAGTCATTCAGGCTGCTCGCAATGAGGAAATTATTAGCAGCTAGTTAAAACACAAGAATCTATAAAGAATGCGAATTTAGCTTGCGTTTCTTGAGAGAAAAATCAGATATATCTAGAGGAAAAAGAACGAAATATAGGCACAAAAATAATCTTATTGGATTTTATTAAGTTTGTTTTAGTGTCAAAGCTGCGTAGAATTGGTAGATATTTATCGGTATTTTTGGCTGTCACTGTGCGAGTTTAATCGGCACATAGCTCAAGTTTAAAAATCCGAAAAGCTTTCCAAATAATCCATTTACTTATAGGAGAACAGTAGCGTGACATAAGAGTAAGTAAAAGGCGCTGACCCATGGTGCGGGAACACCAGGGGCCAGCTGACCAAATTGATACACAGACTATCAAGATGGCTATATGCATAGTACGCTAGAAACCCGCTCGTCTTCAATAAAGTGGAGTACATTCAGCAGCTTGGAGCGATTCCCCAAGCTCTGGGAGCGTTGCGCCCGCCTTTTCTTCTTCTATGCCTACCGTTCCCGTGCCCCACCTCAAATTTCCTGCAAACACCGCCCTTCAAGCCGCCTTCCCATTACGGAATGCTTAGCCATAACTTGCATATCAGTAGGAAAAGAAAATGTTGATTTTAAAACGCCGCACTGGCGAAAATCTAAGAATTGGAACAAATGTCTCTATCACAGTATTAGAGGTTAAGGGTAATCAAGTAAAGATAGGAATACATGCCCCCAAATTCCTACCTGTGCATCGTGAAGAAATTTATAGACGCATCAAACAAGGAAAGGGAATAAGTAATAGCGGTCAGTGAAACCCTACGCCCCCAGCAAGGAAGCCCCAATCTGCTGGGTATCCCCACATTAACCTAAATAGTTAGATCACTACTAGTACTAGCAGAGAATGAAATAACTTAAAAATCAATAGAATTTAGGCAGTAAGGGGAGTTACTGCCATACCGTAGAGTACATTATATCGACAAAGGGACAGCCGTGAATTGGTCAGGTACAGAAATCACTCTTCATCGAAAGAAACTATTCTAGTCTGCTAAAAAGATATTACAGAATAATTAGGACACACCCTAGAAACCCATCAAAATGATAATTCACTTCATATTTTTTTCTATGAATTCGATAATTGAGCTAAAAACAGCTACGTGATGCTCACTATCAGCAGGGCCATGAGCCATATCTGGATAAACTTTCCACTCATAGTCTTTATTAAATTTACTCAACATCATATGCATACGATGCATATGCTCTATATCGACAACCTCATCCTTCTCGCCATGAATAATAAACACTGGGCGACTAAGTTCTTGAGCCAAGTATACTGGAGAGATATCCTTCAAGAGATCGTAATTTTTGACAGTGTCACCAACATTCTCTTGTAACCACTTAGTTTGAGCCTCTGATGTGTAAGGGGAGTTAAGATATAAGTTAACATCTGTAACACCAGCTATACTAACTGCACAGCGAAATAATTGTTGATGTTTAATAGCCATCATCAATGCTGCATAACCACCATAACTCACCCCTGCTGCACAAATTTGTGAAGACGCAATATCCTTACGAGCGCCAACCACCTTTGTAGCCTGATAAATATCCTCAAGCATCAAGTTACCCCACTGCTGAATACCAGCCTCTTCCAGTTCAGCTGAATAGCCACTCGATCCTCGATAATTCACTCTAAGAACAGCATATTTATTCGCCACAAAGAACTGCGTGTAATAATCAAAATACTGATGATCAAAAATACCCAATGGGCCACCATGTGGCATCACTATAAGAGGATATGGCCCGTTTCCCTTCGGCATATTCAAAACATAAGGAATATCTATTCCCTCTACTTGAATCCAGTCATGAAATTGACGACTCTCAAGCCGACCATCTAAATGAGGAAACTTAGAAGCAACAAGCTGATCAGATTTCTGCCCTTGTTTTCGGATGAAATAGCGTCCAGGCTGATCGTGGGTCTCACTAAAGTAAAGCTTTACAGTATTATCGATACTTGCTCCCACCGTTGTTTCCAGCAAACTGGTCATGCCATCGTTTACTTGTATGCTTTCATCTATATATTGATACTCAAGCTTTCCATCCCTGACAACTTTTACACCAATTAATGCACCCGTTGATTCATCTATAATCAAATCAACAATATCATAGCTATCTGATCGGTAAACTACACTTTCTTCCCCAGTGGAAAAATTACACTGGTAAACAGTGCGATCTTTCTCAGCAGTTGTATCCAGACAAAAGTAAGCACCATCCTCAGGGCTAATAGACACCGGAATAAGAACACCATGCTTTTCACCTGCAGATGGCTTCTCCTCTAACTCTTCTTTCGTCCAACTCTTTATTGGAGTTGAAGAATTACCATCGGCAATCCTACTTAGGTGAAGCTTCCCTTCATCGAAATACAGAGCAGATTCTGGCTGACCTGACAGGTCAAAGAACCACCGTGCGGCAAAACCCTTAACCGAGGCTACTTCATTCTGAGCTGTAAATTGACCGCCATCTTTTCGTACAAGCTTACTCGCTTTCTGGTTAAGCAAGTTCAGTTTTGATACGTCTATCTTGTATACCTTGGAGTAAATCCCACTCTTGGCGTATAGAAAATACCCAGGCTCATCCGGTAAGGCATGAACTAACCAACCTGATGTTTTCACCTCAAATACTTTTGGCGGTAAACTTTTAGAACCTAAAACATCGAGCACCAATAAACGATAAGCAGGCTTGGTATCGAGTAAATTTTTAACACCTTTTTTTAACTCCATAAATTGCGCAACAATATATCTAGGACCGATCCAGCGAATGAATCGGATTGACGCATCCCTAGGTGTTAAGGCTTTCAGATCAATCAATGTTCTCTTAGATCCATCCACACTATTCCAAATAACCAACTTCTGGCTTTCATCACCCTGAGCTACAGAGGCTACAAACTTCCCATCAGGACTAATCTGAGCCGTCATAGTTTCAACGGGCTTAAAGTAAGTTTCAGCAGGCATCGCAACTGCCGACCCAACATTTACTATGAAACTGAACAAAGCTAATTGAATTAGCTGACAAACAATCTTCACTGCTCTACCTCCAGCGGACCCTGCCAACTATTAAAAAACACATCTTGTACTCCCGTGCCAGACACCAGAGGATATAACTCAGTTAACGATCCAAGTGATTCTTGAATTTCATTAAAATCTGTTGCTATACGATTTTTTAAATAAACTTCAATCGAATCTGATTTTCTCTGCTTACCTATGAATAAGCTGCCAATGTAATTGGTCTTTTCTGCTTCCACATGAAAACGCCAAGTACGTCGACTAGACGTATCTAGCTTGTATGGAAGATTAAAATAAGGTGCATTAATTTGAGTAATTTGGTAAAGGCCTGAGGGGATAGCCATTAAGTAATAGCCTGAGGGCTTACCCTTTAGGCTGATATGGTAACGGTTATTTTTTCGCAGCCAGGTTTTTTTCCCACTTTCTAAGTAGGTGCTTCCATTCGAATACAATTTAAAAAATTCGATCGAAGGCGCCGTTCCACCCACATCAAGCTTCACCAGTACATATCCCTGCCTACTTCCCAAATCAGGTGGATTTTCATAGGATACCAGTGATAGAGTTCTTGCAATTACTGACTCCGATAAAAAAAGCGCAGTAAAAATGGCACTCTTTAAAAAGAGGGCCATTCGGCCTGAGTTACACTCTATCAGCCTTTTATTCTCCAGATTTTGCGTCAAGATACCGCTTCCATAAGTTCAGGTTTGCAAATGAATGATACGGCTGGGAATATTATCTTAGAGCTAGTTGCAATACAATTAGCAGGCATCGACCAAAATTATGGAGAGTAATATGCCCGGGATAAAACCCTTCAGATGTATAAAGTTTTACCCACTTATACTTTTGACCTGTATAATAATCATACAGGGCTGTGCGGGGCAGGTTAATATACTGCCTGCTCTGGAAGAGAGCACTCCTATTAATGATCAAGAGGGTATCGTAGTCGCTCGGATCATCAATGCCTCAGGTAACCCCCTACCCTTTAATCAGCTTACAATCAACCCTGAAAACCTGAATGAGTCAAAGTCAATAAAGCCGGAGCGCCTCCTAGCCGCAAAGCCAAAATTAAATGGCACGACCGTATTTGCCTCCTATGTCAAACCTGGAAACTACTCTCTGAGTAGCATTCGAGCGTTTTACGCCAATGGTAATGGATGGTATAGCCGCTTCGTCAGTGCAAATGAAAAACTGGGAACCTTCTCCGTAAACCAGGGAGAGGTAACAGACCTCGGCACACTAATCTATTATCCGAAACCTCAAGGTGATAGGTATCTTGACCTCTTGATTCGAGCCCCAGAATCAGAGAAAGGTGAAGTGCTTACGAAATACTTTCCATTCCTTAAGTACAACCCCGAGGTACTTAATGGATGGCATGTTGATGAAAATGATGAGGAACGTGAATCAACGTATATATCTATTGCACAGAATCCTGTGACATACAATGAGCAGTATGTTTCGCCGGCCAATTCTATCTATTTTCTAGGAAAGATTGGTGTATTTATCAAGCGGACCTCTGAAGGAGAGTGGGAGCTTGATGCTGTTGACACTAATCATGAATTAACCGCCATTGCTCAAAATAAAAATGGTGACCTGGTGGTAGGGGGTAGTGAAGGAGCTCTTTTCTGGCGTCCAGCTTTTGGGGACTGGCTAGATATATCACTAGAGCACAACTCTCATGTAGAGCATTTAAGAATGCTTGATACAGGAGAAATCGAGATTTTGGTTGCTCGTGACTTTGAGCTAGATATTCTAAGAGGCGCCGTATCTGGTTCAGATATACAATGGAGACTAATTAACCGCTATTCCACTAATTCGAGTAAAAGATGGGATTATAGATTAGAAGCTGAAATAAAAAACAAACAGGCTCACTCAAAAAAAATAGATCGCCACATATACAACACAACACTATTTGAACTCAATGGGCAGAACTATATAAATATCCGTAACCACTCAATCTACGAAAATACCATATTTGCGACAATCAATAGCGAAATTTTCATTTATAACCCCGACAATTGGATGATCGAAAGATCTGTTAATGACTTTGAATTTTCAGCAATTATTGATGCTGGTGCTGTTCAGCTAGGTATTGAAAAAGCTGGCTTTTGGTCATTGAGTGGAAAGCCAACCTATCATAAAATCGACCAAAATGGCGCTCAGAATAAAATAACAACCTATATCCAAAGCTGCCCAGATAATAAATCCCCAAAAAACTCATGTCGTAAAAAGAGCTTTACATTCCGATCCGTTCCCTGGTTCTCCAATGAAAATGATGCTATTGCTATTGTAAGCTTTGCGTTAAATAGCTTTTCTGGTGGAACTCGTGATACTGAAGTCAAAATCCTAACCACCACCGATGGTGGGGAGAGCTGGGTGGCAACCGAAAATGAACCACCGACAGACTATTGTACCTCTATAGTCCCTCAGATTGCCGACCGCCTGTTGGTATCCTGTGATGGTGCTAATGGGGACTTCTATGAGTCAACTGACTTTGGAGCCAATTGGCATCAGGTAAGACAACAGGATAATTTCTAGCAAAATATGGGTGAGCATTGGTATTTTATATGCTCACCCATATTAAGTTAAAAATAGCCTATATCTTGCATCACCCCTAAATACTATTGAATTAGTAATTTTTCATTTACACACTTCAATGGCTAGCCTAATTTGCACAAGGTTTCACTTTACCAGATGCCAAACTCCGCCCAAACTCCCACAGCAAATGATATGCTTAGCTCTAGAAAAGGAATACCGGCTGCAGGCCAATACACTTCTATCCATAGTAATTCTGAATACCCATTGAAATCAGATTGCTTACTATTCCGCCCCTCTATCTCAGGAAATCTAATAGCGTACAGCGCCTCTTTAATAGTATTTTCCGTTCAGTACTAATGGCTGTATGAATAATTAGACTTTTTCTATCTGCGATAAAAATCCAAGGCACATTTAAGCGCATGTGAAATCTAAATATATAAAATATAAGGTACCTTTAAATCTGTACAAGCACATAAGATTGCTACTACACCTTGAACAGATTAGTACTTTTTAAGCTGGAATAAATTGCCCATTTCGTATGCTGAGTAAATTTCCTGCATTGCCTCTTCGGTAACTTGATTGATCTTTTCTATCGTGGGGTTCAATCCTGTACCATCAACAGTTGTTCGAAACGGTCGACTTGAAGGCTCTGTCTTCAGTAAGTTCAGAACCGCATCTGCAACCAATTGTGGGCTGGGGGCATTCTCTGATTCATGACCCTTCTCTGTACCGGCCCACAGTTGCTCCGGGGCATCTGCATACTCACCATAACTCGCAGCCACTTCTTTGTCACTTGCTCTTAACAGGTTTGAGCCAAAATCAGTTCCAAATCCGCCTGGTTGAACAATCAAAGACTGAATACCAAATTGCGCCAGCTCTACGCGATAATTCTCTGCCATTCCTTCTACAGCATGTTTGGTGGCATTATAAGAACCAAGGAAAGGTAATACGAACTTACCTAAAATGCTTGATATCTGAATAAGAGTTCCACTGCTGCGCTGTTTCATCTGCGGCAACACTGCACGTATTAAACGCTGAACGCCAAAAACATTGATATCAAAAACCTTTTTAAAGTCCTCGATGGTAAAGCTTTCCTGCCACCCGAGCGTACCGACTCCCGCGTTATTAATTAAGATATCAATTGGGCCGACTTCTTTAGTTGCTTGAGCAATACCCTTGGCGACGCTCTCATCATCGGTTACATCAATATCGACGACAACGATACCTTTAGCAATAAGCTCACTGGCTACAGAAGCATTGCGGCCACTTGGGTCTCGCATGGTGCCGATGACTTTGTAGCCATTATTTGCAAGTGTATTGGCTATTAGATAACCAAAACCACTATTTGAACCAGTAATAAGCGCTGTTTGAGTCATGATTGTCTCCTTAAATTTTGCATCACATCAACTGGTGTAAAGATTAAGACTTGCACGTGCATTAATGAAATTGATTTAATGCATATAGCAATGAATAAAAATAATAGCTACAAAACCAGTACGCAAAAGGCTTTATAAGCTACCCTTATTGATCAAATGTTCAATCAGGGGGGGGGTTAAAAATTAAGAAAAAGGGCTTCAACACAAAGAGCCGGATTGGTTATCTATCAGATTTTGCATCTAGTTTTTTAGTAGAAAAATAACTAGAAACAACGTGCAGAATAAAAAATCATAAGATATTTTGAATAAGCAGTCTAAGGAATGAAAACCTTAAAAGCAGTCATCTAGCACCATACAAGTATAGGACTTAAACAATTACAAAATTGAATTAAATCCTACCTGCATACCATTTAGATAACTCTAGTTATATTTCCCACTAGGAAAGTTGTATTCTCATTGTTTACTCATCTCCGCCTCAAATGCCTCACGGTAGTCGGGATGCCAACGAGAGAGTGGCGGACGATTGTTAATAATATCCCCTATCGCCCAGCTCATGCGTTTAACATCAGTTTCACGATCTACGTCATTATCCGGGCAAAGAATGTAAAAATCACCACGCTCGACGCTCTCCAGCATAAAATTGACCACTTGATCCGCAGTCCATGCGCCATCTGGTTTACTAGGGCTACCAATCATACCCGTGTAAGTGAAACCAGGAATTAACAAGTGAGATGAGACCTGGCTTCCAGGTGTATTTCGAATAGAGTGCTGTAACGCCTCCGCAGTAGCTTTTACCGCAGCCTTACTGACGTTGTAAGCCGGATTTCCCGGTGGAGTGGTAATTCCCTGCTTAGATCCGGTCGTAACGATAACAGATGGGCTATTTTGACTGATCATTTCGGGAGCAAATGCATGAATACAATGAATCACACCCCAAAGGTTTGTGTTGATAATCTTATTCCAACCATCTAAATTCTCCCAACTTCCATTTTTAACAGCAGTTCCTGCGTTATTAAAAAGAAAGTCGATACGACCGAATTCTTGTTTAACTTGATCTTTGAGTGCTAGTACCGAGCTAAAATCACTCACATCGGTTTCTACTATTAAAGTATCATTTGGTAGAGCGCGCTTAGCTTCTTCCAGTTTTTCTTTGTTAACATCTGCTAAACAAATCTTCATCCCTCTTTTTGATAGGGCCTTTGCTGCCGCAAAACCTATTCCGCTGGCACCACCAGTAATAACTGCAACATTATTCGGCTGAAAGATAGTAGATGTGCTCATTGGGATTCCTGGATTATCGTCAAAGACATAAATTAGAGTTTGTGGAATACGGTATTAATACTGCTCCTTCAGGCATAGGCTTTTTACCGAAATCATTCTTTACAGCCTTGGGACTCTCAATGGAGTTTTGCCTGAAGAAGCCTGCTACTAAGATAGACGACTATTTCATCAATTTTAGAAGCTCTTGAGCAACAGCAATGGAGGATTTGTTGTTCTGGCCTGTTACCAGTTCACGATCAACAACTACATGCGGCTGCCAATCTTCTTTGCTACGGGAGTAATTACCACCGGCATTGGTGAGTGCATTTTGAGGCCAGTAGAACAGCTCATCACCACCTAAGTAGTATTGAGTAGCTACAGCTTCTTCTGAGTTACTAAAAGAGGTCATTTTGTAACCGTCATATACCCAGCCCTTGGCAGCTTTAGCTTTCTTACCGGCTTTCATTTGGGTTTCAAATTCAGAGCTGTTAGGCAAAGCGGACAACAGCGCAACTGGGCCATGACACACTAAACCGGTAGGCTTGGACTCAGCGTTAAAATGACGTAAGAAGCTGCCCAATTGATCATTGGATACCAGGTCACCTAAAGGTGCATGACCTCCAGGTACAAACAGCGCATCAAAATTCTCTATACCGATTTGCTCAATACGAGCAAAGCTAACTACTGGGCTGTGATCTTTGTCAGTCAGCATTAGCTGGTTGAGTAAAGCTTTATGGGCATTGTAGTTTTCTTGACTAGTATCTAAGAAATGGTCAGCCGTGTCTGAGACCGGGTCCAATGTCGGCGCCAGCCCCATCGGGGTAGCGAATGTTATTGTGTGGCCAGCTTCCATCATCAACTTGACCGGCTCCATAAGCTCATTCAAATAGAAGCCCGTTTTGTAGTCACTACCACCCTTCAGCTTCATTTCTGATACATCTGACATCACAACCAGAACGTTATCTGCCACCGCCAGTGGGCTGACTAGCAATGCTGCCATCGCAAGCAGTTTCTTCAAGTTCATAATCACTTCCTCGAAATTAGGGTTGAATCAATTGAAGTGGCGACAGAATAGGACCCCAGGCTTCATTACTGAAATTAATTAACCTAATATAGGTATGAGCATAACTAATGGCTGAGACTGGTTAGAATGGGCAATATTTCGGACATTGAGCTGAACCAACTAAGGCTCCTGCAGATTATATTTGAGACCCGAAACCTGACCCGGGCTGGTGAGCGTGCAGGGCTAACGCAGTCTGCGGTAAGCCATACGCTGAAGAAACTCCGCCACAGTTTTGATGACTCACTAGTCATCAGGCAAGGCAATCAACTGGTACTGACTCCAAGGGCTGAGTCCCTACAGACACCGTTAAGTCGCTGGCTAAGTGATTTTGAGCGGAATATTTTAAATCAAGAAGAATTCAATCCTGAAAGTACGCAACGCACTTTTTATATCGCAACGAGCGACCTGGTGGAGCAAAGTATCGCCCCCCCCCTAATAGCATTACTGCAAAAAGACGCTCCGAGAGTTCAGGTTATTTTTATAAAGTTAGATAAGCACAGGATCGCCAACCAAATTGAGAGTGGTGAGGCGGATCTTTCTATCAGTGTTATGGAATCAAGTCATCCAAGCCTGATAGTAAAAACCTTGTATAAAGATTCTTTTGTCTCAGCGGTAAGAAATAATCATCCATTTTTGAAAGACAAGAAAAATGTTCATAGTTTTTGTCAATATCCGCATATTATGGCAGGCACGGGGAGAGATAACCGCGGAACAGTTGACAAGGCACTAGAAGAAATTGGCTTATCCAGAAATGTTCAATTTAAAGTAGCGAATTTTTCCAGTGCGCCCTACATTGTAGAATGCAGTGACGGAATCCTCACCGCACCAAGAAAATTTATCCAGTCTATTGCCGGCAAATTCAATATTGTGCATTTTACTCCACCTGTCACCCTCCCCCAATACTCTATGAAAGCCTATTGGAACTTAAAAAATAAGGATGATCCGGCAAATAAATGGTTGAGGGAAAAGATCGTGGAAGTTGCTCGTATTGAATACTAGTTTCAAGTGAGTTTAGTTTTAACTATCTTAATTAGCGCATCAAGTATCGATGCTTTATTATGTGTGGCTACAATCAGTGAAACCTCTCAAATCTTTAGTTTATAAATTGATATCGTTATCAAGAGGCCGCCGAGAACCTTTTGGAGGCCCCCACCTTACACACACATCACCTTCCTCCAGGGTACCTTTCAGAATATCACACCTGATTTTAGGGGTCGTTATTTGCTGTCTGCAATTCTCTAGTGACCTATCCGGATAGGAATCTCTGCAGTATTCAGCAAGTAACTCACTTGCTTTTTCCGGTCTGGAAAAATAGACAACACCGACTATCAATATCATAACTACCACTACAACTTTCATAAATTAGGTCTTTAGAATATTGAGACTACAAATATTTCCGCTTGTGGATTGATTTTCAAATGCATAAACCAGCTGGAATATTTGTGCTAGATATCGATATCTATGCAGTAATGAGTACTCACCAACGTATCGCACTCTATATCGACAACGAGATAGTACTGAATATGTCAGGCACCCAGCCAAGACACTTTGAGATTCGAATTCCACAGTTACTGGTGATTTCTCTCCCAACTAGATCGCCCCCTGTCAGTACTACCTATTGATTTTCCCACTTGGAATTGAACATATCCGAGATTGCTCAAAGCTCTGTACACGTCATCTCTAGTTGGAGACCATCCAAACAGAGAGGATTCATATCATAATACTTTTTTAGACCCCAAGAGTTGCGTGTTCTCTAAATTTTTCAAGATCCTCGCTCAAAAAAGGTTCAGTGGAAAATATATTAAGTACTGCACAGAAAAGTAAATGAAGGAAACTAGAATGATCCCCCAAATTTACCTTTTCAACACTGTGAAGTGGTCCACAAGTTCCCACATTGCATTCGATTTAAATAATGAATCTTCGAGCAGACTATGGATAAGCTATTTAGCAAGAAAGTTTTGGTATTGGCACTTACTATTGTATTGGCCTCATGCAGCGGCGGTGGAGGCTCCTCTTCGGATTCCGACCCAGCCCCATCCACAGGGGGAGATGGTAGTGGCCAGGGATCTGGAAGTGGTACGGGCGGCAGTGGATCAGGTAGCACTACACCACTTCCAGACAATGAACCCGGTACAGTGACTGTTGGCGATATTGAAACTGCAGACTTGGGATTTGCCCGAATCACTTCTCGGGATATCACCTTACCGAATGGCCAACCCAATGCCCAAGAGGTTCACGGGCTCCCACACTATATTGCCAGAACAGACAGCACCCAGGACGACACCCTAAAGTCGGTCCCCATGCGAAGTTACACAGCTGCTTGCGCAACTGACACCGACAAACCTCGAATGTTTGTTTCTAAGACCCTAAGCGAGGGTAGTGGAGATGATGAAGTCACTTATGGCACTGTTTATGAACTGCAATATAACCCAGAGACTTCAAGCTTCGATCAAACCGGTAACACAACGATACTAAAACAATGCTACGAGTCGCACGGTATTGCGGCCAGCTCAGATTGCTCCCGGGTTGCGGTCTTGTGCAACACGGAATACCAAGCCAACAAGCGCTATGAGGTGCAGGGTGACTTAGTAGAGCAATACGGTAGCGATTCGATGAAAATGGAAGATAACATCAGCCCTATCGATGCCCGTATTGAAAGAGACATCGGCCTGATGATTTCAACCAATCATAGTCAGTACATCGGCTACTTTACTGATCATGCCACCCTAACATTTGAGGACTTCCTCCCAGGGCTTAAGGCTAAATTCCCAGAGACCGATTTTGGTGATTCTCCATCCTTTAAGACCATTAAAGGAAAAGAGATGCAAGAGGAGATGGCTTATATCGTCGATCAGCTCTCTGAAGCCGACTATAACGCGATGGTCGAGTACATTCGTGAGAGAGGTTATAAATATAACGACCAGATCTGGCTCATGGAGTGGGACGATCAACCACTCAGTGAAAAGCCTGCGGCCTATGTTGTAAACAAGATGCACGGTGGTGGCCATGCCGGAGCCCAGGAGCTTATCTATGTGGACAATGATAGCCAAGGCCGCACCAGCTATGCCTTCTCCGTAACAGCGCGAGTATTTGATGGCAGCTATGGTGGCTCCCACTACTCTGCAGGAATGACGGTTATTGATCGAGATAACTGGTCCCTAAACATGAGTGGAAGTAATAATAGAGGTTGGTATTGGCTTTGTGGCTATGGCCACGTATTAAACATTCGCGCCTTCTATAATCCAGGTAATGAAAGGTATGGAGCAATTTGTACCAGCGATGGCGGAAAATATAATCAGTCTCGCGGGTTAAACACTATTGCGATCAAAATGGAGGATACTTCCTCTACCAGTAGATTTGAAGGAAGTTACAATTACCTTGTTCCCTCCGACAATGCATTCTTCTCCAATGGCGGTGGGCACACGGTAGTGCCGGTTGATAAAGACACAAATCTATCGCTTATCGTCTCCCCCAAGTATATTGATGACGAGGAAATGAATCGCTTCCTACAAAGTGAATACGGCATTGATACAAGTAGTGGCGGCCCCTTTGATGAGCAGTGTTCAGATAGTACGAATTGCTTCTTCTCCTATATGTCAAGCAACAGCAACCCAACCATCTCCAGGCAGGGCCTACGCGGAGGTGATGCCCTGGACGCCTCTTCTTTAACCCGTATTGGTATCGCCAAAGTCGATGGTAACGGCAGTATCGAGGGGCAAGGCTTTAAATGGCTGGTAGAAGAGCCCGACTGTCAAATCAGTGATCCTCAACTTATTGATTTGAAAAATGGTCGCTACCTGTTTGGCTACGCACAATTTCAGTGTATCTCTGATAACCTATCGTACAACCGAAGTTCAGCGAAGAATGGCGCAATGCGTATGCTGGTCCCCAAGGCCTATTATGTTATGGAGATTGACGCAGACCTCAATGTATTAGAAGGGCCAGTAAAACTAACCAAGTTTGGTTGGGGTGGCCTGGATGAACCCATTTTCCTTGGCAACGGTAAAGTAGCTTGGTCATACATCAAGAACCCCACCTATGATAATTACGGTGGCGGCAAGCAGAATATTTGGCAAGCGATGATTTACCATTCAAACAGTGTCAATTAATCTAGTTATTGAGCGATCATTATCGTGTTAAAAAATGGAGAGCCTTGCTCTCCATTTTTAATGAACAACAACCTAAGTAGTTTCAAAGTAGTTAAGGTTAATACTCCGCAACAGAAGAAAATGCTTGGTACTGACTCAAGAATATACCTCCAGATAATTTCTGCAGAAAACTACTTCTCTCCAGGCAATCCATCACAGGCCCCTTAACTTCCGATAGATGCAGTTGAATTTCTCTGTCCAATAGATTGCTATTAATAGACTCAAGTACCTCCAGGGCACTCCAATCTATTTCATTCACTGCGCTGCACATCAGAATGACATGTTTTACCTGTGAGTTATTGGCAAGGCCGGTATAGATACGGTCTTCCAATACGCCGATATTGGAGAAGATTAAGCGACCATCTACGCGGAAGGTGAGAATCTCGGGAACGGTTTTTACCTGGTGCCGGTGAATATTACGGAAGTGCTCGGTACCCTCCACCAGGCCCACTTCGGCGATATGGGGTTTGGAAGCACGATAGATAAACAATAATAAGGATGCACCAACACCACAAGCTACACCGGGTTCGACGCCCATTAGCAGGGTAACGGCAATTGTTAGGGTAACGGCAATAAAGTCTGCTTTAGCAAAGTGCCAGGTTTTACGCAGGATGGAGAAATCCACCAGGGAGAGAACCGCAACAATAATGGTGGCGGCTAGTGTGGTTTTCGGTAAGTAATATAGAAAAGGAGTTAAAAAGAGTGCAGCCAGGGCGATACCCAATGCGGTAAACAGGCTGGCAAATTGTGTCTGCGCCCCCGCTGCATCATTCACCACCGAGCGGGAGAAACCACCGCTCACCGGGAAACCGCCAGAAATGCCTGAGCTTATATTGGCCATCCCTAGGGCAACCAATTCCTGGTTGCTATCAATTCTTTGCCTGCGCTTGGCGGCCAAGGTTTTGGCCACCGATATAGATTCTACATAGCCAATAATGGCAATCATTAGTGCGGGCACAAATAAAGATTGCAGCAGCGGCAGTGAGGGGTGCGGCAGTGATAGGGGCGGTAACCCAGCAGGAATAGCGCCTACCAAGGCCACTTGATGTGCTTCAAAATTTATGGAGATGGATAAGACGATAGTTACCAGTACACCCACTACTGGGGCCGCCTTGGCAAACAGCTCGGCATTGCTGCTAGACAAGCCCATTTTCTCCAGCCATTTTGCAGCAAGGGCCCTACTCCAGTAGAGAAAAATCAGCACCCCTACTCCGGTGATCAAAGCAAGGCTATTGATACTGTTCAGGTTCTGCCATAGTGATAGCAGCAGCTCCGGTGCGGTATCACCCTGGGCGGCCACCCCCAATAAATGCCGCAACTGGCTGAGGGCTATCAGTAATGCCGAAGCCGTAATAAAACCAGAGATCACCGGGTGGGAGAGAAAGTTCGCCAGCATGCCGAGGCGTAATGTACCCAGCAGAAAAAGTATTCCCCCGGAAAGCAGTGCCAGCGCGGCGGCAGCGCTCAGATAGTCCACCTCGCCCGTGGCGGTGACCTCTCCCAGGGCGGCGGCGCTCATCAGTGAGATCACCGCGACCGGCCCCACAGACAAAGTACTACTGGAACCAAAAATACCGTAAACCACCAGCGGTACCATGCTCGCATAGAGGCCGACTTCCGCCGGCAGGCCCGCCAGCAGGGCATAGGCAAGAGATTGGGGAATCAGTAGCACTGTGACAATTGCGGCGGCGAGCAGATCGCGGTTTAAGGTGCGGCGGTTATAGGATTGAAAAGTAGTGAGGATGGGAAACCATCGGGAGAGTTGCTGCATAACCTTGGTTCACCTTCCACTCTGTTGTTTAACAACGCCGGTATCTCCCGCTTTATCACGGCACATCACGGGCATTTAACTGCGGCACACTTTCACAACTGTGCCGCAATTCTGGGTATGACCTAGCCGGCCATTGAAATGTCTTTATTAGGGCTCAATAGCAACCAGCGCGGCACTGACATCGAAGCCGGCCATCTGCGCTTGGCCGAACAAATGTTTTTTATCTGCGCCCATTAAAACTTTGGCGCCAGCCCACACCTGGCTGGAACGATTGCCGGTACGACAAAATGCATGGATTTTTTCGCCGCCCTGCAATACATCACGAAAGGCCTCACAGTGTTCCCGCGTCATTCGCCCACGGGTAAAAGGGATCGCAATAAAACGCAAGCCGGCGTCCTGGGCGGCCCGCTCCATAGCTTTGTAACTGGGGTGTACTTCACTCTCCCCCTCCGGGCAATTGCAAACCACCACCTGTACACCACTCTGTGCCAACGGTGCCATTGCCTCACAGGTAATATGTTCAGAAACACTCACCTGTTCATCTAACTTTTTAATATTCATAGTCGTCTCGAAATGACAGCAGTCCTCATTAAAATAGAACTACAGCGCTGGGATTAACTGGTTTTTTACAGCTGATTCAGCGGCACTTTTAAATAAACAGTGCCATTGGATTCCGCCGGGGGAAGTTGCCCTGCACGGATGTTGACCTGCACCGAGGGAATAATCAGCCGCGGCATAGGCAGACTGGCATCGCGCTTTTTACGGATTGCCACAAATTCGCTTTCACTAATGCCGTCGCGCAGGTGGATATTCTCGCGGCGCTGAGCACCCACCGTGGTTTCACACTGATAGTCCCGCTCGTCTTGCGGCGGGTAATCGTGACACATGAACATGCGGGTTTCGTCCGGCAGAGATAATATTTTTTTCACCGACAAATACAACTGCGCGGCATCGCCACCGGGAAAATCACAGCGGGCACTGCCCACGTCGGGCATAAACAGGGTGTCCCCCACAAATAGGGCATCGCCGATCAGCCAGGCCATATCCGCCGGCGTGTGGCCGGGACTATAAATCACCCGCGCCTCTAGTGCCCCCACCTGAAAAGTTTCACCATCTTTGAATAGGTGATCGAACTGACTGCCATCGGCAAGGAACTCCCGCTCCAAATTAAAGACCTCACGAAAAATCTTCTGTACCTGGCAAATCTGCTCACCAATGGCGATGCGCCCGCCCAATTGCTCCCGTAGGAAAGGGGCTGCAGAGAGATGGTCGGCATGGGCGTGGGTTTCCAGTATCCATTCCAGGGTGAGGTTCTTTTCGCGGATAAACGACACTATCGCCTGAGCACCCTTACTGCTGGTGCGCCCAGATGCCGCGTTAAAGTTAAGCACGGCATCCACCACCGCGGCCGAGCCGCCGTCCCTGTCATACACCACATAACTCCAGGTTTCGGTCTCCTTGTCCAGGAATGGCTGCACCTGGGTGCCTTGCTCTAACTGCGACATTTTATGCCCTCCAAATTTCACTACCAGAACAATATACATTTTGATAATATATAAAACAATATATTATTGATCTGTAAATTATTGCCAGGCCAAGTTCATGCCCGATACCACAAACCTCGACTTAGACAAGATGCGTGATTCCGCCGGCCAAGCCGCGGCCATGCTGCGCTCCCTGGCCAACCAAGACCGCTTGCTGCTGCTGTGCCAGCTCAGCCAGGAAGAACTAAATGTAGGCGAACTTGAGGAGCGTCTGGGGCTTCGCCAACCCAGTCTTTCCCAACAGTTGGGGGTCCTGCGCCGCGAGGGGCTGGTAGATACCCGTCGGGAGGGCAAACACGTCTATTACCGGGTAGCCGATCCACGGGTAATGGCCCTTTTACAAACCCTCTACCAACTCTACTGCGCGGAGTAACCCCATGACCATCGACTGGACTGCTTTCACCCCAGCCACAGCACTCGCCGGCGGCGCTCTTATCGGCCTAGCCAGCATTCTGTTACTGATGTTTAACGGCCGCATCGCCGGTATCTCTGGCGTTTTGGGCGGCCTGCTGGAGGGCAACCCCGGTATCGGCTGGCGCCTGGCTTTTGTTATCGGATTGTTGGCTGCGCCGCTGGCCTGGCAATTATTTTTTGTCCTGCCACCCATAGAAATTGAAGCCGGCTACCCCACCCTAATCGCAGCCGGTCTACTGGTGGGCTTTGGCACTCGCTTGGGCTCCGGCTGCACCAGCGGCCACGGAGTTTGTGGTCTTTCCCGCCTCTCCCAGCGCTCTCTGGTCGCCACGCTGGTATTTATGGCTGCGGGTTTTGTCACTGTTTACGTTGTACGCCACCTGCTGGCCGCTTAAGCGAGGATCGAATTATGAAAACCACTTTTCCTGCACTGCTGGCGGGTTTGATCTTTGGCCTCGGGCTACTGTTATCTGGCATGGCCAACCCGGAAAAAGTCCTCGGATTTTTGGATATTGCCGGCGCTTGGGACCCCTCCCTGGCTTTGGTGATGGCTGGTGCCATCGCCGTGAGCCTGCCCGCTTTCCAATTATTTAAAGGCCGCAGCCAATCCCTGTTGAAGCAAACCATACAGCTGCCGACAAACAATCATATTGATCGCCGTCTGCTGATTGGCGGCCTGATGTTTGGTGCCGGCTGGGGGCTGGCGGGCTTCTGCCCCGGCCCGGCTATTGTGGCGAGTGGTGCCGGGCAGGAAAAAGCTCTGATATTCACCCTGGCTATGCTGGCCGGTATGGGGATTTTCAGACTCAGTGCCCGCAAGATGGTCCCGGCGCAAGGTTAAGGCCAAAGACTGTGGGCGGCGACTGCTACGAATAACCCGCGCCGCCGCAGCGGTCTATCTTGTTGTTTCAGGGCGCTCGCACAGCGGGTGCCGATACCCAAAAGATAAAGGTATGCGTGCGCACCAGCTGATCCCCTCCTGGCTGAAAAACTACCAGCCCAAGTGGCTGATAGGGGATGCCGTGGCCGCAATCCTTGCCAGCATGATGCTGGTTCCCCAGGCCCTGGCCTATGCGGCTCTGGCCGGCCTACCCCCCTACCTGGGCCTCTACGCAGGCCTGTTACCCCTGGTGGGCTATGCCCTGTTTGGCTCCAGCTCGGTACTCTCTGTAGGGCCCGTGGCAATACTGGCCCTGATGACCGCATCCGCCCTCACCCCCATCGCCACACCCGGCAGTGCCGAATATATCAACGGAGCCATACTGCTGGCCCTGCTCAGCGGGATCATGCTGCTACTGATGGGCTTTCTCGGCCTCGGCAGCCTCTCCAACCTGCTGAGCCTGCCTGTAGTCAACGGCTTCGTCTCCGGCGCCGCGGTGCTGATCATTGCAGGGCAAATAGCTCCCCTGCTCGGCACCAAGAGTGAGGGCCACACGGCCCTGGAGATACTATTGAGCACCATAGACAACAGCCCCATGAGCGACCCGGATGCAGCATTAATGGGGCTGATCGCTCTGTTCAGCCTGGTTATCGCCCGCCTCGGGCTCCCCCTGTTACTGCGTACACTGGGCGTTGAGCGCACACGGGCAAAGCTTCTATCGCGCCTGGCGCCCATGCTGGTTGTACTGCTCTCCATCGCCCTTACCGCCATCTTTCACTGGGAGCAGGATTTACCCGTGGTGGGCGAAATTCCCGCGGGGCTACCGGACTTCACGCTGCCGGTTTTTAACCCCACCATGATTTATCAGCTGCTGCTGCCGGCCCTGATTATCGCCTTGATCGGCTTTGTCGAAAGCCTCTCGGTAGCCCATACCATCGCCCTGCGGCGGGGGGAGAAGCTCGACGCCAATGCAGAATTACGCGGCCTCGGCACCGCCAATCTCCTCAGCGCTTTTTCCGGTGGGTTTGCGGTAACTGGCAGCTTTGCCCGCACCGCGGTGAACGACGAGGCTGGGGCGAGATCACCACTGAGTGGCGTTATCGCCGCAATATTTATTGCCCTGGTACTGCTTTACGCCACCAAGGTATTCACCGAACTGCCGGTGTGCGTTTTGGCTGCAACGATTATTGTCGCGGCAGCCAATCTGATCGATTTGCGTGCGCTGGCGCACCACTGGCACTACGACCGCACCGATGGTCTGGCCATGGGTGGCACCCTGTTGGGCGTTATATTGTTTGGTGTTGAGGCCGGTATCGGCCTGGGTGTGGGGCTCTCTTTCGCCACCCTAATCTGGCGCGCTAGCCGCCCCCATATCGCCGTGGTGGGGCGCGTTCCCGGCACCGAGCACTTTCGCAATGTGCTGCGTTACACGGTAAAAACCCAACCAGATACCCTCTTCCTGCGCATCGATGAAAACTTGTTTTTCAGCAATATCAGCGCGATTGAAGACCGCCTGTTTGCGGAAGTACAGCGGCAGAAAAGCCTGCACGACCTGGTATTGATCCTTTCTTCGGTCAACCGTATCGACAGCACCGCCATTGAGCGCTTGCAACAAGTCAACCAAGATTTGCTCGAGCGCAATATCCGTCTGCACCTGGCAGAGGTAAAGGGCCCTGTTCTGGACCGGTTGGGGCGCTCCAAGCTGCTACAGGAATTAACCGGCCGGGTTTTTCTCTCCGCCTATATTGCCGAGCTGGCCCTGCGCCATCACAATATCCATGACGACGGCCAAGCCAGCACGCCACCCTCCCCCGCCGACCCCAGCTAACCCACAATTTGGTAAACTTGTCTGCCACCACCAATCACTGGCAAAATATCCAGTATTTGGGCGAAGGACACCATGGCTGGCGATACACTGACACAGGAACAGCAGGCCATTGCGGATCACTCCGGTGGCCATGCCAAAATTATTGCCGTGGCCGGCTCCGGCAAAACCACCGCCCTGCTGCACTATGTAAAAAATCGCCTGGATGCCGGCACTCCTGCCGCCCAGCTGCTGGTATTGATGTACAACCGCAGCGCGCGGGAAGATTTCGAACGCCGTATGGGCCAGCTGGCCAGCAACCATACCCCGGCAGTGCACACCTTTCACAGCATCGGCTACCGCCTCTACCAGCGCATGATTGCCAGCGGCCATATCGCCGCAGCGAATCTCAGCCCCCTGTCACAATCCAGCGTACAGCTACAAATCTGGAAGGCCATCGAGGAGTGTGCTCCCACCCACGAGCTGGAAGAAATTCGCGAACGCAAGCAGTCGGAAATCGAGGCCGCAGAATTTTTTATCGACTACAGTAAAACCCTTCTCTGCAGCGAATACAGCGCGCTCAAGGAACTAAAACTCGGCGACGAATACGGTTATTTTTTACAAGTATTTCGCACCTTTGAAGATTGGCGCCGCAGCCAGGCGGCCGTGACCTACGCCGACTTAATTTACGACCCGGTAAAATTACTCCATGAAAAGCCGGAGCTGGCACAACAATACGGTGGAAATTTTGAAGATATCCTGGTGGACGAGTATCAGGACATCAATGAGATACAGCACTTTCTGTTGCGAGTGCTGCACGGCGGCAATGGCAATGTGATCGCCATTGGCGACCCCGACCAGACCATTTATGAGTGGCGCGGCTCTAAGCCGGAATTCCTGCTCAAACTCTTCGACCAGGATTTTCCACCGTCTCACATTTACCACTTGAGCCGTACTTTTCGCTACGGACACCAGCTGTCCCTGGCCGCCAACCACTTTATTGAGAACAACCGCGATCGTGCCGAGATTTTTTGTGTTTCCGCCGATGGCGAGCAGCAAACTCCAATTGAACAGATAAACACCGACAAGGAAGGTCACTGGCTGGTAGAACACCTGCGCCGCTGCCAAAAGCAGGGCCAATCTTTAGCGGGTATCGCTGTACTGGTCCGCCTCTGGTCCATTGCCGCACCACTGGAACTGGCACTGCTGGCCAACAGCATCCCCTACCACTCCGCCAGCCGCAACACGGTGCTGTCGCGCCGTGAACTGCGGCCATTGTTCTGGAGCCTGAATATCGCCTCGGGCCGCTTTAGCGAACTCCCGCCCAAGCGGCGCCAGCAAGGATTGTACGAATGGCTCACCGCGCCGCATGTCCGTATACCACGCAAAGTACTTGAACCCCTCTGTGCCACCCTCGCCACACAAGAGAAAGGCTGGGGCAAACAGCTGCTTGCGCAACTGCCAGAGACCCTGAGCAAACCGCAGGCCAAGCGCCTGCGCCAAAGAGCAGAGCTTTTGATACAAATAGAGAGCTGGCGTGGCCACGCCGGCGAGCTACTGCGCCGGCATATTGGCGAGCTGGAACTTCTCAGCGGTATTGCCGAAGACGCCTTCACCCGCCAGCAGGGTGAGGAGAGGCAGCAAACTATTCTGGCCTTCTGCCAATATCTGGATACCCTCAAGCAACCTCCAGCAGAAGCCTTGGCGCACCTGCAAGAACTACAACGGCAACACCGCGAAGGCGAGCAGACTGCCGCGGAGGCTATCCAAATTACCACCATGCACCAGGCCAAAGGGCTGGAGTGGGACCAGGTTATTATTCCCACCCTCACCCAGCACAATATGCCCTACCAGTCCCAGCGGGATTTCAGCACCCCTGCCTCCCTGGAAAGTGAGCGCCGCCTAATGTACGTGGCCATGACGCGGGCAAAGTCCAAACTATTTCTGCTGGCCCCCACCGAGGAGGCCAAACGCAAAGATCCCGAGGCCGCACAGCCCTCGCTGTTTATCGACGAAATGCAATTGCCCCTCAGCCAGCTGATGGCGCAATGCCTGCACGAGCGCCCCGAACATATCCATACCGATATCCCGGTCTCCCGCCAAGCCCTGCGCTACCTAGAGGCCTGCGACTACAACCCAACCCTCAGCGCACCCGCCGCCCCCATACGCAAGCCCACCCAAGGCGAAGCCCTGCGCCACAACAAGCTCGGCCAAGGGCGGGTTTTAAAATGGGAGGATCAGCGTGTGGAGGTACAGTTCAGCGATGGCAAAACACGGCGCTTCGACTGGGACACCCTGGCCAGCTATTTGGTGTAGCGCTTGGCAAGATCAGTATGTATGGGGTAAGACAATGATTTGTAACGATTTTTTTAAGAAAACAGTTGACTTGGGTAAAGCGTCTCTATAATATCCGCACCCGTAACGCGCTCGTAGCTCAGCTGGATAGAGTACCTGGCTACGAACCAGGCGGTCGGAGGTTCGAATCCTCCCGAGCGCGCCACACAAAGCAAAGGCTTACGTCTCAGGGCGTAAGCCTTTTTTTGTTGTGGTGCAAATTAAGTTGGGTAATCGCTCATAACCTGTATATTTTGACAGTTCCGTATGTAAGCTAACAATAATGTTTCATACTTTTTATATTGAGAGCTTTCTGGCAAGGACCGATACCGTGCCAACTCCCATGGATCACAGGAGATCCTTGCCAGTTTAATCCATTCTCAACTGCATACTGGGCTGTACTAATAAATTGTGACTACTCCTTTGCCCATTAACAAAATGCAGGCTTGATAACCTTGAAGTGTATCTGAGCGCCCTCATGCACCATCATTTGTGGGCCTATGCAAGTCATGCAGGATCAGGACATCATTCAAACCTACGGAAAACGACTCCGAGAACTGAGTAAACTGTGGGATTAGCCTCAGAAGAAGCAGGCCAGCAAGCGAGATACCAACTACCCCCACCTCAACAAGTACGTGAGCGGAATGAATGAACCGACGCAGGAGGTACTGATCCAGCTGGCGGATATTTGTGTAGGTTTCCCAAGTATTTATTTAACTTTAAAATTGATTTTCAAGGGAAACTCCATAGAACAGGGCATTCCAGAGCATATCGCTGGTTTAAATTTTGTTTCTCTAAATACAGCAATGGCTAAGTCAGACATGTACTTATTTGGAGACTCATAAATTGAGATTTTCTCAAGATCACCATCCTCATTGATAAGTGCGACAACATCTAGCACTCCCCGCTTCATCGATATTTCATGCCCCTTGTATAGAGGCCAATGTAGTGCCTTGAGCCCCTCTTTAGGGAATGGAGGTTCATCTCCCTCTTGAAAATTCTCATACTCCGAAGTAAATATCCGCTTTTCTTTTTCAGATAATTCACTATAGGGCCTATCAAAAGGAATTCTTCCAGATACTGCTACACGCTTGATATGGCTACCTGTCGGAGGATCAACTTTAATGACGTTTTCTTTTGAGAAAGCTAACATTGAAAAAAATAGCGGTATAGCAAAAAAGATAATTCTCATCATAAAAATCACTAAAAATAAGATTTCTTAAAGTTTAATTCTAAAATTGAGATAATTAAATATCAATACTCGCACAAAGATATTCAGCACCAAAAATTAGAAAAAAACACCTCCAAAACAATTAAAAAATTGACATCATAATTTCTGACTTACTCTTCATTACTTACACCAGCCAACCTGCTGGCAGACCCGACGCATTCTCTCAGGGTCAACACGGACGAGCTACTCGGCGTAAAGCCGGTGAAGAAAATCAAGCAGCCGGACACCGCCACCAAGCGGCAGGTGATTCAGATGATCGATGCGATTATCGCCCAGCGCCAGGTGGAACATGCTATGCGGCCATTGGAGCGCTAACTACTGATTGTTAGCGCTCTACTTTTCTTATTTGGTAGCACTCAAACTAATGTCCGTATTTCTGATTATTAAGTACCAATCACGACTATGGGATAGCGGGAGAAAAGCGAACGGCTAAAACAAAAAAGCTCAGAGAGTGCTGAGCCTTTTCAAGGTAAACTAATTATGAGCATCCTTTAATTTCACTATGCATTCACTCATCAGACGCTATTTCCATAAGTAATTCTAAACACTTTTCGTCCTCCACATATCCGAACTCAATAGTTTCTGACTTTTTTCTTAAAAGAATACTTAAGAGATAAGATTGAGAACCACTGTCTGGCTTTAGAAATAAATCGACCTCATCCAAAGAAAAACTTCCCTTAAAATTACTTTTTAATATTTTAATTGAGCCTACTTCAGAATCTATACTAATTATTCTAGATTTATTTTTTTTCTCGTTTGCAAAAGAGAAAACCATTTTTCCATCTAAAACTTCACACTTTTGTGAAAAGTATTTCGTCAAAGTATCACCTATATTATCACAAGCTACAAGATGCATCGCTGTAAATAGTGTAGTTAATTTCAATATACGCGAAATCACAATTCACCTCCAAACCTCTGATAAAGAGCTCTAGGACTATTTATACCAGCACCAGTATTCTGACCAGCAATGTTTGCTATATGAGTTGCAAAACTTCCGCAATGCCTACCTGTAAGGCTGTATGTTTGAGGTCTATTTTGAATCCTTGAGATCTCATTCATCGCCCGACCATACTGAGCTTCTGTAATTTCAAAGGTCTTAGAAGCATTTAACCCATATTCCTTATTTAAATACTCACTATCGTCAAAGACCACACCATCAACGCCAGTTATAAATTCTTTGTTCTGAGTACCACCATTAGGCCAATATCCATACGTACTAATTTCCCCGTCTGGATTTTCTAGACTTACAAAAGCATGACCTATTTGGTCTTCTGAATCACTTAAATGAGCACCAACGGTTAGTTTCCATGCCCCCTTTTGTGCATCACAAGACATACCTTCTCTTTTATAGTCTTCACAGCTGGCTGTTTTGACTACCTCTTCAGGATCTTCCTCATCTTTTGAATCCGAATCATCACTATCATTGCTCTGAGCAGAGGAAGATACGGATTTACCACCCTCACTCCTGCCTAGTGGTGCTCCACCACCTGTGAATACGGGCCCACTTAATGCACCCGCAAGCCCCATATCTCCTCCGTTATACTTGTATCCCCAACCTTGTACATGTTCAATCTCGAAACCAGAAGGGTCAACAAAACTCAACGGATTGTTAAGTACATAGGAATACCTGTTCCAATTCTGAGAAGTCGATGGAAATTGCACAATGGGATCAGGGCTCAAAAACCTGCCCAGGGTGGGATCATAGATCCGGCCATTCATATGAACAAGGCCGGTTCTATCCAGGTGTTCATGTCCGGTAAAACCCCTCTTGGTGCTGAGCCCCTGCGCTGCTATTAGTTCTACAATATCAGCCTTGCTTAACCCTCCGCTCCAATCACTCTTCTTGCGGGCACCGAAGGGATCAAAGGCCGTATCCAGGATAACAGCCCCAGATTCATCGGTTACCTTCTCAATAGAGCCCAGGTAGTCACGGTGCAAAAATTCGAAGACCTGAACCTTGATGCCAAGATGATCGGTAGCTGAGACCTGTAGGATATCTCCACCAATTTGCACCTTCTCGATCTGCTGATAATCGGGATCATTGGCCGGAAGGAGATCTTCATAGTCACCCACAATAAACGCTTTTTCGGTCATCAGCTTCTGTTGGGATTCATCCCACCAGCTGGACTCTCGGTAATAGCGCTGCCCACTGGGGCCGTATTGGAAGCGATCTCTTGCTGTGGGAGTTGCAGTATCTTGTGCGCTCCCCAAAGTAATCTCTTCCGCCAATTGACGCGCGTTCCAGGTAATCCACCGATCGTTACCCACAGCAGCATCATAGCGAGTTAGAGAGCCATTCTGGTCATAGCCTAAGTTATTGACCACACCATTGATATTAACTTGGGTTACAGCATTGGGACCGGCATTGTTAACCTGCTCATATTGGTAACCAGTCACCTGATTACTCACATTTCCCGTTGCTGATTTGCTAAGAATATTGCCCAGGGAGTCATAGAGTGTACTTAGGCTACGAAGATGGCTGCCATTCAGTAATGTCTCGCTGCCTTCCAATCGATTGAGTGCATCATAGGAAAAGCGCTCTTCCTTTTTATTGGCTCCGCTTATCGATAAGCGACTTTCCAGTGTACCGTTAGAACGCCACTTGTAAATATTATTTTGGATAGAGCCAGCAGCAGTGTTAATGGAAGTAATACGTCCAGTATTCGGATCGTAATTTGTTTTCGTTGTTAGTGAATTACCAAAGGTAAACTCTAGTATTTTCCCTGAAGCATCCCGATCTTTAAAGGTTTTTAGGGTACTTATCCCATCAGTAATTTCTGACAAGAAACCTTGGTTGTTGTAATGATAGCGAGCCTCAGCACCAGAAGGATAAACGAGTTTATCCAGGCGACCTGAATTATCATAACCATAAGTATGCTGATAATTGCGCTGCAAATCACCAGCTTGTAACGAGGTTTTTAAATCCTGCAATTGACCCGCAGAATTATAGATATAGTCTTCAGAAAATAGAGTCAATCCATTCTGACTATAACTTCGATTTGCAATGCTACCTATTGCATTTGCTGCATCATAAGTCCAACTGGCTACGCCTAAAGCATCGACCTGCTCACGCATACGCCCAAGCTTGTCATAGAGATAACTTAAGCTATCGCCCTTGTTATTTATCTGCTCTCTTATCTGGCCTAACCCATTGTAGTGAGTGACCACAGTACCGAAAGCAGGATCAATGGTTTTTGTACTGTTGCCAGCATTGTCATAAAAGAAACTGGCTTTAGTTGATAAGTCATTGTTAACAAGCACTGATTTCAATAGACCACTGCCATAGTAGTCATATTCTGTAGTCACTTGTTTATTAGTTCCCACAGCTTCAACTACTTTCACCTGGCTACCAGAAATATTGTAATAGTGATGCCTAGCCTGAGTTTCAACCAAGTTGCCATTACTATCCAAGATATCTTCTTCTGCTTCGACCCTGATTAATTTCTGAGCCGTATCTGGATAGTACTTAGTGCGGACTTCACTACCATCTGGACTTGTGATTTTCTCAATACGGTCCTTTATATCGAAATGATAGATAGTCAGTGGTTTATTTTCCCCTAGATAGAAGGGATCCGTTTCTAGATATAAGCGGCCTTGCAAATCATAATTAAATTCACGCCGAGCAATACGTGTTCCATCAAATGCCTTTTGATCCTGCTGCACTATTCTCCCCAGCAAGTCATAGTAGAGTTCAACTTTGGGAGAAATTGAAGAATCTTTGATTATTTTATAAGCTGCAAGAATATTACCAGCTACTGGACAAGTGCCAGCAAAGCATTCGGAATATGTCGTATTAAACACCACTCCATCGGTATTGGTCTTCTCGATTTCGCGCCCAAAGGCATCATATTGCACACTAGTAGTACGGATATTGCTATCAGTGATCTCAGATACCAAGCCAAAGCGGTGATCGTAAGTTAGTGAGACCTTCTGGTCGAGAGCATTGGTTAATGTCCCAGGGTAGCGGTTATCTACAAAATCAGTTGCAGACGTTGTTCTTGTTTCTACATGGGCTCCGCTAGTACTTTCACTGACCAAATTACCCGAGGTGTCATAATCAAAATCAGTGCTTAATTTTAGATCTGCATCATCGGGAAAGCTAACCCTAGTTGCGACCTTGTTCGTTGACAAATAAGGAAGAGAGACCACGGTATGAGTACGATCGGGAGCACCACTGGGGCCACCATCATACTCCCTAAGCTCCAGGCCGGATGCAAAGCCCACTAACCACTGACCATTTCCAACTCGGTTTTCAAAACTAGTGAAAATCTCGCGACTTCTCTCAATGCCACTCAAGGAAAAGTCAGAAATTTCGCCCCAGGTAACCGGTTTAGTTGGTAAGGTCGGGAGTTTATCGGTTTGCCCAAAGGAAGGGGTAATAATACCGCCCAAGCCATCTTGATCAGCGGCCCCAGATAGGGATTTCGCTGTTTTCTCTACTGAAGTTTGATTCTCAAGCAGCTCTCCGAGTGTACCAAAGCTTCTCTTTCCAAAGCTGTTTTGTAGTGAACGATAACCAAGAACCTGGTTCTTTTCGATCAGGGTTTCAACACTTTTCTCTAAGAAGGGGTAGTAACTCTTATCTAAGCCAGTGGATAGCTCCATCACGCTATAACGATGACGCTCATCCGCCAATTTCTGCGCATGAGAACCATAACTTCCCTGGAACTGCAGCTTTCTCGCCACCTTACCAAAATGCGGGAAATCTTGACGGAATTGGCGGTAAGTAACGATATCCGACGCTAAATCATGGATTTTTTGTGCGTAGAAGCCCAGGAATCCCCAGCCCTTGGTACTGACAACGCCAACACCTTGATAGGAATACTTGGTTTTATGCCAACCATTTTCCAAATCATCTGCCAAACCATTTGCCAGTCCATTGGATCTGTGCACTTCTCCGACTACTGTCCGATAGTCACCATTATCGGCCTCAAGATTTTTCGCATTTTCGGGAAGAACACCATCCCCAAAGGGCCTTTCCAAGAAAGTAGCGTTACCAGAGGCAGAGGCTTGGCCAGTTACCTCACGTACCGTAGTGTGATAGAACCTAGTAGCTTTGCCTAAACCATCGATAATTTGCCAGATACCGGTATCGAGATCCAGGTCACTAGAGCTATTAACCTCTTCCCAATTGAATATAAGGGGGTTAAGGCATTGATAGCCAGTACCATGCTTATCATAACCGCAGAGTTGAACTTGCTGCAGACGGCGGTAATGCTGGGAATACTTGCTAGCAGGTTCTGGCTCAGTAATTAAGCGGTACTCTCTTAATAATTTATTGTCTAGGTAAACATTAATATGGTGGAGTAGAACCAACTGCTCTTGCTCAATTTCTCCCGAGGCCAGTGGTTGCGGGGGGGCATCGCTGCGGGTGCCATAGGCAAACTCTATACGTGCATCGTTTCCATTACCGTAGGTGATTTCTAGTGGATAATTAATACCTTCAACGGTATCAAGATGGTATTGATACGTTATGCTATTCCCAAAGGCATCAGTAACCTTGTTGATGCTCCAAGCAAAGCTCGGGTTCTTCCCTGCGCGGATTCGACTGTTATTTGTGTTACCAAACTCATGAACTTCACCATTAGGTTTATGTACCAGGAACCAAGGCTGACCACCTGTCTCTTTTAGTTCAATAAGGCTAAAGTCATCTCTAAGCTTTCGGTACTTCGAACCAGAGGCCCAATATTCTCCGGAAACAAGGACCAATGGCTGACCGTTCAAACACAGCGAATCCGTATCATCCAACTTAATGCGGTCTGTGTTGGGACGATTCTTCACACAGCGGCGGATCTCCTACAGACCACTCAACCTCCATCCATAGCCCAGAATATCTTCTGGCAACATCTCATTATTTCTTTCCCGGTATCGAGCACCTGAATACTGAAGGCCCAAGCTAGGGACCAAGTTATTAACCCCCGGCGCTACTTCGACAGGAATCGATATAACCGCGTCCCCTTCATAATTAACGTTTGCACTATAATTTGCAGTTCCTGGTGTATCTGCAATTGCAAGACTGACCGCCGGCTCGATCCCCTCGAGATTGTGTACATCAATCCAATCACTTGTAGTCCATCCAGAGCACTCAGGGCCATTACAGGCACGGACTCTGTAGCGATATTTATCTTCTATGTCTCCGCGAGCTGAATAAGTCCGCTCCTCTAGATTACCTGAGACCACTTTCCAGCAACTATTTCCACAGTTTGTGTCTGGGTCATTGCGACGCTCACGCTGTAACTCAAAAGAGGTCCATGTAAGGCTTGGTTCACTCCAACTGAGATCGTAATCACCAAACTCACTGTCACTAGGGAAAGAAGTAAATTTCGGTGCGTCTGGTGCGGGCAACGGCACATTGACCATCACAACTTTACGGCTATCACTGGGAGTCCAACCACTACAACCATGGTCATTACAGGCCCGAGCCATAAAACGATATTCGCCACTGGGATCACTGGAGTTGAGTGTAACCTCCATAGAGGTTGCTGTACCCAAGTTGGAACTACCGCACTTAGCTTAGGTGTAACTCCCTCCATTGATACTGCACCGAAGCTCATAACGTGTTACCGCATCGAATGAGCCGGTAACTTCAGACCATACTACCTTAAAACTACTACTCTGGGTCCCGTGGTCAGGTTGCGTAAAGTTCCGCACAGTATCAGGCTGTCGACTCACAGTCACTGAAGAGGAATTTCTCCAGCCACTGTAAGTGACATAGGAACCGCCCTTTGCATAGGCCCTAACACGGTACTTATAAGTTCCATTAGTTAGCGGAGTACTTCCAGACGCCGGAACAGGCGTCGGCCCAGTGGCTGTGCTTGCACTAGAGTAAACTTGTGTCCAACCTGAGCAGGAATCTTTACATTGTTGTATCTGATAGCCCGTAACAGCATAACCCGAACCAGGTGCTGACCAATCGACGCTTATGCGCCCCTCACGGTCGACAGTGCCACTTGTTATATCCTTAAGGACAATGCTAGCCGGCGTATTCGGTGTACGGGCAACATTGACCCGGCGTTCGTTAGAAAAAGCCCCACAGCCGGTACTATTACAGGCTCGGACTTTGAAATCCCATGCTCCTGTAGATAAACCTGAAATCTTGGTGGAACTTGCCCCAATACCGTTGAGGGGAGACCAAGCCCCGTTGTTAATCTGCCTATAGACCTCATAGCGAGAGACAATACCTGAAGGTACTGGCCAGGATAAGGTAAAAGAACCGTTCGAACTATTTGTGGGGGCTGTTAGATTGCCTAGCTTAGGGGGCGCTTGTAATTTTACCGTTACTGTAACACTGCCCAATGCTGTACCACTACCCGGAACCCATTCACCTATTATTGGATTCCAAATATCCCCTGAAAAAGCGACAACTTGATACCTATAGTCCCCATTTTCAGTGTGGGTAAAAGATCTAGAAGTACCATTTACATTATAGGTGCCAATAGACTTTGACCCTTTATGGACGCTTACTCCATAGTACTCGGCAGATGAATTTGTACTCCAACGAATCGTATGCTTTCCATTTGAATTCGTGGTGCTTGCCCAAACCCCAGCAGTAGCAAATTCAGCAAAAAGTATTAAAAACAAACAACTAAAGAAAGAAATCCGTTTCATCATAGCCAGACTACACGTAGAAAAAAGCTTCACACCAAAAGGGACCATCGGAGCCAATGAAGGCAAAAATAAAACAGTACATCCCTGTAAATTAGGCGCACCTTTTATCACAAGAAGAAAAGTACAATCAACAACATTCTAAATATTCTTTCGCATGGTAAAGGTGGGAAATTAATTTTTAAAATCTAACCACAACAATCTGGTCGTTAAAAACACAACAACCTTTACATAGGTACCAACTAATAATTATTTTCTGAGGTCTTAGAAGGTTATAAATTCATCCACTTCAAAATCGGACACCTAAAGCCAAATACAATCTCGGTAATATCTGGCTTCTGCCTAGCAAGAATTTATGAAAAGGTGGAATTAAGCATTTTTATAAGACTGCACACTTAAATTAACAGGGTGGTAAGCAGCCTTCCCCAATTAACTCTAAAGAGATATCTATAACCTTCAAACTGCCCAAGTAGACTTTAATCTATGAGCTAGATGTCATTTAAATTACAAGACAATAGACATGTTAAATAGTCATAATTTTAATAAAAATTAGGAACTAATGCTCTGTTACATACCGATTACTTTCTGAGCCGCTCTTTCTATCCATGACCCCAACGCACTTTGTTCACTCTTTATTTTATTGTCCGGATGACCCAAGTATTCTCGTACAGAAGTGTTTTCAGCAATATAACTTCGCTTCCAGCTCATCGCATTTAGACCTTCACCCTTATACGATGTCATCAATTCATCCAGGATATTCAAATAAGTTGATTTTGTATCTCCGGCCTGAAAAAACAAAGTTGAAAGACTTTCAGATTCTTCTGTACCATCTTTTTTGGTTTTATTCGTTAGCTCAATTTCCAGTACTTGAATAGAAGTTTTTAGATCTCTTACAATCACTGCATGACAGTAACGATGAGGGAGATTATTGACTAACTAAATGAGTTAGCGCAGTCCGACGATGCACCCTGCCTCTGCTAGGGACATCCCGCACGGTTCAAAAGGGTTTGTAATCTTTACCAAAGCCTTGGCCACGCGGTTAGCAAGCTTGACCAGCTTACTGGGGCGATACCCTTTCCCACAGGCATGCGGATATTGCGCCACAGGGTATTGCGGATCTTGCGGCCTTAGCCCTGCCAATCCACTTACATCCCGTGCAGGTCCATAAACACCTCATCAATGCTGTAGACTTCCACATTCGGGCCGAACTCGCGCAGGGTGGTCTTCACCCGCTGGAAGGTACCGCCATACAGTGGATAATTGCTGGAGAAAATCACCACCCGGTGGGCATGCAGGTCCGGCCGGAATATCTGCACACTGCTGGCATAGCAGCTATCCTACAGGCCCCAAGCCCGGAGCCTTCAGCGACCGCTTCAAGGTGTACAGATTTCTGGTTTACATTCTCGCAGGTTAAGGGGTACAAATGAGGCGAATCAATTTATACCCAATAACGGTGCGCCCCATAACAACCAACAGGGCGACTGATTACCAGGCTCGAGTTTTCGATAGTACGGAAATAGCAGCCAGATTTATTTGCGGTGAAGACTGAGGAGTAACCACTCAGAAGCTGCTGCATCGTATGACTATTTTTAATAATGACTCAGGAGAAACCATGGACGAGCTCGAACTTGGAACAAAGATCATTCGCACTGCCGTTGTCACGATAACCTTTTTCCTAATTAGCGCTTTTATAGTCTGGCGTGTAACAAAGCCACTAAAAAGCTTAGAAGACAGGATTCCTGAGAAAAAAGCCCTTTATGATGAAAAGATGAAGGCATACGAAAATGCCGTGCTTTTGATAAGTGGCCTGGAGTCGAAACTAAACCTTCTTCTTACTGAATTCGAAAAAATAGGAAAAGACAATAGTCCAGACTGCAAAGCTACAAAATCCAAAAAAGCCGTCATCTCGCACCTCAATAAAGCTGATAAAAGGCTGGGAAAACTGGCGCCGCACTTCGAGCCAGAAGTACAAACGCTGATTGAAGATCTGAGGAAATCAACTGAGCTTGCCTCGCAGTCGGCTGGAATTTTTGCTCAGGACCAAGAAAATTTTAAGCTGCTACAAAAGCAGTTGAACGCCCTCACAAAAAGCATCTTTAAAGATGGACATAACCACTTTTCCACTCTGTCGACTAGCGCAACTAACTAAACACCATGTAGAGTTAAAAGCCCGATTTTCGGTTTTGCCAAAACTCCAGTATGCGGCGCCTGCTGGACTTCATTAGGATTTCAATAGAGCGCATCCGCATATTGCTATCAATTTCCAACCTCACCACCTTGGACGGCGGGCCGAAGCGGCGCCAGTCTGTCCTCCTGGGCGCATTGACACACTTGGGAATGCTTGGTGCCCCCCCCCCTCAAGGCGAGAACTTTAGGCACTGCAAGAGTACCAGCAAAAGGAACAGGATGATCTCGCAGTAGGTCATCCCGGCAATGAGTACCAGTGAAATGCTCTCTAGGTTATTCACGCCCTCTCAACACAGAGTTTGCGAACTATTAAATCGGGCTTACATTCGATCCAGATCAAATTATTGCTTGGCATTGTCTGCCTCCTCAATACATGCACGAAACCGAACAGTTGTTGATCAATGATTGTATATCTCCCAATTCATTTTCTCGATTAACTGCATTACACCGAGGGAAACTTATCTTAATAGATAATTTGTTGAATTAAAGGGCTAGTAAGTAGTCAATATATAAATGTTGAAACCTCTAAAAAAAAAGAAAATTGAAGTACACACCGAAACCAATGTACTTCAAGAAAGCGACTTCATTCTTAATGAAATCACGAAAGTCGATGGCGCAGGCATTGTGACCACTACTTATGAAATCAGAACACCCGTAGGCGTCACCTTCACTCACAGAAGCAAAGCTGCTGCGCTTACAAAACTTGAAAGCCTTCTGCAAGAGCAACGTTTTTCAAACTCAGGTATGAGCATGTAATTAAAAAATAGGCCCTACTTATCGGGCCTAATTTCTTTGCGCCACATCAGCCCATACTTACTAGCCACTATCCCAAACTGCCGCTTGTAGATGGTTCTGGTAAGGGGACCGTTCATCGGGGCCATTATCGCCCTTGCTCTGGTTATGACCCTCTTCCACCAGCCACAGGTGGCCGGGTCTTTGCCGAAGACGCGGCGCTGCTCGCAGGCCCAATTGGCACCGCCATACTTATGGACTCAAGCGAGCAGGACTATATGCTCAACATCCAGATCCGAAGCCTTTTGGAAAACTGGCCGCTATAGGGGGCCACTCATAAGCGCGGCATATCGGTACAGGCCTTTTCATTTCTGAGGTTCACCGGAGTCAAGTAGAGATGAATCAGCAGCTCTTGGCGAGTATTCTGACAGCCACCATCGGCATCGGACCACTGGGGAAGCCACTGCTTGTGATCATAAGCCTCGAGCTCGGTTTAGTAGAAGCCGTTTAAAGTAGCTGTTACGGCAAGTAAGGGAAATATATAACCGTGCTTTAACATCGAAAGGCAGTCAGCTTATTTTGATAGCTGAGCCATATATGATTAGAACATGAAAGCTTAGTCAGCACTTTTTGTGAAATGCAGACTGTCTTTCACCCGAATCCCGGTGCTTGGGTCAGCGACATACCAAGTTAGCTCGTAATCTCCAGCCTCAAACCACCCTGGTATCGTTAGATAATTTCGAGTGTAGTCCTTTGCCTCAGAATAATTCAACACGACATCACGTGATTTATGAATGGGGTAATTATCCCCATTGGGAAGAGTGAGCACGCTCCATTGCTCAAGAGTAACCAATGATTGTGAAGAATCTAAATTGCGAATACTTGCATCATAATTGACTCTTCCTCCATAGGAAGGAACTGAAAATTCGACAGGTTCGTCAAGCACAATCGCTAACTGAGTATCAGAGACATCCCCCTCTACAACCAGCTCAAAGTCCCAGAAATCTATATAACCACCAGACACAATGAATGTAAATTTACCTTCTCCATCGAAAAAATTTTTTGCTAAGAGACTGTTTTCTTCCCCACAGATATTGATGCTTTCTTGCAGCTGTGGTACAGGATTAGGGTTTTCCGGTGTTGAAAGCTCTATGCTCCTAAACAACATCAACGCTTGCGATTCAAAATAAGGAAAAGTGAAAGGTCCTGCAGGTTCACTTTTTGTTTCATAAGATACTCCGCCCGCAGTTCCATTTTTAACTTTCGTATTGATACAAACTTTCTTAATGGTATCGAATTGATAGCCAATATCTAAATTCACCTCATGTTTAATTCCATCTTCCATCCTAAAGGGAAATGGCTCACCTAGATCTATTTTTGTACTGATTGTATCCGCATGAACCAGTGCCGATGCACAGATAAAGGTGATACCACCGATAGAATTTTTCAACACAGCCCTGTGCAGAGCGGATTCTGTAGCCAGTTTTTTCAAAATTACAACCTATTACATATACTATGAAACAAATAAAACTTCGGACAGTTTTTTAATGCCCAACCCTAATAAGGCCTGCAGCTTGATAATCGGCATTAATCGCACTCTTGGACGTCTCCAAATTGTGAAAAAATACCTTTACAGAGCTACAACCCTAAAACAGCTAGGCCAAAACTATCCGAAGTATTTTATTTCATTCTTTCCCCATGCCCCAAAATTTTCACCTTATATACGTACCAACTAAGCCAACAGTTAAAAGCAGAGCGATCAACTAACCTGGTTACCCCAGTAAATATTATTTAACGCGGATAACATCTGCCCCAGCACCCCAACCAAATCGCTGCTTGCACTCCCAATGATCTTCGGCAGAGCCGCCCTAGCGGTAAGCGATATGCCAGCCGCTGTTGCCTTTCATATACAGCGGATTGTCCGCTTTATTCGGGGCCACTTTTGCCAGGCAAAATTGTCTGTAGCCTGACATTTCCACATAGCGGGCAAGCTGGCCGACTTTGCCGGCCCAGGCGCCGCTGCCTGAAGCCACTAGGTAGCGCTCGCTATTACTGGCAATGCCCGGCGGATCGTTTTGTATGGCCAGCTCTTCTAGCTGCAGTTGTGCGTCGATAGTGTCCCGGGCTTGACGGCGGGCGCTAGGGTGTCCTCTTGTGCGAAGGGTTTGCCGTTATTGGGTATGCCGCTAAAGATGTTTGATTCCTGCTAACACGCAGATTTGTGCCTCCGGGCCTGGGCTGGTGATGCTGTTTAGCTAGCCGACTGCGATAGTGGCTATGCCTAGGATGGTGAGCGTGGCTGGGTTGATGTCTGCGCTCTGGTCATTCACCGATAACCGCTAAAAAACTAGCTTTGATCGTAGACAGCGCGGCCACCCAAGCGCCCTACTCCGAGCAATTGAAATACTAGCTGGCCAACGTCACCGACCCGGACCTGATTTTTGATTTTCTCGACAGCTGTGGGCATCTTTACCAGGCCAGAAGTAGAGCAGTTCTACGCAGCCTTTTTTATCAAGAGTAAGAGCAACGCGGCGATTGACAATATCTGTAAGCCGGCGGTTGAGCGCTGGCAGGCCCACTGCAAATCTGCCCTAGCCGCCAATAAACAGGCCAAAGAAATGTTTGAGCGCAGCAAGCGAGGGGGTAATGCGGTACTCATCGCCAATATGGAAAATAGCTTTAAGGCGTGCAAGCAAGAATCAGATAATGCAGCTTTTATCCGATCCAGAAAAGATCAAGCAGTTTTCCCGGCTGGTGTTTGATTTATTAAATAGGCCTGAATGACTTACACGGAAAACGGGTTAATGCCGGTTACACATATATAGAGGATATTACCATAGCATGGCTCTCGGGTCTTGAACTTTCCGCTTCCGCCCGCTTTAGCAACCCAGGCCATGCCAATCTATAGGTAGGGGATGATCCCCTACCAGCAAAACACATAAACGCCCTCGATTTTTTATGCATCTTGCCAGCTTGTAATTTTTTCAAGAAGAAGTACCTCAGTAGATAATTAGTGTTTTCGTTCTGCCCATTGAGTACTTCAATCTAATGTCGTTCTTTCAGGGCGACTGGTGGCATCAGCTCCAGTAAGATTCCCAGCTTACCCATGTTGAAAATAACTAGCCTGGAACCAACGGGCCCCACATTACTATTGCCAAGGGCAGTATTTGTTATAACAACCCAGGCATAAAATTGTGAGCCTAAATGAGACATGAATACAATATAATTTTCAATCACTCTCTTACAATAGAGCAGCGCAACGTGTATAGGGTTTTTACCAGCAGCTATCCTGGCACACTAATCCTGCATTTAAATAGATTTTGACAACAAATGGTTAATAGTGACTACTAGGGACCAAAAGATATTTTCAAGCGCCAACAAAGAGCAGCCTGACTCTTTTAAGCAGCCACAATACAGGAAAAAACTCAAGGCTTTATTTTAACTGCACAAGCACAATCAAGAACAGCTTGAAGAACCGTCCACCTTAGAGCTCTGACATCAAAAAAAGAATTTCCCCTGAAAAGGCAGAATAACGCTTAAGGTCGATCACGGGTATTTTGCACTGCACATAATATTGATAAGTTATTAAGTTGTGACAACATCCACTTAGCCCCACACAAAATTCAGATGCTGCCAAATCAACCAGAGGTTAACAAATCAATCTCGATTAATTGCCTAGAGCCAGATAAAGTTCTAAGCCGGAGATAATTAAACTTAGTCAACTCAAGACCAGAGCATCCTCTTAAAACTTGTTATGCAATCACATAAACCTTGGAGAATCATAAGAAAATGAACTTAGATAAATATATTCTTCTAACACTCTGCTTTATGTCTAGCGCTTTATGCTCCGCAGACACAATTAAAGTAGAAAATATATCTTACTCTGCCTCCATAATTAAAGTTGGTGCCGGCCAACCTGCAATTGCAGTAACTGACCTTAATTCAGACGGAAATCAAGATGTAATTATTGCAAACAATTCGGACAACAACATAGTAACCTATCTTTCCAATGGCAATGGGACTTTGACACTAGCGGGAGATTTCCCCGCCGGTGACAGCCCTTCAGGTCTATCGACCTCTGACATCAATGGCGATGGGAACGTTGATGTTGTTATAGCCAACCACGAAACCTCATACGTCACCATGCTATTAGGAAATGGCAAAGGAGGTTTTAACCCCGCACCGAATTCACCATTAAACGTGTACGTAACACCTCACCCACATGCCGTCCGATTAAATGACCTTGATGGTGATAACAAAGTTGATCTGATTGTAGACAACCGTAATCACGAAGGTTTACTCGTTCTCAAAGAACACGGGAATGGTGATTTTAAACTGCCAGGGAAGACTATCAAAGTGGGAGGAGACCCCTACCGGGGGTTTGCCATCAAAGACTTAAATAAAGACGGACACTCCGATTTGGTGACTCCAAATCAGAATGACATAGGCATATTAATAAATAAATCCGGCAAGGGTTCTTTCAGCTTAAGTAGTCTTGCGCAATCCGAAGTGCCATTTAGCGTTGAGGCGGCAGACATGAACGGAGACGGAAACATGGATTTACTTGTAGCGAACAATCGCAATATCATTACTATAATCCCAGGAGATGGTAGCGGTAGTTTTCTTAAAAAGAAACAAATCGAAATCCAGGCATCTAATGGCGCCAAACAGATTGCAACGGGAGATCTCAATGGCGATGATGTTGACGACGCTTTAGTCAGCAGTTGGTCAGGTGAAGTGCTTATTTTGATTGGAGGCCCGACGATCAAGTCAATCAAATTTAAGAATTTTAACATTCCCAACCCATGGGGGGGCACACTTTTAGATTTAAACAAAGACGGTAAAAGTGACTTTATTGTTGCGGATGGCAACAGCAATTTAGCAGCTGTGTATATAAGCCGGATAGAGTAACAGATACCCTATTGGATGTAATCTAAAGTTACTCCTGCAGCGTACCGGAATTAATTACCAGAGCAACATACCCACATAAATACAACCAACCTCTCAACCACAAAAAACCGCAGAAGGTTATCACCGTGAAAATAAAATCTCTTTTTGTTTTAGCTGCAACGACAACTATAGCCGTCAACGCTTCTACGCAAGAAAGTAATGACGCGGTATCCGATGAGACCATCGCAAATCAACGAGCGAATTTAGAGAAAAGCACCACAGGGAAAAGCTTTGGCCCACAATCTCCACGAGATATTGAATCAATTTCCGGAAACCATACGATTTTCTTCGCTGCCGCACCAGCTCATACAGTTATGAATTTGTGCAACATCCATTTTCATAAAAATGCTGAGCATAAAGGTGGAGAATTTACCCAGTATGCGGGCAATGGTGATGGACGTGGCTTTCTGTCAGGCTATAAATATTCCGGCACTCTTACCGCGGCCGAGTTAGCCCCACTTAATCAAGAAGTGTGCCCAAGCGATCATGGGAGTCTTTATCCGGGAGATACCATTGAAGTCCATTACGTCCACTCATCCGCCAAAATCAAGCCGGGCCCAACCTTGGGTTCCTGCTTTAATGAAGAGATTAAGAATCCACAATTGCGTGTAGAAACGCAAGTTTATGTCTTGGTGAATGATTCCACTGCTTTAGACTTTGTAAAGCTAACTGCCCATGATGAAAAAAGTGGTTTTCAACAAGCCTTGGGCATTCCCAGCAATACTGGAAAGCCAATTCAGTATTCAGGTTCCACCACCGGTCCAGATTACAATGAACAAGGCTCCCCTTATCAAGTCACCTGGAGTGTCCGCCCCAACGTTGCCAAGGTCAACATTACTTCTGTGGGCAACTGGTGCAAGGACAATATCTTTAATGAAGATCATGCTCACGGTGTAAGGAATCTGATCCAGAACCCCAAGCTTCTCTCCGAGATTAAACACTAAACACCCATGGCAAGAATAAAACTACCAGCGTGATCCTATCCAACAACAACGGACACGCCACTAAGCGGCTAACGACCCCTCAAACAGCTCAAGGCTACTAATGTATGGATGCCAACTAATGCCATAGCTAAACCACCCTGCTTCTTGGTTAACCGGAGTAGGAGCTGACCACTACTCTCCTTTGCATGATGGTCAATATTTAACCTCAAGTACTCTTTTTCATAAAAGTACTTGACGCTCCATGGAGAAGTCTATATTGTGCGCACCCTCAACGACGCGCTCGTAGCTCAGCTGGATAGAGTACCTGGCTACGAACCAGGCGGTCGGAGGTTCGAATCCTCCCGAGCGCGCCATTTCAAAAGGGCTTGCATCTCCGGATGCAAGCCCTTTTTTTATTTCTTCAGTAGATAGATTCACAAGTAGCGATTGCAGGCATACGACCATACACTTCTCATTAGCCTAAGGTAATCTCGGCTTCGGCCCGGCAGCATTCACTAACTCTTTAAGTAAGAGTGGCCTGCAGTCTTATGCTTAAGCGTGCGATTTTAGCCCTACTCTGTATCCTTGTAATTTATATTGTTGCCGCTTACGTCTACAACAAGCACTTTACTCAGTCTGCCACCTTCAAAAGCTCCCCCTCCGAGCCCGAACGATCTGAAAGCCTGGATTACCTCAAAGAAAAAGACACCATCAAAATCTTGATTGTAGATGGCGGCGGTGTCCGTGGGCTCATCCCCTTATATGTGCTCAACTATATCGAGAACAAACTAAACAAACCTATTAGCGAAGTTTTTGATGTTTATAGTGGTGTATCCAGCGGTGCTATTGTAGCCAGCGGCATCAACATCCCTGAAAAATTTATTCCCAAAAACTACACCGGGCATGATTCAGCCACAGAGTACTTAATACAACTCTATAAAGAAGAAAGTGACTATTTGTTTTCCTCACCCTGGTATCACGATCTATTGACAGGCTGGGGGCTTTTTTCCCCCTCCTTCATGGGAGAACGGCTCCACCGTGTACTGGAAAACCACTATACAAAGTCGCTTTCTTTTACAGACTTAAATAACTTTGTCCTTATTCCTGCACTGGACATTCACAGTGGTGAAATACACCTTTTCAAAAATCGTGGGGATGCAATCAAACAATTACCTACCGACAGCTTATACCAACTTATCACGGCAGCAGTCAGTGCCGAGACCGCCTTTCCCCCGGTAGTCTTCAAAACACCAGAGCAAACCAGAGTGCACCGTTACTTTGCCGATGCAGGTCTAGCCATGAATAACCCCACCAGTCTGGTGCTACTTGATATCCTTAAAGAGTTCCCAAATAAAAACTACTACGTTCTAATATTGGGGGCAGGTTCACCACCATTGGCCAGTAGCGAGGTAGATTATAGTGAGCTAAAAAACTGGGGGCGCATTCGCTGGATACGAGATGCTTTTTCTAATATCCAGAGATATATGGACCTTCAACAATTATACGCTCTTGATCTCGCCCAACATTTCTCCGATAGCGACCGCCTAGAATACGATTATCTCAATATCGAAATTGCTGATCCATTCGTCGATATCTTTGACTACGACTCCCTACACCATTTAAAAATTTATGCCGACCGCTTGATTGAAGAAAATCAACAGGACATACAAAGAATTATCGAGCGGCTCAGCCAGCCAGATGGAACATCTTCTCAATAGAAGCTCATTATAAGTTCGAATATTTGAGCATCTATATTTTCGCTGATTACTAAATATTTTCCCCTGCCCTTAACTTTCGATAGTTCACCTGCAGTTTTTATGCCCTGAAGATCACCTAGTTACTCAGAAAAACTGTACAGAATACGATTATCTCGATGATGATATTACCTGTCCTTTTGTTGACCTCCTCGACCATCAACGCCATTGCCCCTTGAAATGTCTCACTGTTAGACTTATCGGGCAGATAAAGATAATCCTAGGTTGTATTGTTAAGTTTTTAGACAAGGCACCCCGACAAATCCAACTCTCCCGGCTCCACAAGATCAATACTATTTGATTGACTATTTAATTTCACTTTACCATGCAGGAGCAGTTTCCCAGGCAATTCCTACTAGATATGAAACGTATCCAGGGCGTCAATCTGCTGCACTTTATGATCTGGGTATGCCTGGTACCTCCCATACCACTTTTTGTTTTCTCCTATTTCCTGGAGAGCCAAGAGCCGTTAACTCTAATCATTAGTGCCAATCAGAAAACCTGGCTATCCCTTGCCTTTGCCAGCTACATCTCCACCCTAATTGCTTTCGCATTTTCGGGCAGGCTCCTTAGATCACATCCCGCTGCAGCGGTTACCCCTTTTGCTCTATTGATTCCAGTAGTAGGTATTATCACTTCTTGTATTATCCTGGACGAAAAGTTACAGACCATAGAAATTATAGGCTTTGCGTTGATTATGGCTGGGCTTATATGCAACTCCTTATATGGTAGATTATTAGGGCTAAAAAAGCCCCTGGGTAAACCGTTCAGGCTCCCAAAGATTGAGTAGACATAATCTCGATGCTCTCAAAGAGAGCACCCTCAGAGAAAGATTAAACAATTTCATATTTAAAGGTGTAGGGCGCAAGCTGTTCCGTAAGGGCGCCCTCCAAGCTAGAGTTCCCTCCTGTGGTAACCCTAGCAATAGTGCCAAGTACCTTATCCTGCTCCACCTTTACCTGGTTGCTGGCAGTGGCCATGTCTGTTCCCCTCACCAACTGATCAATAATCCCCTGAATACACAAACGAATCTCTTCCATTTCCAAAGCGGGCTTGAAAATCTTGCCAACCGCTGTAGCAGGGAGTTCGGCACGGAGCACAATTCTTCTGGGAATGGCCGCTCGCTCAGTAATATTTTCTTTGGCATAGGTAGTAATTGCTTCAAGCAGGGCTTTGGCCAAATCATCCATTACAACCTCATGCCCTTTGACTATCAGGGGACTAATCGCTTCCTCTGATAACTTGACGTAGGCGACAGGAACCTCTCCCGCGTGGGCATCTGGTGTACCTACCGCTGCAGCCATAGCAACGGAAGGATGCTGGCAAAGCACCTCTTCTATCAATTTGGGCTCAATATTATGCCCTCCACGTACTATCAACTCTTTTTTTCGGCCTGTGAGCCAAAAATAGCCATCTTCATCCTGCCTGCCCAAATCCCCGGTGTTAAACCAGCGCTGTCCTTGAGCATCTTCTACCCATATCCCCTGATTATGCTCAGGATTAAGGTAACCATTAAATACATTATTCCCATGAATCAGCAGATTACCGATTTCATTGGCCTGGCTATACCGAATGAAGTTGCCTTGCTCATCCAGCTGGGCACTTCTCATCTCTTGCAGCGGTAAACGCAGCCCGATAGAACCCACCTTCTTCACGCCATGTGGTGGGGTGAGACTGCTAGCGCAAGTACCTTCCGTTAAACCATATCCCTCTACGATTTGCACACCGGTTATACGCTCAAAAGCATTAAAAACCTCAACCGGCATAGGCGCCGCGCCGCACAAAGCCATTTGTAGGGAGGAGATATCGCACTGATTTACTGGCTGCTGCAGCAAAGTGGAATAAACTGTGGGCACAGCGCTGAAGCTGTTCACGCGGTAGAACTCAATAATTTTCCAAAAATTACTGAAGACATCCTCACCTCGGTAACCTTGAGGGGTCATTAATACCACTTCGCAACCATTAATAAAGGCTGCTAGCCCCGTCACAATTGCCGCATTCACATGAAAAAGTGGCAGGCCACACAAGATAACTTTTCCTGGCCCCATAATGTCGCCAGCTACCAGACCTATACTTTTTGCATTGGCCAGTTCATTCCCGTGTGTATGGGTAGCAATTTTTGGTAGGCCTGTTGTGCCCCCGGTACAAAATAGAGAGGCGGTATCATCACTGTGGATACTGCGTTTGAAATTCAAGTGGCTAGATGGTTGCTGCTTAAGTGCCGACTGGTAGGCTATCCGCTTTTTACCTTGCAGCGGGGGTAGCCGTCTGCGGTATTGATACTGTATCGCACTAGCCGCAATGCCTTTAAACCCCCCTGCATGATAAGCTGGGTCCACATGGAAGATATTTTTAACCTCAGGCAAATTTGGCAAGATACTTTCAATTTTTTCACAGATATCGGTACCAGGGAAAGGGCTCAAGGTAACGATAGCCTTCGCTTGGCTATGCCGAATCAGCTCTTCTATCTGCCTGGCCTCCAGTAGTGGATTAATGGCCAATACTTTAGCGGCCGCCTCTGCCCCCCAGAGTACATAGTGCGTTTCTGGTAAATTTGGCAGTGCAAACGCAACCGTGTCATGTTCTTGAATGCCAACACTATTCAATAAATTAGCAGTTTGAATAATACGTTCAGCCAGTGTTTGATAGCTGATCTTTACTGGTTTTCTATGATCTTTGCCTGAGAGAAAAAAAGAAATCGCTGTTTGCTGGGAGTAACACTTGCACGCAGCCATTATTGCTTCAAAAGTGTTGCCGCTGAATTTTTCAGTAAGCGCTTTAAGGTTGGAGAAATCTTCCCCCTCTGGTTGCTTGCCCGTTAGCAAGTAATTTTCCAAAGCCTCAATATCTTTCAAAGTTGAAGTGGACATAATATTACTCCCTGATAGCCAATCAGAATGTGGCTGTATTAAATTATTTTTTATTTTGATATATAGAAAGCAAAGCGAACCTAGCTGGATTGCTGTGCGAGCCACTCCTGCTCGTCTCCGGGCTCCGGCATAACTGCCCCGCCCTCAATCACCCAACTGGCGGGAACATCAATAAGATCCACCTCACAACGAGCTGATGAACAACCCAAAAGCTGAGAGGCCATTCTTATAAAGCTATTAGCTAGAGCTGACTTGATTTTATCGCTACGGCCTGAGCGAATGGAACCCAGAATATGAAGACTACTCTTTGAACGCAAATGAATGCCTCGACTAAATACAACCTGTACAAATTGCGCGGGCGCGCCAGTTATTGTGCAGTGAGCTTCTGTGACCCCGGAGACAAGAGCTTGCTGCTCGGAGCCGGATAGTGGACGCTGGGTGGAAATCGTGTAAAGCGGCATTTGCGGCCTCTTATAGATTGATATGAGTGTTGAAGTGCCCCGTGGTGCTTTTGGATCTCACTAAACGCACCAGTGTTTTGGCTATGTAGGCAATTTGCCGCAGCGGCGACATACGTTTGCGATTTGCACTTAGAAATTTCCTGCTGAGAGACTGGTCAGGTGCAGTAATAACGACCTCGTTTTTATTGATCCCAGTGGTGACACACCACTGCTCCAGCAGTTCGTATAAAAACGGGTGACGCAGCTTGTTTGATGTCCCATCAGGCACGGGAGCCATCAGGGTAGCCACCGAAGATTTCTCTCCGTTCATAAAGGCCTGATCTGGCGGAACCTCCATCCACACCAGCCTGGGAGTGACGGACTGGTCCAGGTGACCCCGGTAAGCCCGCCGTATCACCTGCTCCAACGCAGCCTTGTTGAAACTTGCTTGCGAGCCCTCGACCAGGGCGCATAACACGATGGGTTTAAAATGCATTTCACCTCCAGATAAGTTTCATTTTGGAACTAATTTAATACCATTAAGTTCCAAAATACAACTAAAATTGATAGGTTATCGGCCGACCTCTCAATAACCTATGGCAATATGACGGCCCGAAGCGGCCTCCAGGGAAGTTTTGTTTTGGAACTGGCTTGTGAGACTATGGCGCCTTGAGCAACCCTGGGACTGCTATGAGCGAGAGTAAACCCGCTGTTCAATGTGGGATCGAAGAGGCACTTTCTGTAATCGGCGACCGCTGGAGCCTGCTTGTTGTCCGCGATGTACTGAGAGGCGTTAATCGGTTCGACTCGCTTCAGGACAGCTTGCAGATCTCCCGAAATATCCTTACACAAAGACTCTCCAACCTGGAAGAAGCCGGCATTCTGATTAAGGCGCCCATTAAGCCCGGAGCACGGCGTATGCTGTACAGCCCTACCCCAAAATGCCTCGCGCTCGTTCCCGTTTTGGTCTCTATGATTGATTGGAGTGCACACTGGTCTGAGAAAGCCAATGTGCGCTGGTCCCGTGTGATTGATAAAAGAACCGGAGAGCCTGTTCAGATAGATTTGGTGAGTAAAGATGGTAAGCCGGTATCCTTGCTGGATCTGGATTTGAAATACTAAAGGGCAGCGGGTTAAGGCCCACCGAGGGGCCTGCTCTCTCCACATTTACTTATCTCGTTACCCTCCCTCGCTCCCTCCCCTTACTCTCTGCTTGTAGCTAGACTGGTTTTTATCGATCGGTAACCAATCCTAACCACCCGATGCAACTTTATTGTGATCATTGCGGCCAACTCTGGAATATCGAGGATTCAGCGCTTATTTCAATACAGGAAATCCTCCACGCTTTTCCCGATAGCAGAATAAGCGCAAAGCTGATCAAAACTTTAAAACCTACCATTGGCCTCCCCATGATGGCGGTGAAGCAATTCGCAGGCCACAAGACCTTAAAGAGCGGCCACTGTTTCTTTTGCAATGCTCAGCTGGACAATATTCCAATTCTCTTCAAAAACTGCGGCAGCTGCGGAGCGCTAAATCTCGATATTCCAAAGCAGGGCCAGCGAGCCCCTTATTAAAAATACACCTTCTTAAACATGTACTAATGGCAGTGCCTCCCAGCGTGTGGTGTAGGCGGGTGAGCGATAGGCTTGGCGCATCTTCCAGTGCTTATGCACCCCCTCAGCCCCTAGAAAAAGAGTGCCGCGGCCAAAGCGCTGGTTGACTCTATCGAGGGCCTGCATCATCTCCGCGGCACGGGCCGGCTGGCCGGCGGTAAACATATCCCCCTGCCCCAGGGAGCTGGGCACCAGCTCCACCAGGCCCACACCGGCTTTCATAAAACGATGACCAGGGCGGTAAAGCTCGGTTATGGCCCCCTTGGCCAGGCTCGCAATCAAGCGGGTGTCATTAGTGGCATAGGGGCACTGTACCAGCGTACTGCGACTGTAATAGTGGGGCTCGTGGGGCGAGGTGTGCAGAAAGACATGTATCGAAGCCACCAAGCACTCCTGCCCGCGCAGCTTTTCTGCCGCCCGGCTGGCATAGAGACTAACTGCCTGCAGAATGGGCTGTAGTTCGCTCAATTTCTCGCCAAAAGAGCGCGTGCAATAAATCTGTTTTTTTGCCGGCGGCTGCTCCTCCAGATTCAGGCATGACACCCCATTTAATTCCTCAATGGTTCGTTCAATATTGATATTGGTGTGTCGGCGCAAGATTTTAGGATTCGCCTGGGCCAGGTCATAGGCGGTCTCTATACCCAAGCGCCCCAATCGCTTGGCAAGACGCCTGCCGACTCCCCAGACTTTATCGACCGCCATGCGTTTCTGCAGCCATTGCCATTTCTGCGGAGTATCCAGGGCACAAACCCCGTTGCACTTGGCAATTTTTTTCGCTGCCCGATTGGCGAGCTTGGCCAGGGTCTTACTCGGAGCAATCCCCACACTCACCGGCATACGCACATCGCGCCATAGGGTTGTGCGAATCCGCTGGCCGTAATCCAACCACTCCTCCTGTAAACCATACAGATTCAGAAACATCTCATCGATACTGTACACCTCCACCTCTGGGCTAAAGCCCTTCAGGGTCTCCATAACCCGGTGGGAAATATCGCCGTACAGTGGATAGTTACTGGAGAAGATGGCCACATTGTGCCGCCGCAACAGATGTTCAATCTTGAAGAAGGGCTGCAAATCCCCAATCCCCAGCGCCTTGGCCTCATTTGAGCGCGCCACCACAAAACCATCATTATTAGAAAGCACCACCACCGGCCTCCCCCTTAAGTCGGGCCGGAATATCTGTTCACAGCTTGCGTAGCAGCTGTTGCAATCCACCAGTGCCAGCATTCAGAGAGGGCGGTGATAACGAATGGAGGCTTTAACCACCCCTTCAACAATCAATTCCTGCCCTTCCCAAACCGGTATCGGCGGGTAACGATCGTTGGCCGACAGCAACCGCCCATGATGTCGATCCAGTACTTTGCAGGTGAGTTGACCATCCAAAGCCACCACCACCACATCGCCGTGTACTGGCGTTAGTGAACGGTCAACAACCAAAAGGTCGCGGTCGAAGATCCCCAAGCCCTGCATGGAATCGCCATTGGCACGAGCCATAAACGTAGCCGCCGGATGAGTGATCAAATGCTGATCGAGGCTGAGGCTTTTCTCTTTGTGGTCATCCGCCGGGGATGGAAAGCCCGCGGCCACACCGTGACTGTAGAGAGTCGCTAGTTTCATAGGGTTTCACTCGATACTGTATATGCATACAGTTTAGGGGGAGTTCGCCAATTCCGGCAAGAACGATGACTGACCAACGAGCCGCCAGCCGTGCTCGCTACAGGTCCATAGCAAGGCCACAAAAGCACAGCACACACTAAAACCGGCACCCTGTAGCAGGGACCCACAAGGTGTAAATACCAGCTACGGGCTATTCGAGTATGTTGTGAACCCAGTGCACTCTTGGGTAAAGCCAGCAACAGGCCACAACCTCCCTCCAAGTGGCCGCTTGGCAGCATAGCTGCCTGGGATTATGATCCGCGCAACAGGCGGGTAATGATCGATGACAAGGCCCGCCCTAAAAAAGCAACAGCCCCCACCCGAGTGAACACAGTACGGAGACGAGACAAAAAATGAATTTGGCTATAGCGGCACTGATCGTGGCCTCCTATTTTATCTGCATGAGGCTTAGCTCCTCCGCTATCAACCGGTTCGGGCAGGCCAGGGCGGTGAAGCCCTATCGCCTCAAATATATCTCCAAAACCATCAGTATTGCCGTCTTGGTATTCCATCTGGTGCTGCTGATCAGTGCCCTGGGGTTTGAATACACCCAGGTTTCCATTTTTCTCTCCTCTGTGTTCGCAGTAATTGGCGTAGCACTTTTTGCTCAGTGGTCGATACTGAGTAATATTACCGCCAGCCTAATTATTTTCTTCGGCTTTCCCTACCGGGTTGGCGACCAGATTCGGGTGATAGATAAAGACGATGATATCTCCGGCACTATTGAGGAGATCACACTATTCCATGTTCTCATCAGGCGCGGCGAAGAATTAATTACTTACCCCAACACTTTAATTCTGCAAAAAGGCGTAATCAAAAACCCCAGTAAGCAGCCGACTGAAGCACCTGCAAAGCTGCCGGAAGCCAGCCAGACTGAAGCGCAATAGCTCTCTACTTTCCCGCCCTCAATTCAGGGCGGGAAACCCGAAAGCGACAAGCCCTCTCTGGAACTTTTGTACCAACGCGCTCTTCTCTCCCTTACAGAAAAACCATGCCATCTGGCTGGCTACACCTAAATAACAAAAAAGCAGGCCCGCAAAATTTCTACAAAAGGCACAAAAAAAGTTCTTACCACTTCCCATCTCCAGCGAAGTAATTTGCTTCAACCGTCTCAATAGTTAAAAATGCGCAAGATTCAATGAAATTGGCTTTAAGGGACTGCATGACCGATACCCTCAAAGATATACTCCACTTCGTACAGGAAATGGGCCTGAAAAATGGCTTGTTTGTCATTTTTTTCATCTTTGCACACTATTTATTGTTCTGGATGTACAGTGGGCGATTGAAAGATCGTCAAGTTGAAATTGATCGACTAGCGGCAGATAATAAGGAGTATCGGGATAGGTTCCTCAAGCTGATGGATAATGCTTTTTCCTATTCTCCGCCCACCAGAAAAGTGGCCCCAAAAAAGCCAGTTAATGAAAAGGAGTTTGAGTAGTGCTCTCCATATTGCTCGCGATCGCTCTTCTCTTCATTGCAATTCAGTTATACCGGCTTCATGAGATAAGAAAGCACGACCAACACCTGTTCGAGTTTTGTCAGCTGCGGAGAGATACGATCTCGTATCTCTCTAATTCCTATGAGAATCTCTCCAGAACAGATTATATTGCCCTCAGGAAGATCAATGATGCGCTGAGCAGCATCATAGCCGGCTACAAAGAACACAGAACCGTTGTCTTTAACTACCGCCTGTTTATCGAGTACCTAGATGAACTCAAAGCCTTTGAGAAAAAAGCCGAGAAGATATCCACCGGCAACAAAGATATTCAAGACCTGCTCAAAAGAATCCACTGCTCCATTTTCAAAGCCTTCCTGGCATTTACTCCCCACCTGAAATCAGAACTTGCATTTTCCCTCATGATGAAACTGATTTCCCTTGGCGTTAAGGCGGGGGTTAAATCTCTAAAAGACTACTTATTACGCCTCAAAGAAGCAAAGGTTATGGTGAACACCTTCAAAGGGTCTTCTACCCCCTGTTAGCCCCTAGTAGCAAATTTGGGGGCCTATGCCCCCGCCATCGCGTCCACTCCCCGCACCCAAACCTAACAGTCCCTTCTGAGGCGATATCCAGCAATTTTGGTCAAGTGCCAGACACACACAAGTCCTAGAATACTTTCATTAGAAGAGGTGACAGCTATGGCAGAGTATAGGGATAGGTTTGTGCAGGTACTGCACTATATTGAGGAAAACCTCAACTCCGAACTCGATATCGACAAACTCTGCCAATACACCAACTTGTCTAAATATCATTTTCACCGGCAATGCTCCGCCTTTTTTGGAATGCCGGTAATAGCCCTAATCAGGCGATTGAGATTAAAAAGGGCGGCCTATCAACTCACCTATAGAGACAAAAAGGTGGTGGATATCGCCCTGGAGAGTGGCTACGACAGCCACGAGGCCTTTGCACGAGCCTTTAAGAAACTCTTTGGCAAGAGCCCCTCAGAATTTCGCCGCGCTCCAGACTGGGAAGTTTGGCATAAGCACTATGAACCAGTTACAGCACTTAGGAGTCACTTTATGAGAAATACAGCGAAATACGAAGTAACCATTATTGAATTCCCCAAGACTCAACTCGCCGCCATGGAACATAGAGGCCCAGCCCACCACCTGGGTGCTACTATCAAACAGTTTATCCAATGGCGGAAGGCTCAAGGGCTTTCACCACGTAATAGCAGAACTTTCAACCTGGTTTATGATGACCCAGTAACCACGCCCCCTGATCAATACAGATTTGATGTCTGCTGTACCGTGCAATACCCCATTGATGCCAGTGAAAGGAATATAGTCAACAAAGTAATTCCGGCAGGGAAATGCGCAGTCATAAGGCACTTAGGCAGTGACGATACCATTGGAGCGGCTGTTCAGCATCTATACTTTCATTGGTTGGATCATTCAACTTTTGCAGTTCGTGATTTCCCAATCTTTTTTGAGCGGATAAATTTTTTTCCCGAAGTACCTGAGAGTAAAATCATTACAGATATATTTCTTCCCATAGAAGAAAATATCTAACAGCAAGGGTTGAGAAAATACAATAAATATGCAGCTAAGAAGCGTTCCATAAATCACTCAAAATAATAAAACTAATCCTACCACCTGCACTCTCTATGATATGGATTAAAGAGCACAGGTCGCCCCATGAAAACCAGCCACATATCGACCATCCTGGTCGTTGTTATCATTGCTTTTGTGGGGCTATTGTATTTCTACAATTATCGCTTAACCCAGAGCATTAAATTTAACGCTTACCCGGTTACAGACGAGTTTATTAATAGCAATGACTCTCTCAAAGACAAAGATACTATTAAAATTCTGATTATAGACGGAGGGGGTATACGTGGATTAATACCACTCTATGTTATCCAATTTATAGAACAACAGACTGGCAAGCCTATTGATGAACTATTTGATGTTTTTAGCGGAGTATCAACTGGCGCCATCATTGCCACAGGGCTCAATGTCACCCAGATACCAAATCAAGAAGGTATCCCAGAAAAAATAGACTCAAGAACTAAAACTGAGAAAGTAATCGATATTTATAAAAATGAAAGCAGATACCTATTTTCATCACCCTGGTATCACAAATTAATGAGCGGGAATGGTTTTTTCTCGCCTCGCTTTAGCGGAGAGCGCCTACGCAACACCATCGAGAAACACTATACCGATGAAATAAATTTCACTGATCTAAAAAATTACATCATTATACCTTCTTTCAATATACATACAGGCCAGTTACATCTGTTCAAAAACCGTGGCGAAACGGTTAACAAACTGCCAACGGACACACTGTATCAACTGGTCACCGCCGCAGCTAGCGCAGAGACCCTATACCCTCCTGTCGATTTTATAACTACTGGGCGGGATATTCGTCACCGCTATTACGCTGATGCCGCTATATACGCAAACAACCCCACCAGTATTATATTACGCGATATCATTAAAGAATTTCCGGGGAAAAACTACTATGTGTTGATTCTCGGATCCGGCACATCACCATTGGCAACAATGGAGACCAATTACAGGAACCTAAAAAGTTGGGGGAAAATTAACTGGCTTCAAGATCTTATATCCGGTGTGCAAAGGTCCATGGATGACCAACAACTATATACTCTGGAGATTGCAAGCTCTCTAAGTCCTAAAGGAAGAATCAGTTATAACTATTTAAACGTGGAAATTATCGACCCATATGTCGATCCATTTGACTACAAATCAATCGATAAACTAAAAATTCTCGCCGATAGACTGATCAGCGAAAACCAAGTAGAGATTGATCAGGTAATCAATAACCTCAAGCAGAATGGGTAATTATTACTCTAAAACACCTTCCACACAGGTATAGTTTGCTTTTCATCACGGTCAACATTACTGTTTCCCGGTGAGACATTCACAGATGCGACAATCAGTATGGCAACTGGAAAATTGACGCTGGTAATATGCATGCTCCTAGTGTTTTTAGGAGCCTCCTCACTCTCCTTGGCGAGGAGCCTCAATGAGCAGGAGGCCCGCAAAAGATGCCTGCGAACCTGCAAGCATGTTTACTATCGGTGCCTTAAAAATAACCGGGAGATTCCAGCCGACTGTGTTAGCGATAAGAGATTCTGTGATTTTATTTGCTATGACGATGATCTCTATTATCGCGAGCGGGACTACCTAAAGCGACTCCATAGGCGCAACCGCTGGTATTAATGATTGATTCTGGGGCAGATCTCAAGACATAGAGATAAGAGGGATTAAATAGATAAATTAAAGAACCAACATTCTCAAACCCCTGATGCCTTACACTGCCCTTGCACACCCAGGCAACAAACCACTTTAAAATTGCAATATTCCAATCAGTTCTCCTGAAGCATTTTTAGAGTTCAACTTTTGGACAGAGCGCACAAAGTAACCAGAGTGACTTTCTAACACATTAAGCCTTATAGTATCTCCCGCCTCAACCGAGTCAAAGAAACGTTGATTTACACATGTAGAGTAAGGCTGACCATAATCAATACTATAGCAAGTATGCCCCAAGCGACCTGTCCTCACCCCTTTACGGGTAACAACCTGCTCAAAGCTAGCCTCTTCGCCAAACGTATTTGTATAGTATGCGGGGATAGCATAATACACCGCTCCCCAAGTCAGCCCATAAGAAATTAAATACCACAGAACCCAGTAAATACCCCGAATAACAATATTCGAGCGGATTATCTTGTTTGAGGGGTGCTTATCCAGGAGAGCAGGTAGAACCCAAATCGCAGCCAAAAGCCAAACAATTACACCACCATAGCCTGGATTCTCATAGAACTGGTATCTACCAACGCTGGCAGAACCCATCAATAAAAGCACTATCGTCATGGATACCAGGGTATAAACTTTTTCTTTGCCACTGGCCCCCTCACGAAAAACAAAACTCACAAGCTAAACCTCATCAAGAAGCAATAAAAAATATAATCGGCAATCAAGACTACCTGCCCAACCCAACAAACTGGCCGCAAGGAAAGCAATTTTTACAGCGTTATTAGTGCAGATATAAGAGAAAGAATACAACTCTATTTTTAACAGCGGAACGGTAGAAAAATATAAAGCCGGGAAGCTAATAGTTAAACATCAGCCTCCCTAAAAACGCTCTAAGCATCCAGAAAGCTATTAATGGCTGTAATACCTTTATAAGCCATAACCCCCGCCTGACGTATAATCGTCTCTTTGTACTTGCTGAAGGTGGCACTTTCAGCCAAGCGATGATCTATACAGCTCATCATATTAATAACCTTAGCAGTGTGGCTCTTGTAGATCAGGGGCCCCTGAACCACAGAATAACCAAAACTTTTTAGTCCGATTAGCTCTCTACCGGTCACCCTAAAAATACGATCCAGAGGATCACCACTCTTAAAGTCTTTATTAGCAATAGTCGAGGAAGTCGGCCGGGAAACCAGCTCCACCTCAGCTTTGGCGTGTACGGCTCCCAATATCCATGCGTCATTCAAAATAATTGACCAGGTTTTTGTTCTCAACACCGAGCCGTTATCTCTTGAATTGGTTGGCCCAAAAACCTTTAATGCCTCATGCAAATTTTCAATACTACCAGCGACGATCTTTCCATCCTTAGTGGTGGCAGCATTATTGTAAACCTGCCAGCAAGCTTCGATATGTTGCGCGGTACGATCGGCCGGATTCAAAAGCCCCTCGATCTCTTTTTTGAAATCACTTTCGATATACATATATAGTCCTTTAAATCTATAAGGGAAAAATTCCAGATAGTGCGGCCACCTTATGTATTAAATGCCGAGGCCAATAGTTTCCCGCCCCACAAGAGCCCATTCCTTTCATATGGGTTCTGCCACAAGAACCTGAACACCAGTACCAAATAATATTGCCCTGACCAATCACCAAACCAGTAGCTTTTGTGAAGAGCTAGGTATAGCCACAACATGTCAGAATTGACAAATGTAACCTTTTTCGAGATTACCTGCTTACCTTTGAATGTCAACATCCTTAATGATTTTTATTAGGGCAACTAGAAGAGGCTCACACTTTTTTCTATTGAACCCCTTCTCCCCCTAAAGCCTGCCATGTGGATTTTGATAAAATTTATGATCAGGTAAATCTCAGAAGCACAAACCAAAATCCTCAAGTACCATTTGTCTATGCAACACAAATAGCACAAGGATACCAAGTGGAAAATTGCTAACGAATATAGCCCCGCATCACTAATGACATTGGATCATAAATGTGGGCCCAGACCCTAAAAATTTATCGACTGACATACAGGGAATATAAACTGAAAATGTAAAAGAAGCCCAGAAAAGCTGGGGGCCAAAAATCTGAACCCTGGCAGGAATTAACAATGCACCCCATACTTCGCACTCCACTAAGTATGCTTTTCATAGCCAGCTATAATCGTTGTACTAAGAACCGACAACTCAAAATACTTTTTCTTTACAGCCGTATATTTAGGACTGGAGAAAAAGTCATTCATTATCTGCTCAGATGGAAACCTGATTGTAAACACACGATTTATTTTAAAATTACTCTCAGACTTCAACACCTCTGACACCCTAAAATCATAGCCAAACGAACCACCATAAGACTCCAATATAGGCCTCATAGCGTTACGATATACTTGGTAGACATCATCATTACTGACATCCAAACCTACTAGCATCTCATACATTTCAGTACTCCAAATCCAACCTTCGATTACTCTCTGGGTGATACATTTATCCCAAGGAACTTGGCTAATGGATAACTAGTCTCTCCCCTAAACCAAAATCATAAACGTTTCGCTTTACACCAAGCATAATAGGATTTTGCATTGCGTCCCAAATACATACTGCTGCACCAACAAGCCAGAAAGCCCCCAGGAATTAATAAGAGGGTGGTATTCCCTTCCTGAGAACCCAGATATAGTAAAAACACTATACTAGCCAGCACAGAGAGAAGTGATACAGCTCTATACAAAGGATTATCAAAAGCCAGTAATAAAGCGGCCGCTAAATAACTAGCAGGTATGCCAATGAGCACCCAATGCTCCCACGAGGCCGCATAAAAATACACCATAGCGCTCCCGAGTACGGCAAGTAAGAACTGCAAAAACTCCCAAGCTACTAAATATTTCGGCTTCCGTATCAGCTCACCGGATATATTTTTAATCCAGGGATACTGATCCTCTCCACGATTAAAATTTCGAAATCGGATTTTCATCAGTGTTGTGTGTCAAGTTCGGTACAAATGGCCATTGATGGATCCTAACTAGAATTTTCTCATTAGAGACAATCCCAGCCGATATTTATTCTAGCTTATCGGCCAAGATTGAAAACAAATAAATTAATATAAATTCGTGAACTTAGAGAATGGTAGCCCTCCAAGCCCGAAGACCAAAACACAATACATAGGGAATTGTTTCAATGATTACTAAAAATTCCACCACAGACCGGGCGATACTCAGCCCGATCAAAAGTAAGTAAAACCTTAACGTTTAATTGAAATGTAGTCTTTTCTTACTGTATGGAAAATTCTTCAGAGCCAAAGGCAAAGTTACCAGAGGCTCCTTGAATTTATTGAAGTTGCAAGTTAAATCTAGGCTTTTTAATTATTGTGACGTCTTCGTTCAAGCTGAAATTGGTATAAAGAATCTATCGCTAATTCATCTGCCCTATTCTCCATGAGAATAAGATCTTTTACTTCGTGACTCCCGAAATATTTCTCACTATTATACCGGCCAACGCTTCCTTCTCCCCTTGTTCCTACAATCGCGCCCAAACCATTTAAAGAATCTGAAAGCACGATCCAAGGTGAATTTTGCCAACGCATTTGATAAGGATCTTTACTCGCCTTATTAAACCAAAAAGTATCCTGCCTATACTGTTTGCCTTCAATATTCCAAAAGATTGATTGTACAGAAGTTCTTCCAGCTTCGCGGCCAGGTCCTCCAGATGCAGAACGTGCTATCGAAATTAGAAAATCATTTGTTAAACTCACAGAGTCCACCAAATTGGACTGGCTAAACCACATATGAAAATCATTGCCCAACTGGAAATCATGCATCTCAGAGCCATCTCTATAATAACTTCCGCTAGCAACTGCTCCGAATTTACTGTTATATATAACATTGCCTGAACTAAAACTTTTTGAGATGCTAAAACCATGTCGATAATTTTTAGCCTCTACATTACTCAGTAAGCAATCATTAGCATTCATTAAAGTGAAAGCATAGCCATTTCCACCCTCTCCTAGATATTGAGAATTATTTATTTTCACATCTTTAATAGTTATGTTTTTAGAGCTATTGATAACTATCCCATTAGAAAGATAGTTAAATGATTCTCCGTCGAGCACGGGGTCAAATGTACTGACTGATTTTACCCAGCCATCAATTAAATAATTTAAATTAATCAAGCTTGAATTGTGAACATAATAAGCTGGATTACCCTTAGTATTGTAATCATCATTTTTAAATCCTTCACTTTTTTGATAAACATAACTGACCCCCTGGTCGTCTTGTAATGGCATATTACTAATTGATAGGTCTTCAATTCCAATATTTTTCACATGGGCCTTAGCTTTATATGCAATCGCACCAGAACTTACAGCTAATGAATAGCGGATAGGACTGTCTAGTGTTACGGAGTTTCCCTGTATATTTTCTATACGCCTTAAAAAGCCGACACCTTGAACCCAATAGTGATATTCGTATGACCTTTGTGGTGTCAACTCTATTTTTGCCCGATATTGTGTGTAATCTCCATTTTCATCTGCCCCCCAAAATCTCCACCAAGAGGCAGCTGCATGTGAGTTTATGAAATCCCGTGTTGCAAAAGATCTAACAACGATAAAGTCACCCCTTTTCAAGGAGTTTCCATTATAATTCAGGGAACCATCATCTGGATTGTAAGTTCCTTCTAGTTCGATTGTGTTTTTAACTCCAAAAACACTTTTTGCTAGTGGAATCGGTCTAGTATCGACTATTATCCTTTCTTCACCTAACTGTTGATTAAGGCTTGCCCAGTATTGATTTCCATTTTTTGGCTTTACACCAATTATACTTCTCCTTCTCATGGAGTAGTCTTCTTCTAGGTTACCAATAGCAGATTGAGTGCCCAAAATCTTAGTTTTATTTACCCCACCTCCTTTTAATACAATGTCATCACCCCATATCCAAATCACTTGATTTAAAGATATTACTCCGGAGTTTTCATAGTGACTTATCCAAGCTGGGTCTTTAGTCACTGCATTTTCATTCCAAAAATGTCTCGCATTTTTAAAATACTTTTGAGCCTCTTTAAGACTCACTTGATATGGTTCACTGTTACTCTTGGCGGGAAGATAAACATAATGCTGTTGACCCGTAGTACGCGCTAGAATAATTGCATGATCAATCGCTTTTTGAATGGCTATTGTATCGTCCTGCTCATCGCCAATGCCACGATAGTCATTTACATTAAGAACATCGGAATCTAGATCTTTCACGACTCTTGTGGGAATATTTAAACCCCGCTTATATCCGGCATATGAAAAGTCCTGTACAATTAAATCCTCTTTAAACTTCAGACTGGATTGATCGCGGGTCACTAATTCATGAATTACATTATTATCACCTAGCTTGATATTAAGTTTAGGTTTAAATTCACTCGTTCCGGCTTCCAGTGAAGCTATATGCACCCAATGGTTCGCAGTAGATCCACTAATTTCATTTAGCTTAAGCCTAAGAACGACCTCGTTTGTTTTGGTATTTTCAATTTGCCAATTTATTTCTTCGGTCACATCAAAGGAGTACCACTTCTTTGCTTTATCTACATGTAATCTATTACGAAAATAGGAGGCTTCTCTGCCTAGATTATCCCAGCTTGAATTTTCATCAAGCTTGTCGAAGTTACTTTTGTAGAGTTCAATATACTTTTCAGTCCCGACTCCTGCACTAGAAACATATATCTTCAGTTCGGCTTTTTCTACTGGATAATTAGTCTCTGAAAATTTAAATTTTAAATATATTTCTCTTTGAAATTCATCAGATGATGCCCACTTTGCCATCAGAACAGGTTCCGAGTAGTAGGTGTCGCTAGCATAGTTTCCGCCGCGTATATAAGTATCAAAGACTGGAAACAGAACTCCCGTACCATTTTTTACATTTATCTCAGTGTAATCTCTGCCGTGAGATACTTGACAAAACAAAAAAGCAGATGCCAGCAATTGACACAAGAAAATTTTAGCGAATCTGAATGTGATACAATTTTTTTTCACTTTAAAATGTTTCCTCGAAAAATTGTGATAGTTGAGATAATAACAAGAGAAGCAGACCTTCGCTGATTTTCAATTAATAAATGATGTCTGATCAGAATGGCACTAAGCTAAGCCGTAGTAGTTCAGACTTGACCTGACAATTACCAGTTTTTCAGAAGGTACTCTATCAGGTCAAGTTTAGCTTACGAATATTTTCCTTTCTGGTCTTTTTATCCTTTCCAAGGGGTGTCATCGGTATACTGCCACAACACTTTTTAGCCTGATCAGTGCGGCTATTATTATAATATGTCAGTCATTGGACCAGTTCCTTTTGTAGCTCTTCTATGGATTCATAGATCTTACAATCCAATGAAAGCTGAAAGAATTCTTGTGAAATGGTTTTATGGAAGCGCTCAAAGATACTATTCGTTTGTGGAAGTCTAGCTTTGTAAGCGATCTTACTTGGTCATGAGTAAGGATTCCATTTGAGACACCCAAGCTGGATATTAAAAGATAGCAGTACAACAGATTAGCAGAGAGGAATTACTTCAAGTACCTCCGCGTAATACCTGAAAGTGGAACTTGGCTGTGCAAATCAAAATGTAGTGTGAGCACAGCGCTTCAGCGTCATTGAGCGAAGATGCAAACAAGACGTTCTTCTGAACCATAACAAAGGATTTGATTTCCTGTTCGGTCAAATTGCTGCCAATCTCTAAGCGACCATCATTGGATGATTACACAAAACTCATACCAATATTTCAGACAGTACTTTATTCCCTTACCCAGTGAAGATTTTGGTGGCACTTGCGGGTGGCTCTAATCGAGACAGAATGTGAAGGTGGCCATTATGAGTTTGGATTATTGCTGCCATAATTTATGCCTTTTTTCGATAAGAGATGGTTGTCTTTGGCTGTCCGTCCTCCTGCTCAAACAACAACGCGAAAACTGGATCAGCATCATTTTCCTCTACAGAACCTTCACCCCAAAATTCTGCACTTTAGAATAGCAACCCCAGTTGATGCTCAGGGTCTTCGTGCACTCAGAGCACCGGCCAAAGAGAGAATGCTGCAGGTATTTGAATTGAAACAATAGCTGACGGTAAGCCTTTTCAAATTGCTTGCATAGTTGAATACGAGAGTTTTACTTCACATGTAAACTATTCAATCGGGAACTGTAACGTATCACCGGCAGCCATTGGGTTTCCCTATGTTAATTTATGCGTGGGTTATACCAAGGGAAACCACTCCCCAGGCTCAACAGGCATCAACAAAATCATGAAAAATATACTTTTTTTGGTTCTTAGTACTGAGTAAAATCCAATCCGGAAACAGCCACTGTAACTGCGGAGTCGACAACTCTATTACGTAATTTTAAATGCCAGGAAAGACAAGCCTCGAATTCTCATTTCAGTTATAAAGGAACCAGAATCCATCATCTTCCCAGTAAAGCATGCGAACTTTATCGACCTTTTTATTACGAATAATAAAAAGATGAACGGATGTCGCACCTTTGTGTAATGTATCAGCCATCAGCCCGCTCTCGAAAATCGATCGGCTAATGTTAAACCCAGGCTGTGATGTTAAACGAAGCCACATCGTATTTGCAGACACATAAGAGCATCGGTTTGCACTAACAACACCGGACTATACATCACCAAGTTTATGCCATTGGAAAATATAATACGCCCAGATTTCCCGTAGTGGCTATGAAAGACTTAATATCCACTGGAACAAAAACAGGGATATCAGAACAGGGGTTTGTTCAGATAGTTGGCGGAATCAATAAAGGAACTAGCTGTAGATTAGGCTGTGGTTACGGGTAAATCCGCGTTTGGAATGAGAGCTTTTCTTACAGGCCCTGAGGTGACTTTGCCATAGCCGCAGATTAATGGGGCTTCCTCCGAAGTTGATGAAGTGGGCATCTTGGCAGCCTGCCAAAGCAAGTTGAGTAATGTGGTTCATGCACCGCTTACCAAGTTCGCCAGCGGCTTACTAAGCATGGCATTTTTGTAATAGTATCGGCGTAGTGTAAATATGCCGCACAATAGTTCACCTCAGCAACTCACCATTAGCCTCCTACTAATCCTAAGTTCAGCTTCTAATGTTCTGCAGATAGAGGAGTTTCGATTCAATCTAAATAATGAGAAATGTAGACATAATTTCCTCATTGTCATAATGCTCACGATGACAGGTGCGCAGATCTCTGTCACTGGCATTCCAAGTAACAAAACCAGAGAACTGCCCTTCCTACTGTTCTTTGATAAGAAGCGGACTTCCACTATCTTCACTGCCAGTCATACCCTCAAGTGGAACATTGGATCTTGGTGGATCAAAAGTGAAGGAAATCCAGAACTTATCAAAACCTAGAAACAATACTGAAAGCTCTACGCAAAGAAATGCAATGTGAGCTATTAGATTTCGCCTCTCTTTACCATTGTCGGCAACTCTCTTCCCGGCCAACTGGATATCCCTACCTACCCATTTCATCCCTGCCGCGAGGGAGGGGTATCCGCTTCACAGTTTAATTAGCGACTCCCTACACTATTCTAAAAGGTGCCTTTCTACCCAATAAAGGGTAATACTAAGCTTAAAAGGTATAAATGTACCTATTAATGACATATTATATAATCTTTCTATAATAGACAAAAAGTCACCTATTAAAGTAGGTCTTCACTCATAAGAGATTGAAAAACAGCTATTATGAACCTCCATGGACAATCCGATAAGCAGATACTTGCGACACTGGGCGACCGGCTTAGAGAGTATCGCTTGCGCATGAATCTCACCCAGGATGATATGGCTGAACGTGCCGGCTTATCCACCTCCACCATCAAAGGTTTAGAGGCTGGTCGCGGCAGGCTAGACAGCCTGGTCGCCGCACTGAGAGTCCTACGCCGATTGGACGCACTGGAAGCTTTTCTCCCGGCCCCAACAGTCAGCCCTATGCAACTTGCTCTTCACGGCAAACAGCGAAAAAGAGCCAGAGCCTCTAGCGCTGAGAAAGCGCTTAAAGAGACCTCTGCAGAAAGCCCCTCCAAGACACGCGCAAGCAAAATTAAAAAGAGAGGTAAACCAGAATGGTAAGCCAAACAAATACTGCAGTGGTGCAATTATGGGGAGAGATAGTTGGGGCCGTCCACTGGGATAGTACTGGGTATGGAGCCTTTGAGTACGCACCGGAATTTCTGCAGAGTGGATTGGATATTGCTCCAATTACTATGCCTATCGAAGCTTCAAAGGAGCCCTATACGTTCCGCACTCTCAGTCGGGACACCTTTAAGGGCTTACCGGGGCTCCTTGCAGACTGCCTGCCGGACAAATTCGGTAATGCCGTTATTGATGCCTGGCTCGCCCGACAGGGGAGAACTCCGGAAAGCTTTAACCCTATTGAACGACTTTGCTATACCGGTACCCGTGGAATGGGCGCACTGGAATTTCAGCCTGCAGTAGATGGTAGTTTTAGGGATTCCGTCGATCTCAATATTGAAGAACTGGTAAAACTAGCAGCAACAATCACTCATAAGCAGACCGACCTTAACGCCCAACTTGGCAACAGCGATGCGGAGAAATCCGGTGCACTGCTAGACATATTAAGAGTGGGCACTAGCGCTGGGGGCGCCAGAGCAAAAGCAGTTATCGCCATCAATAACAAAGGAGATATACGTTCAGGCCAAGTTCCCGCATCCAGTGATTACGATTATTGGCTACTAAAATTCGATGGTGCCGGAGACCTTGAGCTCGGTACAACCGATGGGTATGGACGCATTGAATATGCTTATCATCTGATGGCCATCGAAGCCGGTATAAACATGGCAGACTGCCAGCTCTTGCAAGAAAATGGCAGAGCGCACTTTATGACGCGGCGCTTCGATCGGGTGAATGGCAAGAAACTACATATGCAGTCTCTCTGCGGCATCGCGCACCTGGATTTCAACATGGCTGGTGCCCATTCATACGAACAAGCCTTTAGCGTTATGCGTGAACTTTACCTGCCCAAGAATGAGGCGATTCAGCAATATCGCCGAATGGTATTCAATGTTTTAGCCAGAAACCAGGATGATCATACAAAGAATATTGCGTTCCTGATGAACCCCAAAGGCGAATGGTCTCTATCGCCGGCATTCGATGTAACCTATGCCCACAATCCGGGCGGCGCCTGGACCAGCCAGCACCAGATGAGTATCAACGGCAAACGCGACCACTTCCAACTTGAGGATTTGCTTGCCGTGGGAAGAGCAATCAGTATTAAACGGCCCATGGATATTATTGAAGAGGTAGCAGCAGCCGTGAAGCAGTGGCAAGGCTTTGCTGAACACGCAGGGGTTTCTGAAAGCTGGACAGTCGAAATCAATCAAAACCTTCGACAACTCTGCTGATAGATAAGCAAAATAGTAAAGTCTGCAAGGAGCGCAGCTCTACAGAGTAGAAGCACAACTGTAGAAACCCTGTAACTCCTCTGCTTCTGTAGATACTCTTATCTGAGCCTCCCCGCTGCTATCTTAATTTGGATAGAGGCCCCGCAGCATTTGCCTAGGGGCCAAACATCTAGAGCCTTTTTAGCGCTAAGTTATTTCTTCACCTCAACTAGCAAACGGCTTGCTCGCGGCGCAACTCGCTGCGCGCCGACTCTTTAGAGCCTCGCCGCAGATCAACCATGCGCGCGATGAACCAAATAAACGCTTCCACTTGGCCATTTAACACACAGCCTCCTTCGCAGATACTCTTAAGCAGACTTTGTACATCGGAGCAGTGCAAGGCGGAAACAGCCCCGCTGCTTTTAAGAAGTATTGAACACGTGGGCAGACCGGAAATTTCATGATCGCTCAAAGTGATATTGCCGTCGTAATACAAAATCCTTACTGGCTCTGACTGGTCAGAAACACGAATGGATAAAGACAAGTTTGGCGTTGGACCAGAGCGCTTGGCCAGTGATCGTTTAAGATAGCTGGAAAAACTATGAGCCCAAGCTTCTACTTCAGACTGTGCAGAGTTTGAATCCATCGATTGCTCTTTACTAGCCACCAATGAGCTATCAACTTCCCGCTCCGCCTCAATCAAAGCTTCAACAGTTTTATCGACATCCTCTTTCGTGTGAGCTGCCGAGCAAATAAGTCGGAGTCGACCACGCCCACTCTCCACTATGGGATAGGTAACCGCTGATGTCTGAACACCACGTTTATATAATTCCTGTACTATCGCAAACAGCTTGTCTTTGTTACTAAAGTGCGGCGTGACAATAGGCCCATCCCCTGTTCCCAAATCATAGCCAGCTTGTTCAAAGCGCTGCCGCATATAGCGTGTCGTATCCCAGAGCCGCTCCCGTAAACCATCATCAGTGCTGAGCCTGCGCAAAGCAGTCAATGCCGCGGCAATATCTGCAGGACTGATCGAAGCCTGGAAAATGTAAGCTCTGGATGATGATCTCAAAAGATCTACATATTCTTCCTTCGCCGCAATAACGCCACCGAGGCTACCAAGTGCCTTACTGAGCGTTGTCATAACAAAGTCTACTTGATCGGTAACTCCCTGAGCGGCACAAATGCCCGCTCCACCTTCACCATAAAAACCGAAAGAATGTGCCTCATCTACCAAGACAAGCGCGTCATATTTCTTGGCCGCGCGGACAATTTTGGCTACCGGTGCGGCGCCCTCTCCCATGCTGTATACGCCCTCCAGAACAACCAGGACCGTTCGGTATGGGGATACCTCCGACTCAAGCACAGACTCCAGGTCGGCCACATCATTATGTTTAAAGGTCCTAATCGTGGCACCACAAAGACGAGCACCATCCACAATAGATGCATGACAAAGCTGGTCGATAACCACTACATCGTCTTTACCAAGAAGCCCTGCAACCACTCCAACATTAGCGGTATAACCTGTTGGGAACAGGCAAGCGCTCGGCTTTCCGACCAGCTGTGCAAACTCAGTCTCGAACTCCAGGTGAAGATCTGTAAGGCCTGATGCTGCCGCAGAGGTCCCCATACCAGTACCAAATTTCGCTACTGCGGAAGCGGCCTCCTGCATAACTTTCTTATCTCGGTTCAGGCCAAGATATAGATTGGTGGTCCAGATTATTGCTTCCTGTTCTTCATCGTTATAAACATCACTCACTGTGCCATGAGTGGCACTACCTGTTCGTAAGACTTTGCTATAGGGATTTCTTCGCTGGTCGTTCACCATATACATGACTTCCTGCACCAGCTTGCTCTTATCCAGTGCAGACCAGGACGGCGCTTTTGCAGCCTGGAATGTAGGATGGCTGGACTGGATATGCGATTGGAAGCTGGCAAGTGAATCCGATGCAGTGCGGTTCACTTTTTCATCCGAACCCTTGGCTTCGCCATCACTCAAAGTGCCGAGGATGTAGTTCGCTAGGGCATTAGGAGTGGCGTAATTAATAATCGCTTGGGAAGCAACCGAGCGACCCAAGTTGTTGCTCAAACGTCTGGCCAATTCCAGAGTTGTGAGGGAATCGAGGCCGAGACCAGAGAAAGGCTGTTCTGGAGATACTTCTTTCGGATCAGGAAAATTCAGGAGAACGGCCACCTCTCTTTGAATAATCGATAATAAGATGGTTTGCTGCTCTGAGCTGGAACCAATCAGGCGCTGCATCAAGTCTCTGGAATTACTCACTGCATCAACACTTAATTCCAAACCAGCATAGCCCTCCTCTAGCTCCATAAGCTTTTTGCGATCGAGCTTATCGTTGGGGAGCATAGGTAATACCTCTAGGTGCCTCACAATTTGCGGGACCATATATTTTGGAAGTCGCTGTGCCAGGAACTCTTTAACGGCTGTATCTGTTACCGTTTTATCCTGGTTAACAATATAGACCGCGAGCATTTTCTGGCCAATACCACCATCTATAGCGGCCGCTGCAGCAGCATCAATACCCGGCATAGTCTCAAGCGTCGACTCTATCTCCCCAAGCTCAATGCGGAACCCCCTGACCTTAACCTGCTGGTCGATTCGGCCAAGAAATTCGATCTCTCCATTTTCCACCCACTGACACAGGTCCCCAGTTTTATATAAGCGGCTATCTTGGATGAGGTCACTAGATTCTATTTTGATGAAACGCTCTTTAGTGAGGGCTTCGTCATATAAATAACCTCTTGCCAGCTTACCTCCTGCAAGATACAACTCACCGGCTTCTCCTGAAGAAACGGGTTGCATGGACTCATTTAAAATATAGGCACGGGAGCCTGGTACTGATTTTCCAATTGTGATCGACTTAGTGCCAGGCTTAATTTCGGCAATGGTCGAATACACGGTATCTTCGGTAGGACCATAGGCGTTAAACAACCGTAGCCCTGGCCTCAAGGTATAAACTTGATCAACCAGAGACCGCTTTAATGCCTCTCCACCAAATACAAGACACTGAAGTCCAGCTGGCAACTTCTCGGAAGCTAATAATGTCTGCATTGCGGAGGCGACAGATACGCAGGTTCTGACTTGATCTGCTGCCGGATGGTTTGGTAATTCCAGTATATTCTTACCCAGTATTACTGTACCCCCAAGTGACAAGGTCCCGAAGATTTCCATTACAGAAGTATCGAAACAGATTGAAGCCCCAGCAAAGACCCCCCGGAGCTCTTCCTCACTGAACAATTCATCCATAGAGTGGCACATAGCCACAATACACTGATGCTCAACCGCAACACCTTTTGGCTTGCCGGTAGAACCAGAGGTATAGATCACATAGGCCAAGTCACTGGCTGATGGTCCCGCAGAATCAGCTGAAAATTCTTTGTCTTGATCACTCACTCTGTTGAGCCAGATTAATTCGCCCGCTTCGCGACATAGGTCCGCAGAGCTATCACTATCCACGATAGCTGCCACAGCACCTGAATGTTCCAGCATGTAACCCACACGATCTTGAGGGTAAGCTGGGTCCAAAGGTACATAGGCACACCCTGCTCGCATTACGCCAATTAAAGTTGCCACAAGCTCCCAGGAGCGCTTCATACATACCCCCACCAAGGCGCCGGGTTGAATATCCCGGCGCTCAAGCTCCGCCGCAATCGCGCCGGCCCGCTGAAGCAGGCACTCGTAGCTCACTCTGACCTCCCCATCAATAATCGCTATGCGATGAAGAGCTGCTTTCATTTGCTGTGCAATCAAGTGGCAGATTGAAATATTGAACTGGGATCTTATTTTGGAGTTTTTAACTGGACTACTCACAGAATCTTACCTTTTATCTTTATTAAAGATCTGGAAATTAACTTTCAATGCAAATTAATGTCTTTCAAACTTGGTCAAGTTTCTTACTTTTTAGAGCTCCCCTAAAATTAAAACCAAACACACAAGTACAAATATTTATTTGAACCTTACAAAAAGTGTAACACTCAAACTGATACTAAATTCTCTATTTAGAGAAGTTTTTAGCTTACACCAAAGCTTCATCTTTTAAATAAGCACCTCCAAGAACTCTAAACCAACAAACAAACGCTACGCAGACAAAAGCTCTAACAAGTAAATTGCTTAGTTATCTTTCAGGGAAAAACTTGATAAACAAGCACCTAAACCCCTTCCCTCGCAACCCTGCAGCTCAACCTTACTATAATCACCTTATATTTATTTTTTATTGACAAAGAAATTTATACGACTGCACCTACAGTTAAAAATTCACTAGAAAATGATTCACTCTCATTAAGCATCCAAATAAATGGTACATGTATGCCTACCTGCATTTCGAAAATTTTTACAGAGAGGGATAACAACCATAAAAAAGGCACCTTAAGTGCCATCAAGATTAAGCGGTTTATTTACAGCTTACTAAGAACAAATAAAGAAAATAAAATCAGAACCCGCGTATCGAAAGGTTTGAGAAGATCGCCATTGACCGCAATGATCCTAATAGCACCCCAATCCCTCCTATTACTCCCTGGACAGCACGATACGATACTTGGGATTGCCCGACTTCAAATGCTTAAAAGCTTCTTCTATCTGGCTCATAGGATAAATTTCCACCTGCGGCCTGATCTGATGGTGTGCGACAAAGTCAAGCATCGTTTCAATGGCTGCTGGGCTGCCCACTGGAGAAGCTGAGATATCGCGCTGGCCAAATATCATGGGGAAGAGGGTAAACTGGATTGGATCCACAACAGCACCGACAAAATGCAGGCGCCCTTTTGGTTTTAAAGCCTGAATATATAAATCCCAATCCAGATTGACATTGACCGTGGAGATTATGAAATCGAAACTCATGGAGGCTGATTTAATTTCCTCCGGATCACGTGAATTCAATGTCTTGTGAGCACCGAGAGAGAGAGCTTCGGTGCGCTTATGCTCACTGGAAGTAAATGCCGTTACCTCACAACCCCAGGCATTCAAAAACATCAAGGCCAAATGCCCCAGGCCTCCTATACCAATCACCCCCACTTTAGCCGTCGGTTGAATATCAAACTGTATCAGAGGGTTAAATACCGTAATGCCGCCACACAGGAGAGGCCCAGCCGAAACTAGGTCTACTCCCTCTGGAATAACCACCAGGCTACCCATATCTGCACGAACTTTATCGGCAAAACCCCCGCCGGTAAGAGTGGTAAAGCGAGCTTCGGCACACAAATTTTGATCGCCCCGCCGGCAGTAGTGGCAGGTCTCACAATAGCCGGAATTCCAACCCAGGCCGACAACCGTACCGGGCTTAAAGTGCCCAGCCTGCTCTCCCACAGCCAACACCCGTCCAATCACTTCATGACCCGCAACTATGGGGAACTTGGACACCCCCCACTCATCCTCAATCATGCTGAGATCACTGTGGCAAATACCACAGTAAAGCACCTCCAACTCCACCTCTGTTGCTCCCAGATCCCCCACTTCTACCTGATACGGTTTAAAGGGTCCGCCGGCTTGCATAACCCCATAGGCATTGATGGTAGTCCCACTGGTCATAACCTACTCCCGTGGCATTCACTGAAGGTCAACCCTGTGCATTCGGCCTAAAAAGCCGCGGCTAAGAAGAGAAAAAAAAGAGCCGGGGGTTTCCCGGCCCAAGCCAAGTCCTGTGAGGTTGCCGAATATCAGAGGACCCACGAGAAAACCTGGCTAACTCCTGTGAGGGGAATTAATTGAGCACGCGATATCCGCGCCCGCGCAGACAGTTCTTGATAATCTGCTGGGCTTCTGCACCGGCACTGCCAGCACCAGAGAGGCCCCCCACCAGAGCGCCCGCTCCAGCACCTGCCGCCGCTGCGCGACTGCTATCACCAACAATAGCGCCGAGCGCGCCGCCCACTACAGCTCCGCCCGCAGCACCGGTTAACCCCCGGCGCCCCTGGTCGCTGTAGGTGGAATAAGCAATCCCCTTACACTCAGAGAGGTCGATTTGATACTGGTTCATATTGACGCCCCAGGTATCAATCACAATGCCACCGGCCCCAGGTACCTGTTCCGGTTGAGCAGCACAGCCAGCTAATAGAGCTATGCAAAATCCTGCAGTTGCGCTAATACCAGTTTTCATCGGACACCTCTTACAGCCTGAGCCTAGAGATTGCGTATATGTCACGCTTTTCATCTTTAGGTTTAGCTGTTGGTTGAAGATGGCGCCAGTCGACAGTGAGAAAAAGCGAAGAAAAGAGTGACCAGATAGCCTAACAATCGGAATTTGATATGGCTTTCGAACCTGCCAAAGCCATTGTGATTGCCTGGAGGAAAAAGTTAAGAGGTCTTTAGGAAGTCTTCAAGGAAAGGGGTCTACTTGCCAAGTAAAAGCTTAAAAACAAGCTCTCACATAAAAATTCACCCGTGAACAGAGTTAAAACTCTTTACCGGTAAGCGGGATTAATAGCGCGAGCCAGGTAACTAAATCCCGGCAATATCAATGCCCAAATTAGAGACAGGATCATCAGTGATTGCCACAAGGGCTGACCCAGCTCTACGGTGCCATTCAGAAAAGCGCCGGTGTAATAGCTAAAAGGACCAAAAAAACCACCCAGTAACACTGCCAGCCACAAATTACGCTGCAAAAACACCAAGCTGTAACGCAACGTCATCGCAAAGTTCAACCATAAACACACCAGCCAGATGGGTGGCCAAGAAATACCGCTGAGATTTTGCAAGATACCTAAATGGAAGAGAATGGAATCCACCCCCACACCAAATAGAAAAACACCCCCCAACCACAAAGGCTCCCTACGCAGGTTTGCCACAAAAGTTAAGTGGATGAGCAAATTGATCAAGGTAAAGGGCACTACAATCCAGGGGCGTGCGATAATCACACAGAGAGGCCAGGCAATATCAAATAATAAAGCGTTGACTATCAACCGCCACATATCAGCCGATAAGAGCGCGTGGCTTGGCGAAGACGAACTGAGCAGTACTGATCACCCGCTGCATAAAGCCACCCTCGCAGTAACACAAGTAGAATTCCCACATGCGGATAAAGCGATCGTCAAAGCCCAAATTGCGCACTTGCGGCAGCTGATTCAAAAATGCTTTGCGCCAATGTTGCAATGTACGCGCATAGTCTGCAGTAATATCCTCTAACCCCACAATCTGCATATCGGTAGCAGTGGCAATCTGCTGAGCAATCACTTGATTAGATGGCAGACAGCCGCCGGGAAAAATATAGTGCTGGATAAAATCAATATCTTTGCGATATTGATGGTAGCGTTGATCCGAAATGGTAATGGCCTGCATCAACATCAGGCCATCCTCTTTAAGCAGGCGCCCACAAATTGAGAAAAATTTGTAGTGGTATTCGTGCCCTACTGCCTCAACCATTTCAATAGAGACCAGTTTATCAAAGCGTCCCTCTAAATCCCGGTAATCCTGTAGCAGCACGTGTACTTTATCTTGCAGTCCTTCACGCTCCACCCATTGGCGAGCGTATTGATATTGTTTTTCAGAAATAGTCGCAGTGGTTACCTGGCAGCCGTAGTGTTTTGCCGCATAAATGGCCATGCCCCCCCAACCAGTGCCTATTTCTAGCAAGTGGTCGCCGGGTTTCAATTGCAGTTTTTGGCAAATATGCTCCATTTTATGGATGGAGGCCTGGTACAAGGTTGTCTGCTCTGAGGGAAATATCGCAGAGGAGTAGAGCATGGTTTTATCGAGGAATAACTGAAAAAAATCATTTCCCTGATCGTAATGTGCAGCAATATTTTTGCGTGAGCCACTGCGGTTGTTACTGTTGAGACGATGCAGGACACGCAGCAGCACACGGGGCAATTTACTCCAGCGGCTATCCATACTTTCAATCAGGGACATATTGTCAACCATCAGGCGAATGACATCCAATAAGCACGGGGAGTCCCAAACCTTTTCCATATAGGCTTCACCGGAACCAATAGTGCCGTTTAACAATACCTGTACATAGGCAATGGGATCCCGCACACGAATATGCGCCCGAACTTTTGCCTGTTCAATTGGTTGACCAAAACGGTAATGGCTATCCCCTTCTTCAATCAATAGATGGCCGCGCTCTATCACTTGCATCTTGCCCAAAACCAGCTTGCGGGCGAGCCTGATCAACCAGGACTGGCTCTCTCCTTCGACAATAACCTGTGAAGATTCTTTTGCATTCATAAACGCTTCTCCCCTCCCTGGACTTCACCCCTGCCACCGGGATGGGCATAGACAGGTGTGCGCTTGAACCATAATTTCAGCGCCTGCCAATAAATTGTGGCAATCACTTTTACGGTCATAAATGGATACTGGATCAGGATACGATTGAGCAGGTCACCACTCAGCTCACTGCGGCGCAGACTGAGAATGGCATCAAATAAGGGGCGCTCTTCCTGCTCCTCATCGCTTAAATCAAAATTCTGTAAATACGCGGTTAGGCGATCGCCGGGAGTAATACTTCTCCAGCGATATCCCTGGGAAATCGGCATAAATGGGGAGACGTGAAAAGTCTTTGCAAAAGCTACTTTCTGTACACGAGCCCCAGAGCGGCAATCGAGTACATAGCTATGACGCTCGTTCCAGGGGGTATTATGAACATCCAGTAATAGCCAATGCACTTCCCTGCCCTCGGCATCAAAACAGTAATAAATACTGATGGGATTCATGTTATAGCCAAAGTAGCGCCAATTAGCGAGCACACGTATGGGCCCTTGCGGGCGCTCTCCCGCAACCCGCTCAACCCTGAGACATACAGCCTCTTCGACACTGAGTTTCGGATCGCCAAAAAAATCCTCGCGACGAAATCGAGCCGGTGCCCAGGGCTTTTTGGACCACCAGCGCGATAACGAGCAAAAATCATCCAGCTCCGCCAAGTCTAAATAAACCATAAACACTTTGTAGCGGAACTGATTTTGACGGGGCGCAAAACGACGGTGCTGAACCCAACCAGTATAAATAGCGCTCTTCATGGCCGCGCCCGCAACGATAGCCTTTGGCTTTTCCTTCACCAATCAACCCCAATCCCTTTGGCAACCCGCAGCGCACTGCATACCCCATCTTCATGAAAGCCGTTGGCCCAGTAAGCGCCACAAAACCAGGTACGATTCACTCCGTTTATCCTCTCCCACTGCTGTTGGGCACGATTACCCGCTACAGAAAACTGGGGATGCGCGTATTCAAAGCGAGCGAGAATTTTTTTGGGGTTGATACGCTCCTCAGCATTCAGGGTGACACAATAAGTTTTATCCGTTGCCAATCCCTGCAGGATATTCATGTTGTAAGTAAGTACCGGCAGCTCATCGCTTTCGGCACGTAAGCGGTAATTCCAGCTGGACCAACTGCGCCTGTGCTGTGGTAATAAAGTGGAATCGGTATGTAGAGCCACACTATTGCACGCATAGGGGATGGCACTCAGCAGTTGTCGCTCCAGATTAGAGGTATCTTTAAGGCATTCCAGCGCTTGATCCGAGTGGCAGGCAAGGATCACCTGATCAAACGTCAGCTGCTCCCCCTCACTGGTCACTAGCTCTACGCTTTGCTCCTTGCGCCAGAGGGATTTCACTTTAGTGGAGAGCCGAATCCTGTCGGCATAGGGCGCACTCAGCGCAGGAATATAAGAGCGAGAGCCCCCTTTAATCACGCGCCACTGTGGCCGCCGCAGCAGATTGAGCAGCCCGTGATTGAAAAAGAAGCGCACAAAAAAGCTCACCGAGAATTCCAGCATCTGCGACACACTGGCCGACCAAATTGCCGAACCCATGGGCACCAGATAACGGTTGGCAAATTCGGCCGAATAGCCATTTGCCGGTAAATACTCACCCAGGGTCAGGCCCTCGTGAAGGCGCCCCTCGCGCCAATCTCGCATAGCAGTGCGATTAAACCGCACTATATCCCATAACATGCGCCAGTGGCCGGCACTGAGAAGATTGGAGCGCTGGGAAAATAATGTATTGAGATTGTTGCCGGCATACTCATAGCCCTCCCGATCACAGCGCACACTGAAACCCATAGCGGTCGGCTGGGATTCGACACCCAGTTCATTGAGTAAACGAATAAAGTTCGGGTAGGTCCAATCGTTATACACGATAAAGCCGGTATCAATAGCCAGGGTTCGTTTGCCTTCTTCCTCTACATCAATAGTCGCAGTATGCCCCCCCAGGCGGTCCTGTGATTCAAACAAGGTAATCTCGTGCTTGCGACTCAAAAGATAAGCCGCCGTCATGCCGGCAATTCCACTGCCAACGATGGCAATACGCATCAACTCTTCCTTAAGGTACGAATCCTACTTATTTTTGGTGTGCAAAAACGAAACCAAAGAAAACGGAAAAATCCGAGAAAACGCAGTGGCAGGCTCAAGCGCAGAGGAAAATCGATTATGGATTTTCTGCGAGCCAACCCCACCTCAATATACTCCGCTGCTTGCTCCGCGCTAATCAAAAAAGGCATGTCAAAGTCATTCTGCGCGGTGAGCGGGGTGTCGACAAAACCAGGGCGGATCAACACGACCTTGAGGTTGGTATGGCAGACATCCCCACGTACCGATGCCAGAAAATAATCCAGCGCGGCTTTGGAGCTGCCATAAGCCTCTGCCCTGGGAAATGGCACTAGCGAAGATAAGCTGCCCAATGCGGCAAAAACCGGAGAAGCACTGACAGCCAGCAGCGGTAAAGCACAATGCAATGTATTCACTACACCAAAGAAATTGGCATCAAAAACCCGCCGGTACATTGTGGTATCAAGCTGTAAATCATCGTCGTACTCACAAGTGCCAGCACAGGCAATCACCGTATCCAGATGATCGGTTAAATCCTTGAGGCGCTCGAAGGTAGAGGCCATACCGCTGTCATCGGCCACATCGCAGTCGAGTATGCGAATATGTGTGGGAGCGAGCTGTTGCAGCTCTTCTAGCGCTTCACGCCGGCGCCCACTGGCAATTACAAAGTTATTATGCTCGGCAAGGCGCAAGACCAGGGCGCGGCCAATGCCGGAACTGGCTCCGGTAACCCATAGTGTCCTATTGCGAATCTCCGTCACCAGTCAGCCCCGCTCCAGACGCAACTTAATCCTGCGCAACAGGGAGCCCAGCAGGGGCACCTGCTCATACACCATTGCCCCCATGTCATAGAAATCTTCGTGATAAAACACTTTGTCGGAAAAGCGCACCAAACTACAACCGCGTAAACGCAGCGGCCGGCCGCCCTTCAAAGACTGGTGCGCATAGTGCATATACCAGGGCAGGCAAGCACTATCACGGGTAATGGAAGCCTCCTCAAAGCGAAAGCGACACTGGGTAAGGCCGTGGCTCATATCAGAGAAATAGGCCTTGAGGGCGGGGAGCCCCTCGATTCGGTGCAGAGGATCGCGAAACACAATTTTGTCACTGTACATATTTGACAGTTCCGCCGGGTCTCTAACCAAAAAATCCCGATAATAAGACTGGACTTCTTTTACCAATGTGCGGCTGCTCATTTTCCCTTCCACTGTATTCCGCGGCGCTACCCCTCTGATTTACGTTAGCCTGCCAATGGCAGATCACAGCGCCAAAATAAAAATAACCCAATCCATTTAGTGCGCAGATGCGTAGTAAGGATCGACACAACATTAGAGAGCGCTAATATGGCGCACAGGCAAAGACAAAACGGCAATGGAATTGCGGTGAAAGCTTCCCAGGACTACAAGGATGACTGGAGCAGGCTGCTAACGCAGGTTGGCGCTCAGCGCGACCGCCAGGCGTTTGAGCGTGTTTTCCGACATTTTGCCCCGCTCATTAAGGGCTTCCACCACAGCCGCAGTACCCAGGCACTCAACGCCGAAGCGGCCGATGAACTGGTGCAGGAAGTTATGCTCAAGGTATGGCATAAAGCCCCCCGCTTTGACCAGGGCAAGGCCTCGGCCAGCACCTGGATATTCACTATTATGCGCAATTGCCGTATTGACATGTTGCGCCGCAACCAGCGCCATCAAAATCGCGACAACGATGTTGATGTGGCCGATATTTGGGATGAGAACCTGGAAAGCCAGCCGCTGCTGTTCTTACAACACAAGCGCAACGAGCGCGATATTGCCGATGGCCTCAGCGCCCTGCCCGCTGAGCAGTGCCACATTTTGGAAAAGGCTTATATGGAGGGAAAATCCCACAGCGAGATCTCCGAAGAATTGCGCCTCCCCCTCGGCACGGTCAAATCCAGGGTGCGCCTGGCCATGAAGAAATTGCAAGCTCGGTTCGTCAGGTAAACGTCCAATGATTCGCCATCACCCGGATGAAAACCTTCTGTTGGAATACGCCTCAGGCAGCTTGGCCAGGGGCCCCAGCCTGGTTGTTGCAGCCCATGTGCAGATGTGTGCTGATTGCCGATCCCAGTTGCATACCCTGAACAATCTCGGTGGCTCCCTCCTAAATGGGAGCCCGGCGCAGCCATTGCAAGCCAACGCCTTCGAGCGCCTGATGGAACGCATCAGCCAGATTCCGGAGAAAATCCTCCACAAAAGTGAAGAAAGCTCCACCCCGGCCCCGGTCAGCAGGGAACCGGCTATGGACCACTTACCCAAAGTGTTAAATAAATTATTGGCCAGCAATCCAAACAGGCGCTGGAAGACCCTGACTCGCAACCTACAAATATGCCGGCTCAAGTCTGGACAGAGAGAGTATGAAGTGGCTTTTCACAGCCTGCGCAGCGGCAGCGGACTACCGAAACACGATCACCGTGGGCGGGAATTCGCCCTGGTACTGCACGGCAGCTTTTCCGATCACAACGGTATCTATGGCCGGGGGGATTTCGTCCTGCGCGAGCCGGGGCAGGTACACAGGCCCATCGCCACTCAGGACATGGACTGCCTGTGTTTTTCCGCAGTAGAAGCTCCGGTTTCACTCACTGGAGTCCGCGGTCTGTTTCTCAATCCGCTGATCCCCTTTCGGCCGGGTTAGACCCGATAGATTTTGCCTCCAGGTACACGGTAAGAAATATCACTGGCGTCCCTGCCATACATCCATTCCTTACTTATTTCCGATGCACTATTTCCGTTGCTTACCCAGGGGCTCAGGAAACCGCCACCGGCGCCTGCTCCTTGTTCCCCGCGGTAAACTGGCTGAATAACTGCTGCCAGCGCTCCTGTACCTGGGCAAATTTCTGCTCACGCACATGCCCGTAACCGCGCACTTGCATAGGAATTGCCAGCAATTCCTGGGCTTCGGCAAGATTGTCAGCGCTCAGCTGAGCCGCTACCGATTGTACCGCTCGCGCCACCTGGCGTGCCCAGTCCCGTTCGGCGCGGCGCTCTTCGGTGTAGCCAAACACATCCAGCACGGAACCACGCAACGCTTTACCACGCGCCAACAATGGCATTAAGCGGCCCATCCAAGGGCCAAACTGCATCTTGCGCACCCGGCCACTGGCATCGGGGCGTGCCAGCAATGGCGGGGCCATATGGAACTTGAGGGAATAATCACCGCTAAAAGTCTCGCGCAACTGACGCTGGAAATCCTCGCCGCTGTACAGGCGCGCTACCTCGTACTCATCCTTATAGGCCATGGCTTTGAACAAGCTGTTGGCTGCAGTGCGGGTCAATTCCCCCGTCGTGCCGGCAAGAGCCAGCTCCGCTCGGTATAAATGCTCGATACCCTGTGTGAACTGGTGAGCGTAAGCGGCATTTTGATATTCAACCAGCTCGCGGCTCAAACGCGCGATCAATTGCTCCACAGATTCCTGCGGCTCGATCATTTTTACGGGCTGCGCCGGTACCGCCAGCTTTTCTATCGCCCTCGGATCCGTCGCCAACAAGCGCCCTGCACGGAATGCGCGAAGGTTATTTTCCACCGCCACACCATTCAGTTCGATGGCCCGCTCCAGTGCCGCCTCACCAATTGGCAGCAGTCCCTTCTGACAGGCGAAGCCCATAATCATCAGGTTGCTGGCAACCGTATCGCCAAACAGTGCCTGTGCGTACTTATTCGCATCGAAGGCGAAATACTCGGCACAAAGGGACTCAATACTCTGTTGGGTGGCATCCGCCGGGAAAGCTAGTTCGTTGTCTCGCACAAAGGCCGCCACCGGCACCTCGGCCGTATTCACCAGCGCACGCATTTTGCCCGTGGCAAATTTCGGGCGCTGGCCCGCAGCGGTGACCATATCGCAACCAAGCAGCAGCTCAGCGGCGCCATCGCGGATACGCGCAGTAGTAATGGCTTCCGGGCGTGCACCCACTTTTACGTGGGCGACCACCGCACCATTTTTCTGTGATAGGCCGGTGAAATACAGCGTGGTACTGCCCTTGTCTTCCAGGTGCGCGGCCATACCCAAAAGTGCCGCCACAGTGAGTACACCGCTGCCGCCGATGCCGGCCACCAAGATGCTAATAGGTTGTTCCAGGGCTGCCACCGGCGCTGGCGGCAAATCGACGATGGCAGAATCCAGGGACTCGGCCAGAGACTGAACCGGCGGTTTCTTCAGCTCACCACCCTCGATGGTGACAAAACTAGGACAGAAGCCATCGGCACAGCGCATATCTTTGTTACAGCTGGACTGATTGATCTGACGCTTGCGGCCATAGGGGGTTTCCAGGGGCTCCACGGCGATACAGCTCGACTGCACACTGCAATCACCACAACCCTCACACACGCGCTGGTTAATCAGTAGGCGCTTGGGCGGATCCACCATCAGTTTTTTCTTGCGGCGCCGGCGTTTTTCTGCGGCGCACACCTGCTCGTAAATAATGGCGGTGACACCCGGCGTTTCACGCAGACGGCGCTGGACGGCATCCAGCTCTGAACGGTCTAACACTTCCACTTTCGCCGGCAACTGGCCGCGGTGCTGATGCCAGTAATCGGGGTTTTCACTGAGCAGAACCACCACCCCAACGCCTTCTGCCAGCAGCTGCGCGGCCAGACTTGGAGCGTTTACCTCGCCATCGGCAGGCTGGCCACCGGTCATAGCCACCGCATCGTTGAGAAGGATTTTGTAAGTGATATTGACCTTACTGGCGACTGCCTGGCGAATCGCCAATAAACCGGAGTGGTTATAGGTACCATCTCCCATATTTTGGAAAATATGCTCGGCATTCGAGAAGCGGTGCAACCCCACCCAATGGGCGCCTTCACCGCCCATATGGGAGTAAGTATCGGTGCGCAGCCCCTTGCCCAGCGCCATGATATGACAGCCAATGCCGGCACTGCCGAGGCTGCCCTCCGGCAGTTTGGTGGAAGTATTGTGGGGGCAGCCAGCGCAGAAAATTGGCTCCCGCGCCAACAGGCCTTGTGCTCGCTGAGGTACATTGCCTCCCAATTTTTCTGCCAGGGGGATCAAACGCTGTGCGAGGTCAGTATCTGCCAGCCAGCGGGTAATCGCCTTGGCCACCTGATCTGGTCCAAAACCCCAGATCGCCGGCAGCAGATCTTCACCATTGAGGTCCTTCTTACCGACCACTTTCGGGCGGCGGTTGTCCTCCCAGCCATACAGTAGGTTCTTCAACTGGTCTTCCACCAGCGGGCGTTTTTCCTCCACCACCAGCAGCCGTTCCATACCGTCGGCAAACTCACTGATACCGCGAGGCTCCAGGGGCCATGACATCGCCACCTTATAAATGGCAATGCCCGCCTGGCGCAGATCTTCCTCGCTCAGGTTGAGCAGTTGTAACGCTTCCAGCAGGTCCCCATGGGCCTTGCCCACAGTCACGATTCCAAAGCGCTTGCGCTCGCTTTCATGCGTTGTTTTATCAAGGCGATTGACATAGGCAAAGGCCTGCGCCGCCGGCAAACGCTCCTCCAGCATACGGCGCTCGTACTCCAGGCGCTCAGCGGGCCAATTCAGGTGCGGGTCATAATTCAAGCCATGGGCAGGAATGGGGAAGTCCGCCGGAATAGTGAACTGTGGCAAGCTTGGAACCACCAGGGAGGCACCGGCCTCTACCGTTTCGGTAATGGCCTTGAACCCTACCCACAGACCGGAAAAGCGCGACAGTGCAATACCAGCGAGACCGAGAGTGAGATACTCGTCGATACTGGCGGGAAACAGCAACGGCATCATTACCGATTCAAAAATCTGATCGGTGTTGTGGGAAAACATGGAGGACTCAGCGGTGTGGTCATCGCCACACAATGCCAGCACACCGCCGAGTTTGGCGGTGCCCTGGATATTCGCCTGGCGAAATACATCTGCGGTGCGATCCACCCCGTGGCCCTTGCCATACCAAATGGAAAAGACCCCATCGCGGGTGGCCTGCTCTCGGTAGTGATCGACTAGCTGGGTACCCCAAATGTTGGTGGCCCCAAGGTCTTCGTTAATACCCGGTTCAAAGTGGATATCGTGCCCAGCGAGTAGCTTCTTATGACGCCAGAGCGCTTGATCGTAACCGCCGAGAGGGGAGCCCCGATAGCCGGAAATAAAGCCCGCAGTATTCAGGCCAGCCAGCTCATCCATACGTTTCTGCATGAGCGGCAGGCGCACCAGCGCATCAATACCAGTCAGAAAGACTCGGCCAGAATCACGGGTAAATGCGGCTTTGAGAGAATACTCGGTATCAAAGCCCAGCTCCTGATCGCCTTCGACCATTGCCATGGGTACCACCTATTAATTCATTATTGCTTTTCTTTTGCCCGGTTTGATGACGATAGCCACGGTGCCACATTTCTCTCGGCACCTACTGAAACAGCTCAAAGCCAAACCGAAGCATCTGCTTATTAGCCGCTAAAATTAACACCGCCCGGCCGGGCAGGTCATACCAAAATAAGCCTGGCTAGGGCATAATACGGACACAACTCGCTAAAGATTACAAACTACCAGCAACAATTCACTCAAAAAGTCAGTTTTTTAGGGATTCATCGAATAGGCCCTACGCGGGGGCGCCACTGTGAGAGACGCAGAATCTACCCCCACACGTAACCACCTTCCTAGTTTGCAAGTCGGTTACAGGAAAGCTGAGTGAACGAGCAGTTGGCGGCTGGTCACTCAGCACAGATCTAGTGAGCGGATATTGATAACAAAGAATAAACGGTTTCACGGCGCAGTCATAAAACAGGATAATTGCCCAGAAAGGACTCAACCGGGATGTTTTGTCATGCCGGCATGGCAGTGAAGCAGCCGGATAATCCGGTGTTCGTTCAGAGAGAAGAGATACGGAAAAAACCATGGCCTATTTACTGGATGCCATCGATAAAAAAATCCTGGAAATCCTCCAGGAGGATGCCACTATTCCCAATATTGAGCTGGCAGAAAAAGTCTGCCTCTCTCCCTCGCCATGCTCGCGGCGGGTCAAAAACCTCAATGAACAGGGATTTATCAAGCGCGCCGTGACCCTTTTGGAGCCCGAAAAAGTAGGCCTTCCAGTTAGTGTCTTTATTCAGGTAACCCTCAACCACCAAGTGAAAAAAGAGCTACAGGATTTTGAATCTGTTATCGGCCAATGGCCGGAGGTTATGGAATGTTACTTAATGACTGGTGACTTCGACTACCTGCTCCGCGTGGTTGTTCCCAACCTACAGGCCTACCAGGAATTTCTCGATAAAAAACTGACGGAGTTACCGGGTATTGATCATATTAAGAGTAGCTTTTCCCTAAAACAGGTACGTTACCGCACTGAATTACCATTGGATCAGTTGTTGGAAAAATAAATTAGACAGAAATACCCTCCTGCCACTGTCCTGATAAATTTTTAAGGCAATCCTCCAATTTAAAGCGCCTGAGTTATACCCGGGCGCTCTCGCGATGCAGATCGTTTATTAATCAATCTTACTCTTGTTAATGGGGCCGATCAGGCTAACTCATTGAGAGACAGGCTCTCATAGATTATTGAATTATCAATATACTTGGTCTGGGAAAAGCTATCGGAAAAAAAGAATATGAATAACTGGTATTTTAAGGGAAGTCATTGAAAGCAATAATCAGAAAGATCTTACTGGCCACGTCAATTGCAGGCGGCTCTATTGGAAGCATTATGGTTGCAGCAGATACCATGATTTCACGAGAATTAACATTCAATAAAGTAATTGGTAACAGCCTAGTATTTGCCTTTTTTGTATACTCAGTATACGCGGGCATAAAATTTTTGAGATTCCCTTCAAACATTAAGCACCTTGAGCGGGTTTTTATTGCACAGATCCCCTGGATCACATCTCCTATTCTGAGTTTTAAACTTGCCACCGGAGTAGGCGCATCCTTTTTATTGATATATCCACCCTTCAGTGATACATATCGCCTGAGTATCGGTGCTGAATACTCACTCTCCCCATTAAGTGAACAAACTTGGGGGATTGGAGTAAACTTGGCCGCTATCAGCTTCTTGGCCCTTATCAGACTTTATAAAGAGTAAAACTTTAAGGCATAGAAGCGCAGACCCAAGCTATTAGCGCTCTCTAATTCAGAGAGTGAAAAGTTAGAAATAAATAATAAAGCTTATATACCAAAGATGAAGCACTCACTAGAAAAACCTAAAGAAACTGTCCTCTTTCTTCATGGTGCACTTGCCGATGAAAGAATGTGGGAACCACACCATCGTATACTCGCAAAAGAATACAGGGTTGCTTCTCTCACCCAAAGACATTTTGGTGTTGATAATAAAGGCTCGAGTGGAAGTTTTGGCATTGAAACTCATGCCAATGATTTAATTAGTTTCTCAGCCACGCTTGGCGATGGTCCCATTCACTTGATCGCCTGGTCTTATGGTGCTGATGTTGCCTTAAGCGCAGCGATAAAAGCCCCCAAATTGTTCAAAAGCTTATTTGTCTATGAGCCAGGTTATCCAGGACACCTGGATAGCAAGAAAATGGAGGCGTTTATGCAGGATGCCGAAGCCATGTTTGGCAAGGTATTCGAAGCGGTTGACAATGGTAAGCTTGAGGAGGCTGTGGCGTTTCTTATTGATGGTTCCGGGAACAGAGCTGGCTATTTCTCTTCACAAGCACCAGTACTTCGGGCCCAGCAACTGGAGAATGCTCACACCCTGCCCTTACAACTCTCTCAAACTGAAAAGCCCTGCCTGGATAAAGAGCACCTGTCGACAATCCAAATCCCCACTACGATTGGATACGGCAGTAATACCAGAAATCTCTTTCAGATAGTATCCAAATCTGCTGCCAGTCACACTCCTTCATCTAAATTATTGCAAGCGGCTTCAGAAAATCACATGTTGCCAATAGAAAATCCAGAAAAGTTTTGCCTGTATATTAAAGAGCACCTTTCAAAGAATTAACACTCAATCATCAATAAAATAAAAAGGAGTGGTGAAACCACCACTCCTTTTGTATCAATACAAGCCTAATCTTTCTTACATATCCGCGCCTCGGAATACCAATTACCTGCTTGGCAAGTTGCCCCCTGCTCACAATGTGCATCGGTTCTGCAATAGCACTGCCCGTCAGCATTACATTGGGGCGTTAGGTAATTCTCAAGAGGGTCTTGGCCACTAACCCGCTGCCAGAATGGATTGGTAAAAACATTCTCAGGATCCAATTCAGCCTTGGCATCAAGGAACTGAGACCATTTCGGGAAGCGAGAGGGCATATCCTCAAAAATAGCCACCGAATTCTTACCCCAGTGCGGTCTGGCGCCATATTTGCGTAGCGACATCTGCTCAATTTCCAGGTTTACAAAGTAGTTTTTAGGCACCGCCTCACCGCGCTGGCGCAGAGTATACTCGATACCTACAAAAGCGGTGTCGCGCCCAGCACTCATTCCCAGATAGCTATCGGAGGCCTTACCAAAGCGGAAGTAAATACCGTTCAAGGGGAAGCAGGTGCGCTCACTGTGGGCAATAATCTGGCGCACATCGGCAATCCAGTTGGGCAGCTCCTCAAAAGGTATGGCCACTTCCTGCAAGGCAATCGGCAACTTATCCCAGACACAATTGTTCGGCTCTTTACAGACAAAATGCTGCATCAGATCCGCGTGCCCCGTGGGCTTGATGAATTTCTTTAGACCGGTATTTACATCGCGGAAATAAGAACTGGAGCGGGCCGTATATCGCAGAGATGCGGCAAAGCACTGCAGGGCAGCACTGTCGGCTTCATGCAAGCTATCAAAAATCAGGCCAAAGAGATACTCGGAAAAATCCGAGACATCAGCTTGAGCGTTATAAGCATTGCCCCGGGTGTCCAAAGGAACCTTATTATAAGTAGTAACCGTATAGCGGCCGAGACCTGGGAACCAGGCAATATTTGCGGAGTGGTTATCCCGAGCCAAGCCCAAAATGACATTCTCCAGATCGCTGTCATCCCGGTGTCCCTTCACTTTGGCTTGTACCTTGTAGCCGGGTTCGGCTTCAATAGTCACTTCCACCACAACCCCCAAAACACCAAGGTTAACCCGCGCAGCATTGAGTAGTTCACCAGTGATTACACGCAGATTCCCCTTGCCATCAACGAGCTTTATCTCGGTGACATAGTCAGAAATCATATTGCTTTTCTGAGTAAAGGTGGATCCATGAGTGCCGCTGCCAAGCATCCCGCCAATCGAGAAGATCGCCAGCTCAGTAACCATCGGTACACTGAGTTCATGCTCACGCAAATAGGCTGCTAGATCATTAAAACGCATACCAGCTTGAACAGTTACCAAGCGGTTTTCTTTATCCAGGCTAACCACCTGGTTCATATTTTCCAGAGTGATTTGCACTTCGCCGTTGCCCGCACAAGCCGCGTCTATCTGGCTGTTAAAGCGCCGGGTACCGGTCATGACCTTGCGCCCCTGAGCGGCAGCATCGCGCACTATCGACTGTACCTCAGCGATTGTTGAAGGGTCATGAATAACACCGGGAAAACAATCCTGGGTGTCCTGATAGTTTTTCAAAACCTCAGGTACATCAATGGGGGGAGGTAACTGCTCCGCCGAAGCCCCCGCAGCAAAAAACAAACCTGCCGCACACAAGAAATTGGTAGCCCGGCGCAACAAATGACTTCGCCCGGAGAGAAGTGGATGGTACATGCCTTTGCTTCCTTGTTGTTGCATTATTGAGTTGTTGTATTTCAATTAATGAAAAAATTAACCAAATCTAGGTAATAGCTCCCGATCGATTATTTCCTGAACATTGCGACTGTGATCAGGCGCTTTACTGCGCAGGAAATCCCCATATCCAGAACGGTAAGCCATAGCTGGACGGCGACCTATAGAGGGCACCCACAGGGCATGGTTAGTGGTAGCAAATTCCAAAGACTCACTGGCGAGGATACAGAGTGGCCCCCGGCTGAGTGCGGCAGCATCAAATATCCAGAACTCTTTACCGTTGGATTGCGCACTACTCGGATTTTTCCGAACAACCGCAGCAATTAGATAACCATCATTCTGCGCGGTGGATCCAGGCCGTGCCATAAACTGCGGAGTCCGCATCACACAGTCATCGGGGAACTGATAAGCATCGGCAATTTGCATGCGGGTGCAATCCATATGCACCAAAGCAGATGGCTTACTTTGCTCGGGCATATCCCAATAACTATAAAAACGTTCTGGGTAATTGCGGTATGCCCAGGAAACGCGCATAGAAACCAAATCTGGGCGGTAGCCCACCGCAGCCCAATACAGATGCTCAAATGTCTCTGGAAACTGAAAGTGCCCTCGATAAGCTGGGTCATTCATATCCCAAAGGAGGTTTTCATCGCGGATAACCCGGTAATCGTCTTTGATCTCCCGTGCAAAGTCAGACGTTACCTGAATTCTAGCCCGCACCAGACCTCCAACATCCACAGGCGCCGCCGGATAGCCGGACAACCACTTGGGCACTAGCCCACCCTCTTGGAATATTTCATAGCGGAACAGCTGTTCAGACTTGTCCATGGCTCCCATATACTGGCCATAGAGAGTGATTTCACCGGCACTGTCGTCATAGTTGCAAACAATATCGGAGGTATCAAAGCCCAGCTCCAGGTAGTCAGCAATAATATCCTCACGCCCAGGTACCATATCCGACTTGCGTATCACCCAACAGCGAGTTTTGTGTTCCTGCGGCAGTACAATATGGGTACCGAGAATACGAGTGGATTCGACCCTCGCCGCGGTCTCAAAAATAATGACATGGTTACGAGTAACCCCCAGGGAGTGGGAACTGGCCGCGATATAAGCGTTATTTCCCTGGCGATCACGAATATTCCAGCTTTTGAAAGCCCCCCGCTGATCCCAGGAAATCAAGCGAATAAAGCCCGAGCGACCGGAGTCACCCATATTGCCACCATAATTGATGGTAATGCACTCACCGGACGCCAAATCAAAGAAGGGGTGACCAGTAGTGCGAATTTGTGGGAACAACCACTTCTTTGGCGTTAGGTTATCCAACAGAGGAGGAAGACTGGATTCCCACTCTCCCACCTCACCAATAGGGGTTATCATTTCCAGAGTGGTAGCATCGAACTCATAGGGCACCCCCCCCTCATAGCTCATCGCAAAGCGGTTTTCCCCCATATAATTGGGGGCCGTATTGCAATAATTCATAAAGCCAAGATTTGGGCTGGAATAGATAGTTCCCCCCAGCAAATTAAACTTATCGAAACCACTCAAATCTTGCTCCTGCATAATTGCAGAGGCGGTTCTGATCATTTTTCGCGTATAAGCCACACTGCCATTACTGGCTCTACCACTGAAATCCAACCGGGTAAGCGCACCTTTTCCATTTGGAGTCAAATGGTTAGGAGCGAGAGGAATCCCCTCGGCCATCAACAAATGGCCGGTAACATCATCAGGCAAGTTACCTTGAACCACCTTAAGGAAACCGGAAGAATCCTGCAGGCTGCCATCCATAATCGACTTTGGGAAGGTGGAATCCTCTAGGCGATTACTTGCCTGAGCTGTAGAACTGGTCATACCAGCCAGTGGCAGTGCCGAAAGAGCACCTGCGGCTTTCAGAAGATCGCGACGTTTCATTATTTTCCTTGTAATAAAAACGGCCGACTGCTTTAACTGACCTTATGTTTATAAATTTAGCGCAATGTATTCATATTTGACTTTTAACACCCTTTTCACCAAGCGATATTTATTTATTATTTCCCAGCTTGGCGAGCACACCAAAGGTGAAAACATTTAAACCCGAGCGGCAGTTAATTATATTAAACCGCAAAAATCAAGAACGAGATGATGACACTGTTAACCAGTTTTTCCGTAAAACATAAGCGCCCTACAGAACTAAACAGTCAGGCAAAATAATATCAATAAAACATCTACTAAATCATATTTCCGAGCGTTATCTCAGACGGAAATGAGAATCTTTTTCAGTACTTATTGTAATTCCGAACGTCTAGGTTAGAAAATCTCAAAGAGCCAAACTCTATTTTTATTACAACCACCAGAATCCCCTAAATATTCATCACTAAAAAATCGTGCAACTTAATGACGCCACAACGATTCATTCAACCTTAAAGACTAAAACAGGGAGTTTTTCACCACCAAACAAATATTTACATTAATCGGCATAGCATATATTCCCCGTCCACTCTCAACGATCAATGTTATAGAAGTATTATTTGCAGAAAGCTTGTTGAGGCACCCTTACAAAGTCCTAAATTTAAAGGATGAGAGCGAATTAATATAAACCTTCCCACCTTAATACACATCGATTTCTCAGCCTATATAGGGCCCGATACAATCAATAAAAACCGCAAGGAAAATAGACATGCAGAAGGTACCTAACTTTACAGAAAAATAAGGACTATAATTCCAGCTTCAACCTCTCCCCATTAGAGTTATCTGAAAATCCTTCCCGACGATAAAAATCTACCGTCCTGCTCCACTTGTCTTTCTCTGGTGTACTCACCTCCAAACGTGGCCACCCCTGCTCTCTTGCAAACTGAACCACTCGGTCCAGCATTTTTTTACCAATCGACTGACTTCGGTATTCAGGTTCTACGTAAAACTCTTCAATTACGCCATAATACCCTCCAGCATAAATAGCTGCAGACCTGGAAACTGTAATAACAGCAACAATCTCACCCTCAACTCTATAAAGAAAAGCATTATAAGCACTCTCCCTTACCAGCAGCTTGTTACTTACCTCAATGAGTTGATCAGGTTTGATTTCACGCTTATGCCCCACCAAAGCCATTAATAGTTTGGCAACTAGATACGCTACTATATCGGCATGCTTTGGCGTGGCAGTTATTATTTCTCCCTGCATACTTCTACTCCCTGAATTTATTTACCAAAAAAAAAGAACCTTCAAAGGCTATTAAATGTGATCACATTTTCAGGCTATCAGCCAAAAGCACTTATAGCAAGGGGAAACAAATACTGCCCCTAAAATCAATGATCAGCGAAAGGAGTATTTTTCAGAACAAGGGGAAAGACGGTAACCAAAGCTTCTCAGGAATTACCTTCATACTGAGTAGCTGAAACCAATTTATTTATTCCCTCAGCTTAAAAAGTTAGAGAATACTTTGAAATGGGGCCAGGGACAGTTAAGCGTATTGGAGAACAAAAAGTCTATCTTATTGAGCCAAGTAAAACAGGGAAATATCACAAAGACACAAAAAAAAGCTCCCACTTGAGGAGCTTTCACAACCATCAATACTTATCAGTCCCAGCGATTAAATACCACATGCATTCCGTGGTTGTCATCACTAACAAATACGAAATAACCTGCATTGGTATGCCTGGAAGCACATATTTTAGTACCGCCAGAGGTCTCAGAACACTCCATTTTATTGGCTTCAATACCTATCGTTTCATAGGCACATTGATTAGATTGTCCCGCCAGATTTTGCACCAGATCACGTGTAGTTCTAGCCAACACAAATCGATAATCACCAAAGTAACGGTAATTATAGGCATCCAGGTAATACGCCTGGGAATCCACACCAGACTTTAGAAGGTCTGAGTAACACTTCGCAGGATTGGCCATCCACAGCATGTCCATGTCATTAGAGGTGTGAACTGCAGGCCAGTTTTGCTGGTCATGCTTGGAAAGGACTACATTGGTGGAATCAACGTAGTCTTTTACAACAACATAGTCACCTTCATCACTTTCTATACGGCAAACTGGCGCACCACCGATAAAATCATCACACTGTACATCATCTAATGTGATTTGAGTGGTCGAAGTGATACAGCTAGAGGCAAAGTTTTTTGCCCAGTTTTTCACCGCGGTAACGGCATACTCGCGCTTATCTTCAATTTCATAGTAGAAATCTGAAAAAATGCGATACACCTCACGGTCATTTGTATTGCTCTGAGTCGCAGCCTCGGAGCATTGGCTAAAATTCGGCAAATCAA